>JBEVXV010000895.1:0-18214 GCA_040505915.1 Sedimenticola sp. | reverse complement strand
CGCATCGCCGTGCTCACTCAATACAAGGCGCACTCGCTGCTGCTCCACCTCAATAATGGCTGGTCATTCCTTCGCGGTCAGTTTGGAGAGTATGTGGAGGTGCTTCCCGCCTCTCAGCGCGTGGGCAAATCCTGGTACTCAGGGACGGCAGATGCCGTATTCCAGAATTTGGATATCCTTCGCAGCCACGGATCCAAGTACATACTTATCCTTGCCGGTGACCATATCTACAAGATGGATTACGGAACCATGCTGGCACACCACGTCGATCATGAGGCCGATATGACGGTAGGCTGCATCGAAGTGCCGCTGGAGGAGGCCAAATCTTTCGGTGTTATGAGTGTCGATAAAACCTCCCAGGTTACCGCTTTTGTCGAGAAGCCGAACAACCCCGAGCCGATGATAGGGCAGCCCGACAAGGCACTGGCATCGATGGGTATCTACGTCTTTAACACCGAATTTCTCTATGAGCAGTTGATCAGGGATGCGGGTGACCCAGACTCCACCCACGACTTCGGTCACGACATCATCCCTCACATCATCGACCGCTATCGGGTGGTGGGCTTCCCCTTCAAACACCAGATAACCGGTGAGCGCATCTACTGGCGAGATGTCGGTACTGTCGATGCCTACTGGAAGGCTAACCTCGAGCTGATCGGCGTCACCCCAGAGTTAAATCTCTACGATAAAGATTGGCCGATCTGGACCTACCAGGCCCAGCAACCACCGGCTAAATTTGTTTTTGATGACGATGATCGGCGCGGCATGGCTGTCGACTCCATGGTTTCCGGCGGCTGCATCATCGCCGGTGCCTACGTACGCCACTCTGTCCTCTTCTCCAACGTCCATATCGGCAGCCGTTCAAATATCCAGGACTCGGTGATTCTTCCGGATGTAGAGGTTGGTGAGAACTGTCGTATTACCAAGGCGGTAATCGATAAGGGGTGTGTTATCAGCGATAACACCGTCATCGGCGAAAACCCAGAGGAGGATGCTCGAAACTACCACATCAGCGAGGAGGGTGTCATTCTCGTCAGTCCGGGTATGCTTGGGCAGGATCTCAACTATGCACTCTGAGGAGAAGCTTAATGTGGTTCTCTGCTGGCATATGCACCAACCCCCTTACCAGGATGAGCACGATGGAGACTACAAACTCCCCTGGACCTATCTCCATGCGATCAAGGACTATGTCGACATGGTGGCCCACCTGGAGGAGTGCCCCAGCGCCAAATGCGTAGTCAACTTCTCTCCAACCCTGCTTGAGCAGATCAGCGACTACAGCCGGCAGTGCAGGCGATACCTGGAGGATCGTACACCCGTCACCGACCCGGTACTCTCATCTCTGGTTGCCAGCGACTTACCCTCTGATCCCGGCAAACGCACTAACCTGATCAAAGCCTGCCTCAAAGCCAACGAAGAGCGGGCTATCAGCAGGTATGAGGCTTTCCAGCAACTGGCATCACTGGCTGGTGATGTAAAAAGCCTGGAAACACGCAGCCTCTACCTCTCTAACCAGTTTCTTACCGACCTGCTGGTCTGGTACCACCTGGTGTGGATTGGCGAGACAGTTCGACACAAAGATCCACGTATCAAGTACCTGTTAAAGAAGTCCAGGCTCTATAACTTTGATGACCGCAGCCTGCTGTTCACTGTCATCAGTGAACTGCTCAGTGGGCTAATAGAGCGCTACCGCAAACTGGCCGAACGTGGTCAGGTGGAACTCTCTTTCAGCCCCTATTCCCACCCGATTATGCCGCTACTACTGGACTTCAAATCGGCCCAACAGGCTTGGCCAGAGATCCCCCTGCCCCAAGCCGAGCAATACCCTGGAGGTGAGGTTCGCGCCCATTGGCAGATCGACAAGGGTATCGACTGCTTTGAACGACATTTCGGCTTTAAACCCAGCGGCTGTTGGCCAGCAGAGGGTGCGATATCAACCCAAACACTCAAGCTGCTGGATGAGCACGGAATCAAGTGGGCGGCCAGTGGAGAAAACGTACTCAGTAATAGCCTGACACCGAAAGAGAAGGGAGTCGCTGAGAAAGACTGGCTCTACACGCCCTACCGCATCAGCGAAACCGACCTACACAGCTTCTTTCGCGACGATGGGCTATCAGACCTCATCGGTTTTGAATATGCACGCTGGCATGGTGATGATGCGGTTGCCAATCTGATATCGCACCTTGAAACCATTGCTACCCGATCTAAAGATACTCCAGACAGCGTCGTCTCCATCATTCTCGATGGGGAGAACGCCTGGGAGACCTACCCTTACAACGGTTACTACTTCCTTAGCGCCCTCTATAAACACCTCTCCATTCACCCCAGCATTAACCTCACCACCTACAGCGAGTATCTAAAAACCGAGCGTCAGAGTCCGCTACTCACCGATGTTACTGCCGGTAGCTGGGTCCACGGCACCTTCTCAACCTGGATTGGTGATCCTGGGAAAAATCGCGCGTGGGATCTGTTATGTGAAGTAAAAAGAGCCTTCGATGAAGAGAAGAGTTCAGGGCGACTTACAGACGCGACGCTAATACAGGCAGAACACGAACTCGCCATCTGCGAGGCATCTGACTGGGCCTGGTGGTTTGGGGATTATAATCCCGAAGGGGCGGTAAGCGATTTCGACAATATGTATCGCAGACACCTGGGCAACCTTTACAGGCGACTTAACAGACCCTCACCTGAGAGTTTAGATGAGGTGATAAGCCACGGATCGGGTGATCCAGCCGCAGGCGGTGTCATGCGTAGCGGCCAGGATTTCACCCGATGACTGGTGAGCCAGGGAGCAGCGTACTGCCACGTCGCATGGCAGGCATTCTGCTACACCCAACATCCCTTCCAGAGGGTGATCTCGGTCGTGATGCTTATAGGTTTGTCGATTTTCTGGCTGGCTGTGGCGTTGGTTGTTGGCAAACACTGCCTCTTGGGCAGCCCTCCCATGGCCTCTCTCCCTATCAGTGTCTCTCTGTCCATGCGGGAAATACCGAACTTATAAGCCTCGACGCACTGGTTACAGAAGGCTGGCTAGCGCCCTTTCCGACAGACCATAGCCCTGATCGAACGAGCGCCATCAGTAGCGCCTGGGCTGGCTTTAAAAGAGAGGCAACAGAGGCGCTCTGGTCACAGTATGACCACTTCAGCCACAAGCATGCCCACTGGCTGGATACCTACACTCTGTTTCTTGCACTTCGTTCTCACCATGAGTATCTATCCTGGTGGGAGTGGCCGACAGCACTACGTAATTTCGAAACATCAGCACTACAGCAGGCACGCCGGGAGCTAAAAAAGGAGACTGAAGTTCACCGCTTCGCACAGTTTCTCTTCTTCAGACAGTGGCAGGCTCTGCGTGAGTACGCCAACAGCAGAGGGATTCTGATGTTTGGCGACACCCCCATCTTTGTTGCCGAAAATAGTGCTGATGTCTGGTCTCAGCGACACTACTTTCAACTCAGCCCAGACGGCAGGCCCAGTGCAGTTGCCGGTGTCCCACCAGACTATTTTTCAGAGAGCGGACAGCGCTGGGGCAATCCACTCTATGACTGGGATAGTATCCATGCGGATGGCTTCAGCTGGTGGTGTGAACGGATCAAAAGTCAGCTGGAGTGGTTTGACCTTTTGAGAATTGACCACTTCCGTGGCTTTGAGGCCTACTGGAGTATCCCCATCGACTGTGAAACCGCGATCCATGGGCACTGGGAAAAAGCGCCTGGACATGCGTTGTTTGAGACCCTGCTCAACACCTTTGAAGAACTCCCCATCGTGGTTGAAGATCTGGGAATCATCACCCCCGAAGTATCTGAGTTACGGGATCGATTTGGACTACCAGGTACCAAAGTGCTGCAGTTTGCCTTCGACGGTATGCCCGACAACCCCTACCTACCTCTCAACCTGACTGAGAACTCGGTTGTCTACACAGGAACCCATGATAATGACACCACCCTTGGCTGGTACAACACACTCTCCCGGGAGGAGAAGGAACGGGTAGATTGTGCCGATGGTAGCGCAGAGATGGATCCGCCTTGGCCCCTGATCACCTGCGCACTTAACACCTCAAGCAGATTAGCTGTAATCCCAATGCAAGATATTCTGGGATTGGAGAGTGAAGCGAGGATGAATCTTCCCGGTGTAGCCAATGAAGAGAACTGGCGCTGGCGTTTTGAGTGGCGTGATGTTCCTGCGGGGCTGGTGCCGTTAATGCATACATTGATTGAGAAAAGTGGACGTTGCGGTAATCAGTCCATATAGCGGACTCTCAATGCACAACTGATCTCACTTCATCCTTCGAAAAAGCGCGTCTATAACTGGCTTCGACTGTAGAAGCCTAGCCCTATCGAAGGTGATTGAGATCTACGCTATCGTATATAAAAAAGGCCAGGTGATACAAATCACCCGGCCTTTCTAACATAGTGCAAGAGCACTATTAATCGATCTCGACAGCATCCTCATCTATATCTGGACGATCAACCAACTCAACGTAAGCCATAGGGGCTTTATCGCCTACCCGATAGCCACATTTAAGTATGCGGAGGTATCCACCCGGGCGTTCGGTGTAACGTGGGCCTAGCTCATCAAACAGCTTACCTACCACCTCATCATCACGCAGACGATCGAAGGCAAGGCGACGATTAGCGACACTGTCGGATTTTCCGGTAGTGATAAGCGGCTCGGCCACGCGGCGCAGTTCTTTAGCTTTAGGCAATGTAGTCTTGATCAGCTCGTGACGTAGCAAAGAGCATGTCATGTTACGGAACATAGCTTTACGGTGTGAACTGTTACGGTTCAGTTGCCGTCCTGATTTGCGATGACGCATGGATCGACTTCCTTAATAAATAGTAAACAAAAAAATTCAGTGTAGTAGATAGAGACGCGTTGCGACCTACTCCATACCTTCCGGCGGCCACTCTTCCAGCCGCATGCCGAGAGAGAGACCACGCGTAGCCAATACGTCCTTGATCTCTGTCAGCGATTTCTTACCCAGGTTTGGTGTCTTCAGAAGCTCAACTTCAGTACGTTGAATCAGATCACCAATCATGAAGATGTTCTCAGCCTTTAGACAGTTAGCAGAACGTACAGTCAGCTCAAGATCATCAACCGGTCGCAGTAGAATTGGATCAATCGTAGGCTTGCTGCTCTCCTCTTCCACCTCTGCCTTTGTCGTCTGATCAAGACTTACAAATGAAGAGAGCTGGTCCTGAAGTATTGTTGCAGAGCGACGAATCGCCTCTTCCGGATCGATAGTTCCATCCGTTTCCAGATCAATAACCAATCTATCAAGATCAGTACGCTGCTCAACACGGGCAGCCTCAACTGCGAATGCCACACGGCATACCGGTGAGAAGGAGGCATCCAACTGCAAGCGTCCTATTGGACGATCTTCACTCTCATCTGCATTTCTGGTTGCAGCAGGCTGGTAACCCAGTCCTTTTGCCACCTTCAGTGTCATACTCAACTCACCATGTTTAGTAAGGTTGGCAATCACATGATCTGGATTGGCAATCTCAACATCATGATCGAGAGTAATATCACTTCCCAGTACGGGACCTGCCCCAGACTTCTTCAGTGTCAGGGTTGCCTCACTGCGAGTGTGCATGATGAGTGCTAGATCCTTCAGGTTAAGCAAGATCTCCAGAACATCTTCCTGCACACCTTCAATACTTGTGTACTCGTGAAGTACGCCGTCAATCTCGGCCTCAATCACGGCACATCCAGGCATCGAGGAGAGCAATATCCTACGTAGTGCATTACCCAGCGTATGACCAAAACCTCGCTCAAACGGCTCCAGAGAGATTTTGGCGTGGTTTTCGGTTATCTGCTGAACACTGACTAGGCGCGGCTTCAAAAAATCGGTTACAAACTCAGGCATTTCAACCCCTCAATTAACCTATTTGGAGTACAGCTCAACAACCAGCTGCTCATTGATCTCAGCAGGTAGCTCTGTACGATCAGGGTCACGCTTGAACGTTCCACTCATTGCCTTTGAGTCAACACTAATCCACTCAACAAAGCCATACTCAGCAGCCATTGTGAGGGAGTTCTGTATACGCGCCTGTTTCTTAGCCTTTTCACGTATAGTGATAACGTCTTCAGGCTGCACCTTATAAGAGGGTACGTTGACCACCTTACCGTTAACCTCAATTGCTTTGTGGCTAACCAGCTGACGTGACTCAGAGCGGGTTGCACCGAAGCCCATGCGATAGACGACGTTATCAAGTCGCTGCTCGAGAAGACGAAAGAGGTTCTCACCTGTAGCGCCTTTACCCTGAGCAGCAGCCTTATAGTAATTTCGGAACTGCTTCTCCATCACTCCATACATACGGCGCATTTTCTGCTTCTCACGAAGCTGCAGCCCATAGTCGGAAAGACGGCGCCGACGGTCATCACCCTGACCCGGCTGCTTTTCCATGTTGCATTTGGATTCAATTGAGCGCGCGCGACTCTTAAGAAACAGGTCTGTTCCCTCGCGACGGCTCAGCTTGCATTTTGGTCCAATATATCTTGCCATGACTCTCTATAACTCCTGATCAGACGCGACGCTTTTTCGGCGGGCGACAGCCATTATGCGGGATAGGTGTAACATCACAGATGCTGGTTATTTTGAAACCGGCATTGTTGAGAGCACGAACCGCTGACTCACGACCAGGGCCAGGCCCTTTGACGTGTACATCCAGGTTCTTGACACCATAGTCTTTCGCTGCCTCACCGGCGCGATCCGCAGCAACCTGTGCTGCAAAGGGTGTGCTTTTGCGTGAACCGCGGAAGCCGGAGCCGCCTGCGGTTGCCCATGACAGCACGTTACCCTGACGATCAGAGATGGTGATGATGGTGTTATTGAAAGAGGCATGTATATGAGCGACACCATCGGTGACAACTTTTTTAACCTTCTTTCGCGAACGGCTTGCTGGTTTTGCCATTTGCAGTTTCCTGTGGTCTCTTAACTAATAGTCGGCGAGATTATCGCGCAGACTTATCGTTTAATTGGACGCCGTGGACCCTTACGGGTCCGAGCGTTTGTTCTCGTGCGCTGGCCCCGAACAGGAAGGCCTCGACGATGACGTATACCGCGATTACTACCAAGGTCCATGAGTCGTTTGATGTTCATGGATACCTCACGTCGCAGATCACCTTCAACAGTGAACTTGGCGACTTCAGAGCGAAGAGTATCTACCTGCTCCTCACTAAGATCCTGAATTTTTTTGTCTTGCGCAATGCCTGCTGCTTCACAGATACCGGCAGCGCGGGTACGACCGACTCCATAGATCGATGTCAGCGCAATGATTGCGTGCTTACGATCCGGAATGTTGACGCCTGCAATACGGGCCATCGGTTTAACTCCTGAAAAACAATTTACATCCACATCACGCGTGGAAAACGCGCAATACTAACTGGATATTATTAATAAATCAAGCTTGAAAAATCAACCCTGACGCTGTTTGTGGCGCGGCTCTTTGCAGATCACTCGCACAACGCCCTTACGGCGAACAATCTTGCAATTGCGGCAAATTTTCTTCACTGATGCCCTAACTTTCATGGCTCACTCTCCGAATACAATCTAATCTTTAACTCGCTTTAGCGCAGTAGACCTGGCCCACCACCCTTTAAATTCGCTTTTTTCATCAACCCATCATACTGGTGTGACATCAAATGTGTCTGTACCTGGGCCATAAAGTCCATAACCACCACTACGATAATCAGCAGGGACGTTCCACCAAAATAGAAGGGTACATTCCAGCCAACGATAAGAAATTCAGGCAAGAGACAGACTGCTGTAATGTAAATCGCACCTGCCAATGTGAGCCTGGACATAACACTATCAATATAACGTGCCGTCTGCTCACCCGGTCTATATCCGGGGATAAAAGCACCTGAGCGCTTCAGGTTATCGGCGGTCTCCCTCGAATTAAACACCAACGCGGTGTAGAAAAAACAGAAAAAGACAATCGCCATGGCATAGAGCAGTACATAGATCGGCTCACCAGGCTGTAATTTACCGACAATATCCTGTAACCAGCGCATGTTCTCCTGACCAGAAACCCACTGACCCAGCGTTGAGGGAAAGAGGATAATACTGGAGGCAAAGATGGGTGGAATCACACCCGCCATATTAAGCTTTAGAGGCAGATGACTACTCTGCGCTGCAAACATCTTTCTGCCTTGTTGACGTTTGGCGTAATTGACTGTAATACGTCGCTGCCCTCGCTCAACAAAGACCACGAATGCCGTTACAGCAGCGGCCAGCATAAACAGTATAAGGACAGTTATCGCATTCATCTCACCGGTACGAACTAGCTCCAACGTCCCACCGATAGCAGAGGGCAGACCAGCAACGATACCCGCAAAGATAATCAGCGATATACCATTACCCAGTCCACGCTCAGTAATCTGCTCACCAAGCCACATCAGGAACATGGTGCCGGTTACCAGAGATACGACGGCCGTCAGTATAAATCCGGGACCCGAATGACTGACGACAGACATTCCGCCCGCCTGCTGACTCTGTAGCGCCATTGAGATACCGATGGCCTGGAATGTCGCTAGTACTACTGTGCCGTAGCGGGTGTACTGGGTAATCTTACGACGCCCTTGTTCACCCTCCTTCTTCAACTGCTCCAGCTTGGGAATAACCGCCGACATCAGCTGCATGATAATCGATGCCGAGATATAGGGCATGATACCTAGAGCAAACAGACTGGCGCGCATCAGAGCACCACCCGAGAACATGTTAAACATGTCAAGAATGTTGCTACCTTCCTGCTCTGCAAAGAGTGCGGCTAGGGCCGCCGGGTTTACACCGGGGACCGGGATAAAAGTACCGATCCGATACACCAATAGAGCAGCGACAACAAAAAGTAATCGTTGGCGCAATTCAGTGAACTTACCCATACCGGCCATTCCGGCCATATTTCCCTGAGCCGTCATTTATTCCTCAATCTTCCCACCGGCTGCTAAAATTGCAGCACGCGCACCTTTAGTCACACCGAGACCTTTAATCGTTACCGCCTTTTTAATCTCACCTGAGAGAATCACCTTCGCACGTTTTATATTGCGTGAAAGTATATCCGCCTCTTGCAATGCGTTGAGATCAATTATGTCAGCCTCGACCTTTGCCAGTTCGTCAAGACAAACCTCTGCCGTGCTGCGCCCAATACGAGACGAAAAGCCAACTTTTGGAAGACGACGCTGCAAGGGCATCTGACCACCTTCAAAGCCGACCTTATGAAACCCACCCGAACGGGACTTCTGTCCCTTGTGACCACGGCCTGCCGTCTTGCCAAAACCGCTGCCGATTCCACGACCGACACGCTTGGCGTTCTTTTTTGAGCCCTCTGAGGGCTTAATGGTGTTCAGACGCATGTTACGCTTCCTCAACCTTAACCATGTAGGACACTTTATTCGCCATGCCACGAGTGCAGACGCTATCCTCTACAAGTACGCTCTGATGTATACGACGCAGCCCCAACCCACGAACACACGCCTTATGCCTCTCCAGGCGTCCGTTGATGCTGCGAGTTAGCGTTACCTTCATCATCTTTTTATCAGCCATGACCTACCCCAGAATCTCTTCGACCGTCTTGCCGCGCTTGGCAGCGACAGACTCGGGGTCTGTCATCTCGGTCAGCGCATTAATAGTGGCACGAACAACGTTGATGGGATTATTGGTACCGATGCACTTTGCCAGTACATTGTGCACACCTACCGCTTCGCAAACAGCTCGCATTGCACCACCAGCAATAATACCGGTACCGTCAGATGCTGGCTGCATATATACCTTGGCCGCACCATGACGCCCTATCATCGGATACTGCAGTGTAGTGCCATTAAGGCTGGCGTTACGCATGTTACGCCGCGCACTCTCCATCGCCTTCTGTATAGCGATTGGCACCTCTCGCGCCTTGCCTGTGCCGAAACCGACACCACCTTCGCCATCACCTACTACAGTGAGTGCTGTAAAACTAAAAATTCGACCACCCTTGACCACTTTAGCCACACGGTTTACGTGTATCAGCTTTTCGATCAGGCCATCGCCTTGCGGATTTGCATTAAAATTCGACATAGCCTGCCCCTTAGAACTGAAGACCGTTTTCGCGAGCTGCATCAGCCAGCGCTTTGACACGACCGTGGTACTTAAAGCCGCCACGATCAAACGCTACGCGTTCAATCCCAGCAGCCTTGGCGCGTTCCGCAACCAGCTTACCGACAGTGGCCGCAGCCGCACAGTTACCACCTGATCCTTCAAGCTCTGCCTTTACACCCTTATCGAGAGTTGAGGCACTGGCAACCACTTGGGTGCTGCCGGGAGCTATGACCTGCGCATAGGTATGGCGCGGGGTACGGAAGATGGCCAGGCGATGTACACCCAACTCTTGAATTTTGGCGCGGGCACGGCGTGCACGACGCAAACGTGATGTTTTCTTGTCCATCGTCATATACCCTTACTTCTTCTTGGCTTCTTTACGCAGAACCTGCTCATCCGCATAACGTACACCCTTGCCTTTATAGGGCTCAGGCGGACGATAGGAGCGAATTTCGGCAGAAACCTGTCCAACTTGTTGCTTATCGCAACCGCTGACAACAATCTCTGTCTGAGAAGGAGTTTCTATAGTGATACCCTCAGGAACAGCGTACTCAATAGGGTGAGAGAAGCCTAGGGTGAGATTAAGCACCTTGCCTTTGGCTTGGGCACGATAGCCCACACCGACCAGCTGCAACTTCTTCTGGAAACCAGTAGTGACACCGGTAACCATGCTATTGATCAGTGCTCGGAATGTACCCGCCATTGCCCACTCATCCCGACCTTCTACTTTGGGCGCGATGGTGATGACTGCGTCATCCTTAGCAACAGTGACAAACTTGTGCAGCGTCAGATGCAGAGTGCCCTTGGTTCCCTTGACGGTCACCTGATCGTCTGCGACGTTGAAGTCTACACCGGCCGGGAGGGTAATCGGAGATTTTGCTACTCGTGACATTTCATGCCTCCAGATTACGCCACATAGGCCAGGACTTCGCCACCATGACCCGCAGCACGGGCGGCACGATCAGTCATTAGACCTTTGGATGTGGAAATGACAGCAATACCCAGACCACCACGAACCTTCGGTAGCTCTTTGGAGCCTTTATAGACTCGTAGACCTGGCCGACTTACGCGCTTTACAAGCTCGATAACCGGTTTGCCCTGGAAGTATTTCAGTTCAACACTGAGAGTGCTTTTGGCATCATCAGTACTTGAGAAACCTTTGATGTAACCCTCATCCAGCAATAGCTGAGCAATGGCACTTTTCTGTTTTGACGATGGCATGGACACAGCCACCTTCGCGACCTGCTGACCGTTACGAATACGGGTCAACATGTCTGCGATTGGGTCAGACATACTCATTTTTTAAAACCCTCTAGGTCAGCCATCCAGTAGATGCGATACCTAAATGATTGATAAACCCGCCCAGGAGGGCGACATATTAGCCCGCATCATTCATATGCGGGTTGCGTATTATATATTACCAGCTGGCTTTTACAAGACCCGGAACATCGCCACGCATCGCCGCCTCACGCAGCTTGTTGCGGCAGAGGCCGAACTTGCGATAGACCGCATGTGGGCGACCAGTGATCCGACAGCGATTCTGCTGACGTGCAGGCGATGCATCACGAGGCATCTTCTGCAGCTTGAGAACAGCATCATCCACTTCTTCGGCGGTACTGTTAGGATTGATGATGACAGCTTTTAATGCTGTACGCTTCTCAGCATACTTTGCAACTGTCTTGGCCCGCTTCACTTCGCGAGCGATCATGCTCTTTTTTGCCATGCTAGCTCTACTTGGTTTTGAAAGGAAATTTGAAAGCGGCGAGCAGTGCTTGCCCCTCTTCATCGGTCTTAGCAGTCGTACTGAAAGTGATGTCAAGTCCACGTAGAGTATCAATTTTATCGTAATCGATCTCAGGGAACATGATCTGCTCTTTCACACCCATGCTGTAGTTTCCACGGCCATCGAATGACTTTGCATTCATACCACGGAAATCACGGATACGTGGAATAGCTATATTGATCAGCCGGTCAAGGAACTCATACATACGCTCACCGCGTAGTGTTACCTTGCAACCAATCGGCCACCCTTCTCGTACTTTGAAACTGGCAACAGATTTTCGCGCCATAGTAACTATAGGTTTCTGACCAGAGATCTTGACCATATCGCTGACGGCGTGCTCCATCACCTTTTTGTCTCCGATCGCATCGCCAACACCCATATTGAGTGTGATCTTGCTGATCCTGGGGACTTCCATGACGCTCTTAAAGCTGAACTTTTCTTTCAGCTGACCGACGATCTCGTCGTTGTAAAATTGCTGTAATCTTGCCATCTTAACTATCCGCCTCAGATATCCACGACTTCGCCGTTGGATTTGAAGTAGCGCACCTTTCGCCCATCATCCAGACTCTTGACACCTACACGATCAGCCTTTCCGCTTGTCGAGTTGTAGATAGCAACATTGGATGCGTCCATCGGCATCTCTTTGTCAAGGATGCCACCTTGCTCACCCTTAGCAGGGTTTGCTTTGGCGTGCTTCTTCGCCATATTGATGTTTTCAACGACAATTTTGTCGTCAATCACTTGCAGGACGGTTCCCTGCTTACCCTTGTCCTTGCCAGTAATGACAACGACCAGGTCACCTTTTTTAATTTTACGCAATGCCATGACTCACCCCTTAGAGTACTTCTGGCGCGAGCGAGATTATTTTCATAAAACGCTCGCTGCGCAGTTCACGGGTAACCGGTCCGAATATACGGGTTCCGATAGGCTGCAGTTGGGTGTTCAACAAAACAGCCGCATTGCCATCAAAACGGATCAGAGAACCGTCCGGACGACGCACGCCTTTTCTTGTGCGAACAACAACCGCGTTATAAACGTCACCCTTTTTTACCTTTCCACGGGGCATAGCATCTTTGATGCTTACTTTAATAATATCCCCGATACCGGCATAACGTCGGTGTGAGCCACCCAGTACTTTAATGCACTGGACTCGCTTAGCACCGCTGTTGTCGGCAACGTTCAGCATTGTCTGCATCTGGATCATTGGACTATCCCAAACTATAAATTCAGTATTACGAAAACCGTATTATTCGAAGGTCTATCTTCAGGATGCTTTTTCAACAACCTTAACCAGACGCCAACTCTTGCTCTTCGACAGCGGACGGCACTGTTCAACGATGACCATATCACCCATAGCACACTCATTACCTTCATCATGCGCATGAATTTTGGTGGAGCGGCGGATATATTTACCGTAGAGCGGGTGCTTCACCTGACGCTCGATCATAACAGTGACAGATTTATCCATCTTGTCGCTGACCACGCGCCCCTGGAGCGTGCGATTGCTAACTTGCTGCTCGCTCATGATACGTCACCTGCTCTTGTTTCATTCAAAACGGTTTTAATACGGGCAATATGCTTACGTACCCGATTCATCTCCGATGGACGGCTCAGCTGCCCACTTCCGCGCTGCATGCGCAGATTAAACTGCTCTTTGCGCAGATCCAGCAGAGATTGTTCCAGTTCTGCCGGGCTCTTGCCCCTTAGTTCTGTAGCTTTCATCACAGTACCGTCCGTTTTGCGAAGGCAGTTTTGAAAGGTAGCTTGGCCGCAGCAAGTGTAAATGCCTTGCGTGCCATCTCCTCATCTACACCCTCTATTTCATATAGCATACGACCCGGTTGGACTTGAGCAACCCAGTACTCCACGTTACCCTTACCCTTACCTTGACGTACTTCAAGGGGCTTCTTGGTGATCGGCTTGTCAGGGAACACTCGGATCCATAACTTCCCGCCTCGTTTTACCTGGCGGGTAATAGTTCTACGAGCGGCCTCAATCTGCCGCGAGGTTAGGCGTCCACGGCCGATGGCCTGGAGACCATACTCACCAAAGCTCACCTTACCACCACGTTCTGCAAGCCCGCGATTACGGCCCTTCATCTGTTTACGGAATTTTGTCCGCTTCGGCATTAACATGATTAATCCCTCTTTCCAGACCTACGCTTGGGCACTTTCACTTCTTCCTGGGGAGCTCCATCGAAGACCTCACCCTTAAAGACCCAAACTTTTACACCAATAATACCGTAGGTGGTATTTGCCTCAGCAAAACCATAATCGATATCAGCACGCAATGTATGTAGAGGAACTCGTCCCTCTCTATACCACTCACTACGTGCAATCTCTGCACCATTAAGGCGACCTGCGATATGCACTTTAATGCCGCCGGCACCCAGTCGCATTGCCGTCTGCACAGATCGTTTCATTGCACGACGGAACATGACGCGGCGCTCTAACTGCTGGGTAATACCCTCTGCAACCAGTTGCGCATCCAATTCAGGCTTACGGATCTCTTCGACACTAACGTGTACCGGAATTCCCATTCTACGGGATACTTCGGAGCGCAGTTTGTCTATATCCTCACCTTTCTTGCCGATCACGATACCGGGACGTGCGGTATGAATTGTGATGTGAGCGTTCTTCGCTGGACGATCGATCTGAATACGGCTGACCGATGCCTGAGAGAGGCGCTTCTTAAGATAGTCGCGCACCTCAAGATCTGCATTCAGTAGGTTGGCATAGTCTTTCGATTCAGCAAACCATTTAGAGGTATGCTGTTTGACAATGCCCAGCCGCATACCTGTTGGATGTACTTTCTGACCCATAATGGCCTCTCTTGCCTTACTTGTCCGAGACAGTCACGGTAATGTGACTGCTGCGTTTCAAAATTCGAGCAGCACGGCCTTTGGCGCGTGCACGAATACGCTTCATTGTCGGCCCTTCATCTACCATGACGGCAGAAACCTTCAACTCATCAATATCCGCTCCCTCATTGTTTTCCGCATTTGCAATCGCGGAGTCGAGCACCTTTTTCATCAGGTCTGCTCCCTTCTTTTTACTGAAGGTGAGGGTTTCCAGAGCCTTCTCCACCGGGAGACCTCGGATCTGATCAGCGACCAGACGGCCCTTCTGTGCCGAGATACGCGCATAGCGTAGTTTAGCCAATGCCTGCATGGTTCGAATCCCGTTTAGCGTTTAGATTTCTTGTCAGCCACATGACCGCGATAAGTACGCGTCACTGAAAACTCACCGAGTTTGTGGCCAACCATATTCTCAGAAATCAGAACTGGTATATGTTGGCGCCCGTTATAGACTGCGATAGTCAGTCCCACCATATCTGGTGAAATCATGGAACGACGCGACCATGTCTTAATTGGACGTTTGACTTTGCTGGCCACTGCTTCATCCACCTTTTTTACTAAATGGTGGTCAATGAATGGGCCTTTTTTAATTGAACGTGGCACCTTAGCTTACCTCAGTTCCGGTTATTTACGATTGCGACGACGCACAATCATCTTATCCGTGCGCTTGTTTGTACGTGTTTTGTAACCCTTGGTTGGTACGCCCCATGGGCTTACCGGGTGACGACCACCTGATGTACGACCTTCACCTCCACCGTGAGGATGATCAACTGGGTTCATCGCTACACCGCGTACGGTAGGACGAACACCGCGCCAACGAGTGGCACCCGCTTTACCCAGCTTACGAAGGCTATGTTCTGAGTTGCTCACTTCACCGATAACGGCTCGGCACTCACTGCGAACCTTGCGCATCTCACCTGATCGGAGGCGAAGGGTAGCATACTCACCCTCACGCGCAACCAGTTGAGCTGAAGTTCCGGCAGAACGCGCTATTTGTGCGCCCTTTCCTCGTTTCATTTCGATGCAATGCACCACTGAGCCAAGGGGGAGATTACGTATCGGCAGGCAGTTGCCTGCACGTATCTCTGCTGTTTCACCCGATGTTATAACATCGCCAGCACTTACACCTTTGGGAGCGATAATGTAACGTCGCTCACCGTCGGCATACTTGATCAGTGCTATATTTGCAGTCCGGTTGGGATCGTATTCGATACGTTCGATAGTTCCGGCGATGTCGTCCTTATCGCGCTTAAAGTCGATTACACGATAACGCTGCTTATGACCTCCGCCACGATGGCGAGTGGTAATGCGCCCATTATTGTTACGACCGCCGCTCTTACTTTTCTTTTCCAAGAGCGGGCCATAGGGCTCACCTTTGTGCAGGTCAGGATTTACAACCTTGACTACAAACCGGCGACCGGCTGATGTTGGTTTGGTTTTAACGATTGCCATTATCTTGCTTCCGCTCTAACTGATTCCGTCAGGCCGCCCGTTAGGCGCCCGCACCAAAATCGATATCACTGCCTTCAGCCAACTTGACGTAAGCTTTGCGTATGTTGCTACGGCGACCCATCATCGAGCCAAAACGTTTCGCTTTGCCCTTTATGTTGACAACGCGAACATGCTCAACCTTTACGTCAAACATCAGCTCTACCGCTTTCTTGATTTCAGGCTTGCTTGCATCCTGTACTACCTTGAATACAAACTGCCTGACTGTATCAGCAGCGATTGTGCTCTTTTCTGAAATTACCGGCCCCTGAAGAACCTGCATCAAACGCTCTTTATTCATGACAGACGCTCCTCCAGCTTTTTGACAGCTCCAGAGGTGATCAACACCTTATCGAAACCGACCAAGCTGACTGGGTCAACTTCACTGACATCACAAATATCAACACCGTAGAGGTTACGTGCAGCCAGATAGAGATTCTCATCCGGCTGCTCTGCGACAATTAAGACCTCTTTGAGATCAAAACCTGCGAGCTTTGCAACCAGCTCTTTGGTTTTTGGTGCTTCAACAGTGAAATCTTCAACAGTAATCATGCGCTCACTGCGCACCAGCTCCGAGAGTATCGAGCGCAATGCACCTGTGTACATTTTGCGATTGACCTTCTGTGCATAGTTGCGCGGACGAGCTGCGAAGGTTACACCACCGCCACGCCAGATCGGGCTGCGAATAGTACCAGCACGCGCTCTGCCAGTACCTTTCTGCCGCCAGGGTTTAGCACCACCACCACGGACATCAGAGCGGTTCTTTTGTGCTTTAGTGCCGGCACGACCGCCTGCCATATAAGCAGTAACAACCTGATGAATCAGTGCTTCATTAAATTTTGCTGCAAAGACATCGTCTGAAACCTGAAGGGTTTCTGCGTCGCCATTGCCAGCCTGTACATTGAGGTCCATCGGTAATTACCCCTTGTTCAGCATCTTGATGGCAGGAGTGACAATCACATCACCACCACGGGAGCCAGGTACCGCACCCTTTACCAACAATAGATTACGTTCTACGTCTACACGAACCACTTCTAGGTTCTGGGTAGCACACTGGACATTACCCATCTGTCCAGCCATCTTTTTGCCCTTGACCACACGACCCGGAGTCTGGCATTGGCCAATTGAGCCCAGCGCACGATGCGAGATAGAGTTACCGTGTGTTGCGTCCTGCATCGTGAAGTTGTGACGCTTTACGCCACCCTGAAAACCCTTACCCTTGCTCGTGCCACGCACGTCAATGATCTGGCCATTTTCAAAGATACCGACATTGATTTCACCACCAACCTCAATACCTTCACTTTCGCCTTGATTAAGGCGGAACTCCCAAATACCGCGGCCCGCTTCAACCCCAGCTTTGGCACAGTGACCCGCCATCGCTTTGTTGACTCGGGAGCTTTTACGGCTTCCGGTTGTGATCTGGACAGCTCTATAGCCGTCAATCTTTTCTGTACGCAGTTGCGTAACCCGGTTAGGTGCTACTTCAATCACTGTGACAGGTACAGATATACCCTCTTCAGTGAAGATTCGGGTCATGCCTACTTTGCGTCCGACAATTCCAATCGCCATCTTCTTAACCTCAGTTCAGCTTGATTTGAACATCAACGCCGGCTGCAAGGTCCAGCTTCATCAATGCATCTACCGTTTTATCGGTTGGATCGACAATATCCATCAGACGCTTATGCGTGCGAATCTCGTACTGATCGCGAGCGTCCTTGTTAACGTGCGGAGATATCAGCACGGTATAGCGCTCTTTCTTGGTCGGCAGCGGAATCGGTCCGTGAACCTGCGCACCGGTACGCTTCGCGGTATCTACGATTTCACGTGCAGACTGATCGATCAGACGATGATCGAAAGCCTTCAGTCGAATACGTATTCTCTGGTTGGCCATATCAATTACTCAAAAATTACTCGATGATCTTAGCAACAACGCCGGCGCCGACTGTGCGGCCACCTTCGCGGATTGCGAAACGTAGACCTTCTTCCATCGCGATCGGTGCAATCAACT
>JBEVXV010000894.1:0-3418 GCA_040505915.1 Sedimenticola sp. | reverse complement strand
GCTTTCTAACATGATGTTTTGTGTGTCCACACTGGTTATGATTGTTCGTAGGTTTGAAATGTAAGGGGCTCTGAAGGGTTCTAATGTCACACATTCGGCTAAGAAGTGCTGTCTTGTTTCTGGTGCGTGTTTACACAGCTGGCAGGTTGGGTCCACAGAGTACTGGTTAAATGCAGCCCTGTTTGATTGTAGGGTGTAGGTTCCCGTTAGGAGTTTCACCTTGATTTCGGCACGGTGTACATCGAAGACATTATTCCTCACTGACGAGTACACGTGATGTGGACGACCTGCCTCAATCGACTCGGTATCGACATACTTTAGTGACGACTTCGTGGCGATCTCCTCCCTCCAGGACTCATCTGTGTGTTCCTTGATACTTTTGTTCAGTAGGACTTTCCACTGTGCCTTCTTGGGAGTATCTTCCAGTAGCATATATGGCGTTGGTAACCTATATTTATGCAGGAGAAGTTTCACCTTGGAGTACCAGCTGTTGTCACCTATCTGTCTGTTGACCAGTTGTCGCGTAGCAATCTCATAGTCGATTGTGTTAGGTTGCGAAATGATGCCGTAGAACAAGTTGAGCACATTCTTTTCAATTTGGGTTGATATTGGTAGAATACCCAAGAGACTCAGCGCAATTGGGTTAGCCACTCTATCCGGGAGTCCTTGGACTTGCTTCAGGCTTTTCCTTTGGAACTGTTCCAATGTATTTATGTCCTTCTTTCGTAGGTCTTGGACCTCTAGACCATATAGCATCCTTGGGAGCACATATGTTGTCCAGATGTATCCTTTCTGGTCTTGTCGAAGTCCAGTCTTACTGTGGAATCCTGGTCCCATAAGTGAGTAGCAGGTTCTTCTTCCAATATTACATATTCTCTGCGCATCAACTGTCTGCTTCAGATTGCGGTGGACTCCTAAGTGTGTTGTAGATTGTGATTGTTGAATAGGCTCGTCATCCAACGAGTACAGGAAATCACTCGGCTTGTTGAACGTTAGCACACTGCTCTTTGTCGGGTTGATGCAGTATCTCTCCCGCTGTGCATAGCCCTCAACGCAGTATAGCATTTCTTGCATCTCAAGGGTACTGTGTGATAGTAGTGCAACATCATCTGCACACGTAACATGTGGGATTTGGATGGGACCAATTTTAGCACCAACATATTTTCTCTGTAGTTCCAGCAGCAGTGGATTGTTGTACCGTTTGTAGTGCGACGTGGACAGTACACCCCCTTGCCTGACACCTTGATGTAGTTCAAATGTTGAGGACGTCAATCCTTTCCATTTCACCATCGAGTTTTGATCGCTGTAGCCATCCTTCAGTAACATCCAGTCCATACCCTCGATGCCGTCTCTGTAGAGCTTATTCAGCAGTGACTGGTGGTTGACGACATCAAACGCCTTCTGTGCATCTAGGGTTGTAACAATCAGCTGTTGCTTACAGTGCTTTGCTTCCTTGATACATTCTGTCAGGATGATGGCAGCATTCAATGATGACATTCCAGGTGTGAAGCCTTTCTGGAGAGATGACTGATTTGAATCCAGTATTCTTGTATGGCGGTTGTTCAGGACCTGTTCCAATATCTTCAACAGAACCGGTGTCACTGTTATACCTCGGTAATTAGATGGATTTGTTGGGTCCCCCTTCTTGTATACAGGAGTCACAATACCTAATTTGATGAATGACGGTACTTTTCCAGTCTCAAATACATGGTTGATGAAGTTTTTGACAAACAGGTTCAGTGGAGTCCCTCCGAATTTGAAGTGCTCACTTGTAATTCCGAAGCAGTCTGCAGCTTTGTTTGTATGAAGCCTCCTTATCGCTTTCAGAACTTCCATCTCACTGCACGGTCGTATGGGCGTATTTGTACCGCGGCATATTTCTTCGATGTGGAGGATGTCACTCTCTACACCACGTATGTAGTCGTCATCAAACTTTTTATTATCCGATGGTTTGGCTAGGTTACCAAGATGTGTGGCCCATCCTTCTACGATATCCTCATCATATTGTAGGGTTGTACCGTTCACAACGAGGGTTTTGGTGGAGGAGCTGCTGCATTTCCGCTGTGTTCTGATCAGTGCATGGAAGATTTTGGGATTTGGTTCCGCATCCATAATTTGTTGGAGGGCAATATTCCTACTTCTCGCTACTTCCTGCCTTTGTTCTTTACGCAGATTCCGCTTGGCTTGTTTCCTTCGTTGGTTGAGAGGATGCTGGGCACCTGCAGGTTCTCCGGCCTGCCTCCATTCCCACCAGATCTGTTTACAGAGCTTCACAGCATCAGTAATTTTGTCATTCCATGGGCGATCTGTAGTCCGTTTATGAACAATATAATCCTTGTGTTTCGGGATACTTATTCTAGTTGCAGATTTTAGTGTTGAGAATAGGCCCTCTATAGTAAGACGGAGGTCCAGTGCAGATTGTATGGTGTGTGGGAATGAGTGTATTTGTGAACATACATGATCAGCGTAGAGTGATTTATTGCATAAGTCCCATTTTGGTTTCACAGAAAATCCTCCTTTGATATCCGTCAGAGAAGACTTGACATTTAGAGTTATTTTCACTAGGTGATGATCAGAGGTGTTAGACTTTTCATCTGCTGTCTGTACTGAAACGCATCCAGATAGTGTGTTTGCCACCTTGTTGCATAGGATATAATCCAGCTCTGCTGTATGTTGTTCATTTGTGTGGAAGAATGTTGGTTGTCCTGTCTGCGACGAACATAATTGGTTCTCTTGGACAAATTCATAGAGGAGATGGTCCCTAGCATTTCCCTGTCTCAACATCAGTGACGAGTTCATATCCCCACATATGATTAGAGCATGTGTATTTGAGAACTTCGAGATGATTTCACGTAGCTCATCCAATGTATCAATGAACTCATTATTACTTGAATTTCCTCTGCTTGGCATATAAACACAGCAAATGCACAGTGGCGGCTCAGTATCGATTCCCAACACAGCAATTCTGTTTCCACCATCTGGATATTTTGTTATTGTCTGTTTTAGATCGGTTCTGTATAGAATGGCCACGCCTCCATATCATCTTGGGACCTGGGTTGGGGGGATCGGATTGTCCGTGTCAACTGCCTTGCTGTGTGCATGATGTTTTGATGAGATAGAGTTCAGTGACGCGAGTTGGAAATCAAAGAGCCAGTGTTCCTGCAGACATAAGATGTCTGTTCTATGTAGAACTTCCTGTGTGTAGGCACCATTGGAGGAAACATTTTTTACGTTGAGAGTTGCAACGATAAGTTTCTGTCTTTCCATTTCTGTGTTCTGTGGCCTACCTCTAAAAAAGACTGTGAGTTTCTAAGTTTTTGTTTATTTTCATTTCCACGATGGTTGGCTGTAGAGTCTGTATGTCTACT
The DNA here is from genome assembly GCA_040505915.1 of Sedimenticola sp. Lineage (GTDB taxonomy): Bacteria > Pseudomonadota > Gammaproteobacteria > Chromatiales > Chromatiaceae > Vondammii. Next base: position 50 of record JBEVXV010000894.1, on the reverse strand, counting down.
GAGTGATACGTTTCCAAACGTTTTGAAAACTTTGCGCATGCGCATATATG
>JBEVXV010000893.1:0-2708 GCA_040505915.1 Sedimenticola sp. | reverse complement strand
TTGGGCTTGATACCAATATTCTGGCCCGTTACATTATCCAGGACGACCCCGTCCAGGCCGCACGGGCAACTACGCTGATTGAGAATAGCTGCAGCGCCGAAAATCCAGGCTATATCAGCTCGATTGTCCTGTGTGAACTGGTGTGGGTGCTCAGTAGGGGCTATCGGTACGAAAAGAGCATTACCACCCAAGTATTGCAGCAGTTACTGACCTCATCCGAACTGGCCATTGAGCAGTGGGAAGCGTCCTGGGCTGCACTTCGCAAGTACAAAACCGGTACCGCTGACTTTTCTGACTACCTGATCGGGCAACTTAACCACACTCACCACTGCAAAACCACCTACACCTTTGATCGAAAAGCAGCACAGGGCTTACACTTTACACTGCTTGAATAGGGACGGTAGTTGTCATCCTGGGATCCTCAGTTGGGTGGAGTGTGCGTGAGGAGCCGTGGACGGACACGTACGCACGGTGCGACGAGCAGACGGATGCTTCGGGCCGCATCGCGGGAGTACGGGGTCGGAGTCAAACCGCCCGATAGTATCGGTTTTACCCACCTCTGTTGCGCGGTTTGACTCCGACCCTGTTCTAGCTGTGATGTAGCGGTCGTACAGACAAACCGAGACCCAGGGAATGAAGAATGCCGGTGAGACTGGAAAATCTTGGGTTTCCTTCTTCTGATAGGGCCTTATAGAGCGTCTCCCTTGATACACCTATCTCTCTGGACAGTTCTGCAATATTTTTGGTTGCCTTTACAACATCACCCAGTGCCATTAGAAGAAGTTGTGGATCTTCCTCTTCCATTACCGCTTCAAGATAAAGCTGAATATCTTCCGGTGTCTGCAGGTGCTCTGCTGTTTCATATACCTTGTATCGTTTAGGCATTGTATTCACTCCAGTACACTTTCGCATTATCGATGTCGCTAACCTGTGATCTCTTGTCGCCACCACAGAGCAGCAGAACTATCTTCATACCATCCCAGGCGTAATAGACTCTGTAGCCCTTTCCTTCTGAAATTCTCAACTCTCTAACTCCCTCACCTACCGGCTTCCAGTCACCTTCATTACCCATGGTGAGGCGAGTGATTCTGGTGCGGATTCTAGCTACAGCCCTCTTATCACGAACTCCATTCAACCACTCTTCAAATGGGTAGCTACCCTGCTTGTTCTGATATGTCCGTATCTCAATCATATGTCAATCATAGCTGGCGTTAGATGAGTGTCAAGTATTCCTGACACATTGGTGCGGCACATTCCAAATAGTCAAGAATAGCCGGACATTTTTTTCTATACTGAATTAGTACTACTCAGTACGGTAATCCAGAACTTAGATTTGGGAGCAAACTTGTTCGCGAGGAGCCTCCTACGAAGCTAATCGCGAACAAGTTCACTCCTACAACAGCTCTGTTCCACCATAGCTGTGGTTTTCAGAATTTTGGTACAGGGCAGGCCTGAGGATAAAAAAGGCACAAAATGCGAGCTTATTTTGTGCAAATGATCATTTTTTAACGCAGAAATAGCGGACTTCTTGGGTGTGCTGAATAGTTACCTGAATGACTGTTCTATTCTTGGGTAAGCTCCTGGATGTACGGCGTAAGTCCGTACGTATTGACATATTGCCCGCTCACTCCTATAGTCCTACTAATTGGCGTGTACGGAATTATTCCGTACAAAAAAACAGAGTGAGAATCAGAGCATGGCAACAGCACGTTTCGATATGAGGCTGGATGAAGAAGTCAAAGAAAAAGCAGAGAAAGCCTCTGCGCTGCTCGGGCTTAAAAGTCTTTCTGAATATGTGGTGAAGCTGATGGATGCCGATGCAACCAGGGTGATTGCCGAGCACCAAAGTATGGCGGTTGAAAATGATGTTTTTGATCGTTTTATGCGTGCTTGCGGAAAGGCTCAGGAACCCAATAAGGCACTGCAGGAGGCAGCGGAATTTACCCGCAAGCAGGGAATTAAGTGAGCTGGGGTAGTGCATTTGTAGCGCTCTCAAAAAACACCCATGAGCGGGCGTCGTTCGATTGTGGTGAGGGTGCGCTGAATACTTTCATTCAGACGCAGGCCGTCAGACATATGTCCGCCGGGGTTAGCAATACCATGCTGCTACCTGCAGCCCAGCCTGTTGCCAATGGAAAATATCCCATCTGTGCTTTTTACACCATTGCTCCCGGATCCATTTCCAGGGATCACCTGCCCCGGGAAATGGCAAGAAAACTACCACACTATCCGGTTCCCGTGTTTCTGCTTGCACAGTTGGCCGTCCATGTGGACTACCAGGGACAGGGGCTTGGCAAGATCACGCTCATAAAGGCTCTTGAAAACTTTGCAAAAATAAACGCTCACATGCAAGCGTATGCCGTGATCGTTGATTGTGTAAATCTTGATGCTGAGCGTTTCTATTTACAATACAACTTCCAAACTCTCTGCCTGCATGAAGGCAGGCAGCGTTTGTTTATGCCGATGAAAACAGTGAAACGATTATTTTGGGAGTGACGTACCTTAGCGTCATACCTGATGAGACCCACTCACAAGAGTTGCTGCTTGCTGTGACTCTCCCGGTCGCTGGTTACGTTATAAACTCCGGCATATTTTCACTCCAGATGGTGTTTCCCACCGATCCCGATTAGGGTAAACTTCCCCGTTTTCGCAGCCCCTGTTTTCAGTTGTTTCCGGCTGTTTCCTGAAATCAGCGGTTAAGCCGACTT
>JBEVXV010000892.1:0-10514 GCA_040505915.1 Sedimenticola sp. | reverse complement strand
GCCTCCATCACCACTCTGGATGGTGCTTCACGCATGTCGTCGGTCTGCGGCTTGAAACTTAGCCCCCACAGCGCAAATGTCTTGCCTGCAAGATCTCCGTTAAAATGGTTGGAAATCTTATCAAAAACCAGCTGTTTCTGTCGATAATTGACAGCCTCTACCGCTTTCAGAAGTTCACTGTCATACCCAATGCTGTCTGAGGTGCGTATAAGTGCCTGTACATCTTTTGGAAAACAGGAGCCGCCGTATCCACAGCCGGGGTAGATAAACTGGTAGCCGATACGGCTATCAGATCCAATGCCGTGCCTGACCGCTTCGATATCGGCACCCAGCCTCTCAGCAAGTTGGGAAATCTCATTCATGAAACTGATTTTGGTGGCCAGCATGCAGTTGGCGGCATACTTAGTGAGTTCAGCCGAGCGAATATCCATAACGATAACGCGATCATGGTTCCGGTTGAACGGGGCATACAACTCCCTCATGGTGTCAGCGACACTGTCACTGTCTGTGCCTATAACAATACGGTCAGGCTTGGTGCAGTCTGCTACTGCGGCACCTTCCTTGAGAAATTCCGGGTTGGATACTACGTCAAACTCAATGGTTTTGCCGCGACTGGCTAATACTTCAGTTACCTTCGCCTTGACCTTGTCTGCCGTACCGACAGGTACCGTGCTTTTATCCACAATGACCTTCCTGTAGGTCATGTGTCTGGCTATGGTTTCTGCTACGGTCAGCACATATTTAAGGTCTGCTGAGCCATCTTCATCCGGCGGTGTGCCAACCGCGATAAACTGCAACTCACCATGGGCGATACCTTCTTCAGCATCTGTTGAAAAGTGTAAGCGACCCTCCTTGTAGTTGTGCTCAACCAAAGGGGTTAGGCCGGGTTCGTAGATGGGTACAATACCTTTTTTTAGGTTCTCAATTTTTTCATTATCAATATCAATGCAGCAAACATCATGACCCGCATCAGCCAGTACCGCTGCTTGTACCAGGCCTACATAGCCAACACCAAAGACAGTTACTCTCATTTCTTTTTTTTTGACCCGTTTTTATTGAGGGGTAAGGAGAAGGGGGATTAGTTACACACTCTATTTATAGTAAAATCTTCACGGGGTCTTGTCTAATATGAAATTAGGCTTGGATAAGTTACTCAGGTTCTTATCTGAACAATCCATCAAATAGAGTTTCTGAAAAGCCCACGCAAATCTCACCATCCACATCAACCACCGGCCGCTTAATGATGGTGGGTGTCTCCAGCATAATCTCAATAGCACTCGCCTCATCAATATTGGCCTTTGCCTGATCCGATAACTTCCGCCACATCATCCCTCGGCGATTGAGTAGAGCCTCCCAGCCAACCAGTTTGACCCACCCAAGCAACCTATCTTTATCCAGTCCCTGCTTTTTGAAGTCATGAAAGCTGTACTCCACACCCTGAGCATCCAGCCATTTCCTTGCCTTTTTCATGGTGTCGCAGTTGGGTATGCCGTAGACCGTGACCATCAGATATCGCGCAGCAACTCGTTGATGCTCACCTTGCCGCGGGTCTGTTCATCCACCTGCTTGACGATGACGGCGCAGTAGACACTATGACTGCCGTCTTTGGCGGGTAGGCTGCCGGAGACCACTACTGAGCCCGGAGGGATATGGCCGTAGAGAATCTCACCGCTGTCACGGTTGTATATTTTGGTCGATTGCCCAATATGAACACCGGTGCCGATGACAGAGCCTTCTCCAATCACAACACCCTCAACTACAGAACAGCCAGCACCGAGAAAACAGTTGTCTTCGATGATGGTGGGACTTGCCTGCACCGGTTCAAGTACGCCGCCAATGCTTACGTTGCTGGAGAGATGCACATTTTTCCCCAACTGAGCACAAGAGCCGACGGCGGCCCAGATATCGATAAAGCAGCCGCTGTCGATATAGGCGCCGACATTGACGTAGCTGGATAATAGGAGGGTGCTGGACGCGATATAGGCTCCCTTCCGGGCCGTTGAAGGAGGTACTACTCGGACTCCGCTTTCACGGAACTCACGCGAGTCGTAGCTGGAAAATTTTGATGAGAACTTATCGTAATAGTTAGTGAAGCCGCCTTTGATAAACAGGTTGTCCTGGATGCGGAATTTGAGCATCACTGCTTTCTTTATCCAGTCGTTGACAACCCACACCCCCTCTTTTTTTTCAGCCGCCCGGATTTCACCCCGGTCCAGCATCTCAATGGTCTCAAGAACGGCATCCTTTACCACGGTATCGACACAGCGTGGGGTAATTTCAGCACGGTGCTCATACGCTTCTTCGATAATCGCCTGAATATCACTCATTAGGTCTCTCCCGGTGCCAGGGTAAATTTAGTGGCCCTAACTTTGGGCCATTTTTACAGTCTGCGTCAAGGTGTAACAATAGCTTTTATTTAATTATCAGCCATCTGGTCAAGTCGTTCGTGGATCGATTTCTCGAGACATTGAAGCTGCTCCGATTTCGAGAGTGGACGATTTTCATGGTCTGTAATAAAGAAGGTATCTTCAGTTTTGGCTCCAATGGTGGCAATTTTGGCATTAATCAGGCGGACATTGCAGTCAACAAAGGCATAACCTACCTGAGAGAGTAGGCCGGGGCGGTCATCTGACTCCAGTTTCATGATGGTGCGCTGATTGTTGCTATCCAGTGCAAAGTCTATCCGGGTGGGGGTCGAGAAGTGCTTCAACTGCCTGGGAATGCGCTTGTTGACCACTACATCGTCGGTACTAGGTGAGACCAGGGCTTTACGGAGTATGCGGGTAATCTTATCTTGCCGTGGTTTTTGAGTGACCGGTTCACCGTTCTCGTCCAGTATAAGGAAGCTATTGAAGGTGTAACCGGTGTCGGTAGTTTCGATGCGGGCACTGACAATATTCAGTCCGAGCTGAACCAACTGGCTGGTGGTTAGGGCAAAGAGGTAGTCCTGGTCTCGACTATAGAGAAATACCTCTGTACCGCCCCGGGTATTTGATTTGCGCACGATAACCAAAGGTAGCTTTTCTGCAGTGGTGGTCAGTGCGGTTTTAGTCTGCCAGGCGATCTCCTCCCAAGTGTGACGCAGAAAGTAGTCGAGGCTGAGAGTGGCCCAGTGAGCATTAACCCGGTCGCTATTTATGCCGTCTGATTTTAGCAGGTGGCGGGCACCCGCCTGTTTGTTCTGAATCACCTCATCCTGCTCCTGCGGGTTGTGTAACCCACGTAGCAAGGCATGTTTGGTATTCATATAGAGTTCACGCAGTAGAGAATTTTTCCAGCTGTTCCACTTGTTGGGGTCGGTGGCTGTCATATCGGCCACGGTTAGCAGGTAAAGAGAGTCCAGCCGCACGGTATCCCCCACCTCGCGGGCAAACTCGTTTATCACCTTCGGATCACTGATATCCCGCCTCTGGGCAGTGATTGACATCAACAGGTGGTGCTTGACCAGCCATGCGACCAGGTTGCACTCGTACTCTTTCAGTCCGTGTTGTTGGGCAAAGACCCTGACGTCCTCCGCTCCCAGCAGTGAGTGGTTACCCCCGCGACCCTTGGCAATATCGTGAAACAAGCCGGCAAGGTAGAGTAAGTCGGGTGTCGGTAGTCGCCCCATGATGTCAGTCAGCAGTGGGAATGTATTACGGTGCTCCTCTACGGTGAAGCGGCGCAGGTTACGGATAACCAGTAGTGTGTGCTCATCGACGGTATATATATGGAATAGGTCATACTGCATTCGCCCGACGATATTAGCAAAAGCAGGTATATAGCGGGCGAGAATTCCATAACGGTTCATGCGGCGAAGTTCATGGGAGATGCCGATGGGGCCATGGATGATCGACATGAAAATTGCCTGTGCTTCCAGGCTGTTACGGAAGTTTTCATCGATCAGGTGACGGCAGCTTCGTGCTTGGCGGATGGTGCTGGCGCACACCCCCTGAAGCTCAGGGTGCTGCTCCATCACCCTGAAAAGTTCGAGTAGAGCCAGCGGTTGTTTTTCGAAGGTTTTCTCGTCAATAACTTCTAAAAACCCACTGCGCGACTGAAAACGGCGGTTGATCGGTTTGGGCGGGTCGAGATAACTTTTCAATACAATCGCTTCATGAAAGAGCTGTAGCAGCATCTCATTCATCCTACTGACGCGCAAAGCCGTCAGATAGTACTGCTGCATGAACTTCTCTACCCCCAACTGCCGCTCATCGTCGGTATGGCCAAACTGTCCAGCCAGGATCTGCTGATAGTCAAAGAGGATACGATCTTCGTGGCGACCGGTGAGCAGGTGTAGAGCAAAGCGGACTTGCCAGAGAAACGTCTGGGCATCCATCAAATCGTGGAACTCCTCCTCAGTGAGGAATCCGTGTGACACCAGATCACTCATGGTGACTGCACCGAAATGACGTTTTACCACCCAGCCGATCATCTGTATGTCGCGCATCCCCCCGGGGCTCTCTTTGATGTTGGGTTCAAGGCTGCTAACCGTATCTTCATATTTCAGGTAACGCTGTTTCTGCTCCTCCCGCTTCGCCTTGAAGAAGGCGTCGCTGGGCCAGATCTCACCGGGTCCCGTGGCCAGTTTTAGTCGCTCTAGAGGGGCTGTTGGCCCTACTAACAGGCGGCTCTCCATCAAATTAGTCGCCGTGGTGATCTCCTCTTTGGCCTTATTGACGCACTCGTCAAAGGTGCGAACGCTGTGACCAATCTCTAGCCCAATGTCCCACAAGAAGGTAATCAGCCCTCCCAGTGCCTCCAGGAGGCTAGGGCTGTTCTCATCGGCCAACAGGATAAGCAGATCGATGTCCGATGAAGGGTGCAGCTCTCCACGGCCATACCCACCGACAGCAATAAGTGAGATATCACAGTCGCTGGGGACTTTGAGCTTCCATGCCTGCTGGAGAATATGGTCAATAAAGCGAGCCCTTGCCCTGACCAGATCATTGATATCTTGCCGCTGATCAAAGAGGTTTTTGAGCTGCTCTTTGGCCTCTTTGATCGAGTTCTGGAAAAGCGCAAGAGGCTCTAACCCTTTGTTCAATGCCAGAGGAAGCGTTTCTGAATCAAAGAGTTGATGCTCCATTTTGTAACTTCTCAAAAAGTCCGTGCCATAGGGGCGCAGTAACCCCTTTTCAGGATACGCAATGAATAGATCCCTGTACGTTCACAGCAGCATGCCTGTTGCTGTACGTCCTGAAAAGGTGTCACTGCACCCGCCTGAACGTTATCCATCTGCACTGGATTATTGAGAAGTGGCTCCATATTCTATCTACCGCTCCTCGTCACGGAGGGTCAGTACCTCATATCCGCTGTCAGTGACGAGAATGGTGTGCTCCCACTGGGCAGAGAGAGAGCGATCCTTGGTCACCACCGTCCAGCCGTCAGGAAGCATCTTCACCTGTCTTTTGCCGGAGTTGACCATCGGCTCGATGGTAAAACACATGCCCGCCTGCAGCTGGATACCGCTACCCGCCTTGCCGAAGTGCAGTACCTGGGGCTCCTCATGAAAGCCCCTGCCGATACCGTGGCCACAATATTCCTGAACCACAGAGTAGTGGTTTGCCTCGACATATTGCTGGATGGTACTGCCGATATCTCCCAGGTGGGCACCGGGGCGGACCTGCTTAATGCCGAGCCACATTGACTCCTGGGTCACCTTGGCCAGTCGTTGGGCCAGAATAGAGGGTTGACCGACGGCAAACATCTTGCTCGTATCGCCATGGAAGCCATCCTTGATGACGGTGATGTCAATGTTGACAAAATCACCATTTTTCAGCTTCTTACCTCCGGGAATGCCGTGGCAGACTTGATGGTTGACTGAGGTGCAGATCGATTTTGGGAATCCACGGTAGTTGAGCGGAGCAGGAATGGCACCCTGAATATTGACGATATGGTCGTGACAGATAGCGTTTAGCTCACCGGTGGTGACTCCAGGGACGACGTTGGGCCCAACCATCTCCAGTACCTCGGCGGCCAGCCTTCCGGCTACCCGCATTTTTTTAATCTCATCGGTGGTTTTAATAATGATGCTCATCCAGTTGAATTCCCGGGAAAATGGTATGAATAAACTTGGCGTCGCCGATTGTGGCGGTAGACGCGTTATGGTATAAAACGCTCCCCGAAATCGCAAACGACTTCGTGGCACCGACCCCTGTGAGGGCGGTGAAAATCACACACATATACCGACACAGCTGTCGGGGTGCCTGGGAAACCGGGTCGGTAGCTGGGGTATGTGGAGGCCTAACCCGTACAATTCGGAGTAATTATGAGCAAAGTATCCATGCGCCAGATGCTAGAGGCAGGCGTGCATTTCGGTCACCAGACCCGTTACTGGAACCCCAAAATGGGGGCCTACATCTTCGGTCATCGTAACAAGATTCATATTGTCAATCTTGAGAAGACCCTTCCTCTCTACAATGATGCCATGAACTTCATCGGTTCTCTTGCTGCCAACGGCGGTAAGGTTCTGTTTGTCGGCACCAAACGTGCTGCCCGCGACACCATCAAAGAAGAGGCCGAGCGTTGCGGTATGCCCTATGTCAACCATCGCTGGTTGGGTGGCATGCTGACCAACTTCAAGACCATCAAGCAGCGCATCAAGCGACTAAAAGATCTCGAAGCGATGTTTGAGGATGGCTCTGTTGAGCGCTTCAACAAGAAAGAGGCACTGGGCCTGAGCCGTGAGATGGAGAAACTGGATCGCAGCCTGGGTGGTATCAAAAATATGCCTGGCCTGCCCGATGTCCTGTTTGTGATTGACAACGGTCATGAGAATATCGCCATCGCAGAAGCATGTAAATTGGGTGTTCCTATTGTTGCTGTTGTTGATACCAACAACGATCCCGACAAAATAGATTATGTCATTCCCGGCAATGATGACGCTATGCGCGCCATTCAGCTCTATGTGCAGGGTGCTTCTGCAGCAATTCTGGAAGGGCGTGCAAGTGCAGCGCACCTCGGTGGCGAAGAGGTGGCAGCTGCCGCACCTGCTGCTGCCGCCGCACCTGCTGCTGCCGCCGCACCTGCTGCTGCCGCCGCACCTGCTGCCGCCGCCGCAACTGCTGCCGCCGCCGCAACTGCTGCTGAGGCAGAAACTACTCCTGCAGAGTAAATCCTCTGTCGAAGTAACTGTGGAGTGATATTTTCTTAGGGCTTGTTCCTGACATGCGACTCTGCATGTTCGGGAACAGTCGTTAACAAACAAGTTAAAGTAGAGGACAACAATCATGGCCATTACAGCGTCTATGGTAAAAGAGCTGCGTGAGCGCACCGGCTCTGGCATGATGGAGTGCAAGAAAGCACTGGTGGAAGCCGACGGTGATATCGATGCAGCGATTGAGCAGATGCGCAAATCCGGGCAGGCAAAAGCAGCAAAAAAAGCGGGTCGTACCGCCGCTGATGGCATCATCGCTATCCAATTCAGTGCTGACGGCAAAAAAGCCGCGATGGTAGAGGTCAACTGTGAAACTGACTTTGTTGCCAAGGATGATAATTTCACCTCATTTGTCGATGCGGTAGCTGAGTGTGCACTGAACTCATCAGTCACCACTGTCGAAGAGCTGCTGGAGCAGCCCCTCCATGTTGGTGAAGAGACTACAATTAACACTGCGCGTGAAGCACTGATCGTCAAGATTGGTGAGAATATGAATGTGCGTCGTTTTCAGCGTGTAGAGACCGAAAGTGGTCAGCTGGCCAGCTATCGCCACGGTGTTCGCATTGGTGTAGTGGTTGAGGTCGAAGGGGGTGACGAAGCCCTGGGTAAAGACATCGCCATGCATGTTGCGGCTACCAACCCAACCTGTGTTTCGGAGGATCAGGTTCCCGCTGAATTGGTCGAGAAGGAGCGTGAGATATTTAAGGCGCGTGCTCTGGAGAGTGGTAAACCAGAAAACATTATCGACAAGATCATCAGCGGTCAGATACGTAAATACCTGGCTGAAATTACATTGGTAGGACAAGCATTCGTAAAGAATCCTGATACTACCGTCGAGAAACTGCTAAGCGAAGCAGGTGCCGCGGTAAAAGGCTTTACCCGCTTTGAAGTGGGTGAAGGTATCGAAAAGAAGCAAGAGAACTTTGCTGATGAAGTGATGGCGCAGATTAACGGTTAATCCGCAAACGCTGTAACATCAATATTTACCAGTAAGAAGTTCTTGCAAAATCCCCCTCTCCCCACCGGGGAGAGGGCTGGGGTGAGGGGTATCAATAGGTAATTTATTGATTTAATAGACCCTTCATCCTAACCCTCTCCCTCGTAGGGAGAAGGAACGGGTGCATTTACGACACCCCCCTCCCTCAAGGGAGAGGGGATTGAGGAGTTATGCAGAAACCTCATAATATAATGAGAAAAACGGGAGTGATATGTCGGGGGTAATCTACCAGCGGATTTTGCTAAAGCTCAGCGGCGAGGCGCTGATGGGTGAAGGGAGTTTCGGCATTGATCCGAATGTGATCTCACGGGTTGCTCAAGAGATCAAAGAGCTGGTGGAGGCTGGCGTTCAGGTCGGCTTGGTGATTGGTGGAGGTAATATTTTCCGTGGCGAAGGTCTGGCCAAGTCGGGTATCGACCGCGTCACAGGTGACCATATGGGTATGCTCGCCACTGTTATGAACTCGCTGGCAATGCAGGATGCGCTGCACAAGAAGGGTGTTGCTGCAAGAACCCTGTCAGCCATCAGAATGGACCAGGTGTGTGATTTTTATCTCCGTCGTGAGGCCGTTAGCCACCTGGAGAGTGGAGAGGTGGTGATTCTCTCAGCAGGTACCGGTAATCCCTATTTCACCACAGATTCAGCCGCCGGACTGCGGGCGATCGAGATCAAAGCTCAGGTACTGATCAAGGCGACTAAGGTAGACGGCATCTATTCAGCTGATCCCATGAAGGATTCTGCTGCGGAGTTCTACCCCCGCTTGAGTTATGATCGGGCACTATCAGAGGGGCTGAAGGTGATGGATGCGACCGCCATCGTACTCTGTCGTGATAATAGAATGCCGCTACGGGTGATGAATATCAACGAGCCGGGCGCCCTGATGCGACTGATGCAGGGTGAGGCGATCGGTTCACTGGTGGAGAGTGGTGGAGATTGAGATGATCGATGATATAAAAAAAGATGCCGCAATGCGCATGGGTAAGAGCGTGGATGCACTTGGCCATGAGCTGGCAAAGGTAAGAACAGGACGAGCACATCCCAGCTTGCTGGATCATGTGACGGTCTCTTACTACGGTTCAAATACGCCACTTAACCAAGTGGCCAACGTCACCGTTGAAGATGCTCGTACCCTAGCTATCTCTCCTTGGGAGAAGAGCATGGTGCAGGCGGTTGAAAAAGCGATCATGAACTCAGATCTCGGACTCAACCCCAATACCGCCGGCACAGTAATAAGGGTGCCGCTACCCCCTCTGACCGAGGAGCGGCGCAAGGACCTGATTCGGGTGGTGCGACAGGAGGCGGAGCAATCCAAGGTCGCAGTGCGCAATATCCGGCGCGATGCCAACCATGACCTCAAAGATCTAGTGAAAGAGAAACTGATCTCTGAGGATGATGAGCACAGGGGCCAGGAGATTATCCAGAAGCTCACCGATCAGCACGTCAAAGAGGTTGATGAGGTGCTGGCGGGGAAAGAAAAAGATCTGATGTCGATCTAGGAGTCTGTCCGAGAATAGGACACCTACTGCGGAAAGCCCATTTCGGCCCTTTTTTCCGCTCATTTTCGTTGAATAAGAGTAACTATTCGCCTCAAATGACCGGAAAAAATGACTCAAAATGGACTTCCCTCGCTACGGTGCCTATCCTCGGACAGGCTCCTAGTCGGCCTTTACCGCACTTTTATCGTGAGTAAAGCAGGCAAAGAGACCGGAGACGCCAAGGCTCCGCTTCAACTACCCCGGCATATCGCCATTATTATGGATGGCAACGGGCGCTGGGCTCAACAGCAGGGTCTCCCTCGCCACGCCGGGCACAGAGCGGGCGTTAAATCTGTTCGCAACGCGGTCGAGCAGAGCGCATCCCACCATATAGAAGTACTCACCCTATTTGCTTTCTCCAGTGAGAACTGGAAACGCCCGAAGCGTGAAGTCGGGTTACTTATGGAGCTCTTCTTCACCGCTCTGCATCGAGAAGTGAAACGGCTGGATCGCAACAAGGTAGTGCTGAAGGTCATCGGCGATCGTACGGCCTTCAGTGAAAAATTGCAGAAGCGTATTCTCCAAGCTGAAGAGAAGACGGCGGGGAATAGTGGCTTAATCCTGCAGATTGCTGCCAACTACGGTGGCCGCTGGGATATCACCGAGGCTGCACGCGCACTGGCGGGCAGAGTTGCCCGTGGTGAACTGGATCTGCAACAGATTGACGAAGAGGCGATCAATGGAGCGCTCTCCTTTGCCGGATTGCCAGATCCAGATCTCTTTATCCGCACCGGTGGTGATCAACGCCTGAGCAACTTTATGCTATGGCAATCGGCTTACGCCGAGCTCTACTTTACCGATACTCTCTGGCCCGATTTTGATACGGAAGCATTCGACCAGGCGT
>JBEVXV010000891.1:0-3377 GCA_040505915.1 Sedimenticola sp. | reverse complement strand
AGGTATCCTCCATTTCTAAACACTATAATCTTGGTTTTTGCTAAATTAACCTTTAGTTTCCAGGCTAAGCAGTATTCTCTTAGTTTATTTAACGGTGTTAATGCGTCGGAGCATATTTTGTAGAATTCCCCACTTAAGCCATCAATTCATGGCGCCTTTCCTGACTTTAGATCCTTGATGCATTGCCTGACCTCTGCTTGTGTTATTTTCTCGTCCAAATCTTCATTTGTTATATTATCAAAATCAGCATTAAATTCCATATTATTTTCCATATCATCAGTATTAAATACGTTATAAAAATGAGTTAGCCATTCCTCAGGTTGAATAGAGTTATTTGTGGTATCGTTTGCTTTTAGGAAAGACCAAAAATATTTAGAGTTTTTGTCTTTTGCTGCCTTCTCTAACATTTCACATTGTTTTCCTAGGAACAAGTCTTTTTTACTGTTTATAGTGTTTTTGTAGTCATTTTTACATTGTTTGTATTCATTTAAAGAGTTATCTGTCTTTGTAATGCGAAATTGTCTTAGGGATCTGAGTGTCCGGGCTTTTAAGAGTTTACATTCCTCATCAAACCATGCATTTTCTTTCTTTTTATTTTGGCCTGCTGATTTTTTCGTTCGGCTATTTGTTTTCATATTTTCGGATGAACTGTATACGGTGTCTAAGATTATTTTGATTGCTTGATCAAGATTTTCGTTTTCAATTGAATCGTGAAAAGATTGAGAATTTTCCTGCATCTTAGCCTCTACTGTTTTTTTGTAAGATATTGACTCAGTTTCCTTCCATCTATATTTCTTCAGACCAACAGTCTCACCCTCACCTGGAGCCACTATATCAGCTGGCTGGAAATTGAAATTGATATTCAGCTCTAAGGGCATGTGAATCGATTCTAATCGATCATGTACACGAAAGTCAGATATGTAACTTGTTAATTCGTCATCACACAATATGTAGTCTATAGTACTGGCCGATAAGTTAGTTATGCATGTGAAGTTGCCAATACCTGCATCACTACCATAACGACCATTTACCAGTCGCACTCCTGTGTTGCGGCAAAGATTTATAAGTCTTCTTCCATATGCGTTTGTGTCCCTTGTATCCTGATTACTCCTTGGTGGAAGTGGGGTGTCTTCATTGTACCCATACTCTTCCAAAATGCCGATAGGTCTATCAAATTGTATAAAATCTAACTCGGTGTTTGTATATGCATTAAAATCACCTGCAATTATAAAGGCATGATTTGGAAACCCATCACGGAATTTGGCAATGTCTTCTTCCATAATATGGAACAGATCTTCATCTGCATGTACCGAGGAGTTTTCAGGGGACAAGTACACAAAACCGCATATGACTGGAAGCCCTTTGCACACATCCAAGAAATCAAACTTTAGCCAAATTATATTTTTTGATGTGCTACATGATGTTAGCCTGGTGGTGCGGCAATATTTACTCATATTTTCTTTTGTAAACACAGCCAAACCACCAGAGTTACGCCATGCATGTCTATGTTTATCTCTTACAACTGCATATGATATGTACCCAGGGATATTAAATTGATCCACAGTGTCAGCCCATGTTTCTACAAAGCATATGACATCAAATCCATTTATAAAATCTTCAAAAGAACTAGTCATCAGATTTATTTTAGCGGCTAAGCCAGATATGTTCCACATTCCTATTTTAACTGTTTTTTGGACACTATCATCAACCAGGTCAGGTGGGGGTTCAGTACTTCTGTCGTTCTCAGCATCAGTGTTATTATCTTCCCGTTGGTTTGGTGTGGGTTGTAGTGTGGCAGTACCAGGATTTCTGCCATCTTCGCTCAAATTCGCTACATCAGAATTGTGTATATTTTGTGTAGTGTGTATTGAAATCTGCTGCATGTATGGGTGTGGTTGTGATGTGTGTACACTGATTTTCCTTTACATCACTATAATTACCGCTATCAGAGGAACTCTCAGAAACACTTTTTCTGTAATCACAGCCATCAACATTTTGAACACTTATACTAGACTCGGTTGTATGACGTAATTGGTATTTTGCACTACCGGTATTTTGATTCACATAGACACTATTTGGGCCTTGACCACTTCCCTATGCCCGAACCAACACTTTTTCATCTTCATTGTAGGAGAAAACCACTCCATCCACCACTAGCTTGTCGAACCGAATATACGCCTGCCGTTTTTCCTTCAGGTGTTCGCGCAGAAATGGTTTCAGTGCAGCACGGGCTTGTCGTACACGTGCCGTGAAATCCTCCGATATGCGTACGCCCTTTCGTTCGTTGACGATTTGCTCCTCTTCCCCATTTCCGTTGCTGGCTTCAGCCTCCGCTGTAGCTACTTTTCTTTGTTCGCGATAAGTGCGAATTACCTGGTCCTTATCCTTAAAACTGGAAAACTTCACGATAACAGGACGCGGGGTGCTGCGGGTGTTCAGTCTGTGTGCTCTTTCAATGGCGATATTGCCTTCATTTAGATTTAGCTCGTTCGATATGTGGCGTCTAACTAATGTCTCCGTTTCATCCCACGACTCTCCAGTTTTGTCTTCAAAGCCATGGAAGATCAGATTTTCACGTCGCGACTGTGATTCTAACCGCTCTACCTGGTCTGCAAGATTGTCCACTTTTTTGTTAACACTTGGTTTTCAGTTTTCAGTCGGTTTTGTTCAGTTTTCAGTTCATTTATGGAACTTTCCAAGTTATCAAATTTCTGGTTAGTCTTTTTTACATCCCTACTAATCTCAAGAATCACTTTCTTAATGTCTATGTCATGTGGGTCCTGCTCCGGGTCCATGTCAGGGAAAGATAATTCCGATGCCTGTGCCTGCGCCGCAGTGTTCGGATTGTTGGAGTTGCTTAGCCACGCATTCATCATGTGTTGACCAGACTGCGAACTCCGAAGCTCTCTGTCTGATGTCGCAGAGCGTGGGTTTTGCATAAATTGTGAGGATTGTGAGGATGAGCGTCTGTCCTCTCCGCGTCCCGCCATAGCTGTGCCACCCCTATCTGGAGGGCCGCGTGTAGCCCCGCGCCCTGGTCCAGGCCCCGGGTTTTTTTCAATGCCTTGAACCACCAGTAGCAAACATAAACAAACCCTTATACACAATGAGATATTGCTTATTTTCAGAGTTTTCAGAGTTTTCAATGCAGTTTTGACTTTGACAGATTGACTGAAGCACCCTATCCGCATTCTCCACATGTTAGTACCAACGCCCATTTTGAGGTCTGTATACAGTTAATATGAGTTCAACAAGTGTTTTTCTCAACCAGGAAATCAGACTTTTATTTGTTGTTGTTGTTGTTTACTCGCGAAAACCGATGACATTTCAATGGTCTCGCTTCCTTCACACATATAGCGCTAAATGCTCGTGTCGCA
>JBEVXV010000890.1:0-4010 GCA_040505915.1 Sedimenticola sp. | reverse complement strand
AGATTGATCCCAAGAGCCGCGTTATCCCCGACCGCCCCCCACGGGACAACCGGCGCGGTGGCGGTAGACCGGGACAGGGTGGCAGAGGGCGCCCCAGTGGTGGAAATCACCGCAGGCGGCGCTAAGGGCCAACGCACATGGCTCTTTTTTCAGCCAATAAGTGCAGTCGCTGCACGGGAACCAAGTGCTGCACCTACATGACTGAAGCACTGGGTGCCGCACCTCGCGCAAAGAGCGACTTCGACCATCTGCTGTGGCAGATATCCCACGAAGGCGTAGAGATCTATAAGGATGAGGGGGATTGGTACCTGATGATACAGGGCCAGTGTCAGCATATCGGGCCCACGGGGGCATGCGCCATCTATGAAGATCGTCCCCAGATCTGCCGCGACTATGAGAATGACTGGTGTGAAATGGATGCCCCGGCAGAAGAGGGGTTCGAACTCCACTTCCGTAACTACCAGGAGCTGCTGAGCTACTGTAAAAAACGCTTCAAGACCTGGGGGCGTTAAGAGGCAAGGCGCTGATGGCGCAGACGAAACTGAGATTTTTCTCGCACCAAGGTAAAAATCTACGGTAGGGGTCGGAGTCGATTACGTCGAGATGGGTGGAAAATGCACCTTTTTACGGCGCAATGCTTCCGCTCCCAGCTCACGCTCCTTACCCACATGGATGTGGGCAATCGACTCCGAGCACCAACTGAAAAGTTACAAAAAATTAACGGGCTTTAAACCTCTTTATAGATCTCCGCACCCTGTTGCCGGAACTGCTCCGCCTTCTCTTTCATCCCCTCTTCAACGGCTTCTGAGTCAGCACCAATTCCCCTGGCGGCGGCATACTCGCGCACATCCTGGGTGATCTTCATGGCACAGAAGTTAGGACCACACATAGAGCAGAAGTGGGCTACTTTATGGGCCTGGGCTGGCATGGTGGCATCGTGATACTCCCGTGCTCGCTCTGGGTCGAATCCGAGGTTGAACTGATCCTCCCAGCGGAACTCGAAGCGCGCCTTGGACATCGCATTGTCCTGCACTTGAGCGCCAGGGAATCCCTTGGCCAGATCGGCCGCATGGGCGGCGATCTTGTAGGTAATGATCCCCTCGCGCACATCCCCCTTGCCCGGCAGGCCGAGATGCTCTTTCGGTGTGACATAGCAGAGCATGGCGGTGCCGTACCAGCCAATCTGGGCAGCACCGATACCAGAGGTGATGTGGTCATAGCCAGGGGCGATGTCGGTAACCAGCGGGCCAAGGGTATAAAAAGGCGCCTCAAAACAGTCCGCCAGCTCCTTCTCCATATTCTCTTTGATCATCTGCATCGGCACATGGCCGGGGCCTTCAATCATCACCTGAACATCGTGCTCCCAGGCGATCTTGGTCAGCTCACCGAGGGTCTCCAGTTCACCATACTGTGCCGCATCGTTGGCATCTGCCAAACTACCAGGGCGCAGGCCATCACCTAGAGAGAAGGCGACATCGTAGGCCTTCATGATCTCGCAAATCTCTTCAAAGTGGCTGTAGAGAAAATTCTCTTTATGGTGCGCCAGGCACCATTTGGCCAGAATCGAGCCGCCACGGGAGACGATGCCGGTGACACGTTGCGCTGTCAGCGGTACATAGCGCAGCAGTACTCCGGCATGGATGGTGAAGTAGTCCACCCCCTGTTCCGCCTGCTCAATCAGGGTGTCACGCATAATCTCCCAGGTCAGCTCCTCAGACTTGCCGTTGACCTTCTCCAGCGCTTGGTAGATGGGCACGGTGCCGATGGGCATGGGGGAGTTGCGCAGTATCCACTCGCGGGTCTCGTGGATATTATCCCCGGTGGAGAGATCCATCAGGGTGTCTCCGCCCCAGCGGGCAGACCAGGCCATCTTCTCCACCTCTTCTGCAATGGATGAAGTAACGGCGGAGTTACCAATATTGGTGTTGATCTTGACCCGGAAGTTGCGGCCGATGATCATCGGCTCCACTTCGGGGTGGTTGATATTAGCCGGCATCACCGCACGACCCGACGCAATTTCGCTACGCACAAACTCAGGAGTGATCTCATCGGGAATATTGGCACCAAAGCTCTGACCGGGATGTTGTCGCAGAAGCTTTTGGTAACGGGGATCTGCACGCATCTCGGTGAGATGGCAGTTCTCGCGGATGGCGACATACTCCATCTCGGGGGTGATGATGCCCTGACGCGCATAGTGCATCTGAGTAACATTTTTACCCGCCATCGCCCGCTGTGGTTTGCTAATGTGTTCAAATCTTAGGTGCGCCAGTGCTGAATCATCCTGGCGCTGACGCCCATATTCAGAGCTGGGGCCCGCTAACGACTCGGTATCGGCACGCTCTTCGATCCAACCAGCACGTAACGGCGGCATACCCTTCAACAGGTCTACTACAACGGCGGGATCGGTAAATGGACCCGAGGTATCGTAGATAGTGATCGGCGGATTCTCTTCGGCACCAAAACTTGCCTGGGTCTCATCCTGATCAACTTGGCGCATGGGCACACGGATGTCGGGGCGGGAGCCCTCTACATAGATCTTGCGTGAGCCGGAAAAGGGTTGGGTCACCTCTTCTGACAACTGCGCAGTCTGTTTAATGAAATCTTCAGGGATGGCACTCATGCCTTTTTCCTCTACTAGGCGGAGGGTAGCAGAAGCAAACACGAGAATTCGGTCAGCTCGGCTTCCCTACGCCGGGATTATCCGGATCAGGTGCGAAGGGTATTTCTCAGCTCGTGTAAAGAGCACCCCTAGCGAATCAGTGAAACCTATCTAACACAGCAGGGTATTGCAACCATTTATATGGCAGGGAGATCGGCAAATAGTACCAAACCGGCATACCCCATCACCACGTTAAGAAAAAAATGGATATAGCTGGCAATCGGTTAGCTACTGCTATTGCCCACTTCCCACAAAATGCGTAGGCTTACTGGGCGTGAAAGAAATTTACTGTAAACAGCCTACGTATGGAAAAGTTAGATGACTGCCAATACTTACGAACAAGCCCAATTCAATATGATCGAACAGCAGATTCGTCCATGGGAGGTACTGGACCTGCAGGTTCTACGGCTAATGGGCAGTATGCCGCGTGACGCTTTCGTTCCCGAGGCATACCAGGGACTCGCCTATGCGGATATCGAAATCCCCCTGGGCAACGGTCAATCGATGCTGTCTCCAAAGTTTGGGGGCCGATTGCTTCAGGCACTCAGAATCCAGCCCAGTGACAGAGTGCTGGAAATTGGCACCGGCAGCGGTTACCTCACCGCCTGCATGGCGCGGTTGGCCAACAAGGTACTGAGCTTGGATACAGAGAGTGATTTTACCACCCAGGCCCAGGCGTGTTTGAAGCGCCAGGGGATAACCAATATAGAATTGCGCTGCGCAGACGGCTTGGCCGACGACATTGAAGATGGTACTTTTGATGCCATTGCGGTGACCGGCTCAATGCCTGAGATTCCAGAAACACTGAAACGCATGCTGACTATTGGAGGACGGCTATTTGCTGTTATCGGTGAGGCACCTGTGATGGAGGCGGTCTTGATAACCCGTACCGATGCAGAGAGCTGGCACAGTGAGGCGCTGTTTGAGACCGAGTTGACACCCTTGAAAAATGTACCCACTGTTGAACACTTCTCATTTTAATCACTGCTTGTAAAACGTCCAAATAAAAACTAAGCCGGAGTCCCACAGACTGCGTGTAGACTCCGGCAACATCACCCCAGTGCAAAGTGGCTAACGGCCTTTCAGACTGAACCTACTCCGGCCCCAAGCAACGCGCAAAGGGGTAATCCACGGACTACAACTATTGGGTCTCATCAGCCAACAGAATATCGGCTCGGTTCTTCTCAACCGTCTTTTTGCCAATACCCCTAACCATGGCAAGATCATCGGCACTCTTAAATGGTCCATTGGATTCCCGATAGTCAACTAACGCTTGGGCCTTTACCGTACCGATACCGGATAGGGCGTTAGCAATAACATCCGCGCCAGCAGTATTGATATTGACCTGTGC
>JBEVXV010000889.1:0-2559 GCA_040505915.1 Sedimenticola sp. | reverse complement strand
GATGTCCCTCGGTCTCGACCTAAATAGAACCCACTATGAATAAATACAATGCATGGGGGCCTAGAATGTGGGAATATTTACCGGCAACCACAACCACGGCCAGGATAACAGAGCGGGAGAAAGAGTCACACCGGATCAGATGCGGTACAAGCACCTGGCATTGATGTTGCATTTATTTCGCACCAATGACAGGGGCAGGGACTTCACCTCCGCCACCCTCCTGCAAACTGACTCGATATTCCAGGGCGTATTCGGACGACGACGATCGGTTGTGTTCAAGTAAGGGGAGTCAGTTTCCAGTAGGATCTTGGACAGATCAAGTGCGACAAGAACCTCAGACGCAGATGGATCCCCCAAAATGGTGCTGGTAAAACCAAAATGAACATTTGGGAAGGTCTCCACCCACCTCTTCAGCTCCCCCACACTGCCAACAAAGCAATGGCGGTGAATGCGCAAATGGCATAAACCCAGATCCACTATAATCTGGCGCACCTCCTCGGCAGCCGAACCATCCCCATGGTCTCTCGTGTGAAGAACGAGCACCTTGTCAAACTGCTCGGCGAGGGGAACCACGCGTCGCAGGAAAAGGCGCTGGGACCGGAATTTCTCTTCCTGACACAGCCTTTTGTTCCGACAATTGCCGTGTTTGCAAACGGAAGTGAAATCCAGCCCCACCTCTCCCAGCGCAACGAAGCCACCCCCAGCAAGCGAGTCCTCAATATGAACAATGTGATCATCCATCACACGGGAAGAGCATACCTGGTGTGGGTGCACGCCAACCGTAGAATACAGCTTGGCGCACTCCCCCACCTGGCGGGCTCGCTTGGACCACGACGACGGAAAAACGTAGTTACAGATTAGGTGCGTCAGATGGATACCCTGGTGGTCAACATCACTCTCAAGATCTTCAAAATTGTGGTGTCTAGTACGTGAGAGTAATGCATCTAGATGGAAATGACTATCTATGTAGTCAGGAGAGGTATTACTGAGAAGGACAGGATCAGCGAGAGTAGATTTACATTCCTTCACGGAGAGTTGAGAAGAATTAGGGAGAGTACCGAGTATTTTACTAAGAATGCGCCAGTGTGTAATAGAAAGAAGATGGTTAGGAGGAGAGATGTCAAAGGAATCAGGCTCAGGAAGAGAAGCACGCTGACAGTAGCACCTAAGAGCGGAGACAGCAAGATCAGGAAAAGGTAATTCATTTCCGGATACCGCAGGAAAGAGAGATTGGTCGAGAACATGAGTGAGGAGATCAGCTGGTGCAGGTAAACGTAGAAGGGACTGAAGTAGGGCGAAGAGAATATCGATTAAGATACAGAAATAGGGAAAGTGAGCCGGCGAGAAGTGTAGACCAGAGGAGTCAACACTGTTGTGAGACAAGGCAAGATGCCGGGCCCATTTATTTGTCGGGGCCTCGCAACCCCAGCAAGCTGAGGCCGGACAGGCAAACCAACACAAGTGATTGACACAGCAATGCACACGCATATGTCTGATTCTGGCGTGGCAAATACAACACATAGCCCTGTTCAGACGACCTTGGTTGGGTACCTCAGCTAACACAGAGCGATGCTCTTCGAGGATTACCTCGTCTATGTAGCCGACTTCCTCTTCCAAAGACATAGTTGCTGGTTGTGGTTATAGGAAGAAGTAGTTGTATGTCCTACAAATGTAATGTATTACATTAAAAGCATATATCTATTATTGGGGAGACTTAACTCACCAAGATCTATTTGTATAGAAATCCAAACACCAGATCCGGGGCCTGATAATTGAGCGACAACCCCCACGGTCAGTATCAGAGGATCCCGGAGCAGTGACCGATGAGGTAACCTCTGTCGAAAGTCGTCGCACATCAGTTGAACCAATCCGGAAACCTTAGATCCCATATATCGGTCAGGGACATGAGAGTACTCAATGGCATCAGCATGCAATGAAAGTAGCCTCTGACGTAAGCCGCCCTTCACACAGACTGCTCCACTGAGCCCTCCCATATCCAAATTATGCTAGAGTGGTCACTCGAACAAAACAAACCCCAGACCCAATTTTAGATGATCTATGAACAAATTCTAGGTTGACCTACTTTTAAATTGTGAAAGTGTTTACATATTATCAGACATTTAGGACAAAATTTACATTAGACAATATTATCCTTACATAAATAAATTGTTATTACAACCATAGCTGCTTAGTTCTAGTAATAAAATGTACTTATACAGATGTTATTATTAAAATATTGTTCAAAACATTGATTGTTTTCAACTTACACATTCCAATCATCCAAACGCTTGCAAATAGAAAATGCAAGCCCCTGGATGATCAAGATCGAAATTGGTGGCTAGGTGAGCGTATGTTTCTGTTTACATTAGGTGAAATTCCACGGCAATTTTGTGAAGAAATAAGAGCAACATTAATTGTGTTATGTCTATTTAAGGATATTTAAATAACATTCAGCATGTAAGATATACAAATACAGTCCAATTACATATATATATTTTTCTATTTTTCTCATATTTTATTCAAGAAACCGAGACGGCCGATTGATCTGGGGGTCGTGGG
>JBEVXV010000888.1:0-5177 GCA_040505915.1 Sedimenticola sp. | reverse complement strand
TTTTATGTCTTCTGCTTGAAAGACGTTGTGTTTCGTCAAGTTCCCGAGAAATAGGGGGTCTGGCCCTATTGAGGTAATCGACAATACAACATTGACGCAGCGAGCATCGAACTACGCGCGGAAATATCCGGAATTTGACACTGAAATCGAAAAATGTCAAGTTGCCATCAACAGCACAAATAAAGGACCCACATCCGACAGCATCCAGTGTCCGACACACATTGCATCAAAACATTGCTTGTCGTAATATTTACACATTGTTTATCGAGTACACGTTCCTTATTATTGAAACAAGTGTTATCCCATTACATTGTGTAAAATTCTGAAATAGCTCAACCCATAAAGGGGGGTTATTTTAGTGTTTCTGAAACAGAAGTAACCAGTAACCGACGGGTCCCAGTGTCCGACACGATCAATTTCTGACAATTTAAACAAAAACAATTGTCACTTTAAAGGGACTACACTATATAGAACATACCTTGTCCATGTTCATGAAGTAAATAAAATATCCCACCAAATTTTGGGGATCAAGTGATTGATAAAGCTGAGACAGCCCAACCCTGAAGGGGGGCCATTTTCACTGAATATTTTGTGTGTCAATTTTCTGTCCTTATAAAAGTTATGTTCCTGAACATTTAAATAAAACATCCCACCAAATTTTGGGGATCAAGTGATTGATAAAGCTGAGACAGCCCAACCCTGAAGGGGGGCCATTTTCACTGAATTTTTTGTGTGTGCCAATTTTCTGTTCTTGTAAAGTGTTTTTTTCTGAACAACTAGATCTACAGTAGATCAATTATCCTACCCAATATGGGGGATTGAATGGTTAATCCGGTTTACAGGCCCAACCCAGAAAGGGGGCATTTAGTTTAACCAACATTGATTAAGTGCAAAAGTTATCAAACCCTGGTCATAAATTGACATCTAGTATCTAGCAGGACATCATTAAATAGCTCCAATAGAATTAGTTTTTAAATAGGGACATCAGAGTTCCAATTTACCAAATTTAGGGTTACCACAGGGTGAGGCTGTGTGGCAGTTGTTATTGTGTGTCCTTCATTGATGTTCATAGTTGACACTATTCAGTAATAAAATAATTAAAACATTGTTGAATAAACGTAATTTTATTGCTGAGAGGGCTTTGACTGACCTTTAACCATGACAGACAGACTACTGATTAACAAGTGTGGGTATCAGGACCTGATGAAATTACCGGGAATTGGCACCAAATTGGCAAAAGCAATTTGCCAACATCGAGAGAGTAAAGGAAATCTAACACCCGAGACATTTGCGGAGATTGCACATGTTCGCTACGATGAGCTGAAGGACTTGGTAGCGTTCGATCCCCACCAGGTAGGCGATAGGGATACAAGAATGGAAGAATTGCAGAGGGAGCTGCAAAGTTTGGAAGAAGAACAAAGCTTCATTCATCGAAAAAACGTAATGGCTGATATAGCAGCACAGGCACAGGGATTTGGGAAGGACGATATGGAATATTGGCGAACAAGAGCAATACAATCAGAGGCTCAGAATAAGCTAGAGAAGTCTAGACAGCAGAGCGAAATATGGGCAAATCGTCACATTGAAAACAGGCAGATGGAGCGGAGTCGAAATGCGGATGACAGATCACAACATCGTAAGGAAAGGGATAAATTTGCGACAAGTAATTCGCCAAATACAGAAGGGGATATGTATGAGTCGCGACAAGGGGATATGTATGAGTCGCGACATAGATCGATGAGTGAATATGGTTCTACACCGTCAGTTAAATTGGAAGAGGGCGAATGGGAATATGAGTCAACCAGTACATCCAGAAGCGGGCTAGGGTTTAGTAAAATTCCGACCGGCCGACCAGATACTGACATAAAGTATGAGAGACGTGAGGAACCGGGTACTGAATATGGTGCCAGAAGAAGGTCAGACGACTACAGCAGGAGGGAATACAAGTCTGGTCCGAGACACACTGACTGGGGAACAACTAGAGACAGGAGTCCATCACAGGAACATACACGTGGGTATCCGCGGACAGAGTATGCAGACATTAGATACGCACCCGCTTTCCCTAAAGCGACAACACCCGCTTTCCCTAAAGCGACAACACCCGCTTTCCCTAAAGCGACAACACCTCAGTATTTAACCGCACAGGGGGAAACAGAACATAATAAGAAGATGGTCAACATTCCTAAAACCCTAACCTATGACGGAAGAAATAGCTGGCAAGCGTTTTATGCCAAATTCTCCAAATATGCAGAAGTGCAAGGGTGGTCGGAAAATGAATGTAAGGATTATCTGTGCTGGTGTCTTGAGGGAAAAGCTAGCGAGTTCTATGCACTCTTAATCGAAAGAAATACGAAGATAGACTTCTTCGATCTGGCGACAAAGCTGGAAAAACGATTTGGGTTCAAAGATCTACCCGAAACGGCTCACATTCAATTTATGCAGGCGAGACAGCTACCACAGGAATCACTGGATGAGTGGGCTGACAAGGTACTGACCTTGGCTACACGGGCATTCCAAAGTCTACCGGATGAACATATGTACCAACAGGCGGTAATGCGATTTTGCCAGGGGAGTATGGACAAAGAAGCTGGGCAACATGCAGCTAACTTGCGTCCCAAGACAATAGAAGAGGCAATCGACAGGATACGCTGGTTCCAACATACCAATCAGGCAATATATGGACGTCAGTCCAGGAGAGAGATTAAATATATCTCGTCAGATTCAGAGGTAGAGAATAGCCCGGTCCGTGTTCGAGTAGCTACCCAAGCCAAAGCTAGCATGGAGAGTAGAATGACTATTGTGGAATCACAGCTATCGGACATCAACAAGAACGTAGAAAAGCTAGTTGCAGGTTTCCAAAAATGTGTTTCTATGGGGTCAACCCCCCGACGTTCATACAGTCGTTCCCCCTCTCCCACAAGATCAAGTAATTGCTACAAATGTGGTGGAATAGGGCACTTCAAGCGAGACTGTCCTGCTAATGACACCGCAAATAAGGCCGCCTTATCAAAGACGGTGACATTCAAAGAGGAGTCTTTAAACGGGCGGGGGTCGACCAACGAGGCCTAAGTCCGACCCGCTCATTGAAAGGCCTTGCTCACTCAGATGATAACCCCCCTCACTCCGAGGGGAGAAACATTGCGGTCCCGAAATCCCATCCTTACGCGGGGGGAAATAACGTTGTGTCAGATTCCCATTCCGATATGGGGGGAACTGTGCCACCAGTAGACCACAACGATGGACATTCATCAACAAATGTCCAGGTAGCACGATGTACCACCACTGAACACGACGATGAAAAGTGCACAGATGACCCCAAAAATGACGGACAAGAATCCAACGTGTCTTGCCCCCAGCCGAACACGGAGTCCCTTCTGGAGAGGTTATTCAGCCGTGAAGATAGGACGGTGTCAGATTCCGGAATATATTCTGTAGTAGATTCCCATCCCGATGCGGGGGGGAATTCATTTTCGGTAGATTTCCATCCCGATTTGGGGGAAAATACCGTTATGGCAACGTCCCATACAGATATCGGGGGCAATGTAGGCCTACTACTCTCAGATATCGATCAACAATTACCAAGGCCAATCAACACCATCACTGAATGCGAGGATGAACAAATCACAGGTGACAGCAAAAATACTGGACAAGCATCTAGTGCGT
The DNA here is from genome assembly GCA_040505915.1 of Sedimenticola sp. Taxonomy (GTDB): domain Bacteria; phylum Pseudomonadota; class Gammaproteobacteria; order Chromatiales; family Chromatiaceae; genus Vondammii. Next base: position 1,514 of record JBEVXV010000888.1, on the reverse strand, counting down.
TAAATTTCCATACAAACCCGGAGTTCCACAGGGAGAGGTCATATAGCCATGAGGATATGGTGGTGTCAACTTTTAGTAAAGTTTCTGTCAATTCCCATCCCGATGCGGGGGGAAATAACGTTTTGACAAATTCCCATCCCGATATGGGGGGAAATAACGTTTTGACGGATTCCCATCCCGGTGCGGGGGGACATAGTGCTCTGCCAATTTCCCACCCCTATATGGGGGTTACAGTATTACAAGCAGGGGTCGACGATGAACAGCCATTATCAAGTGTCAACGGGATGAGCTTATCTACAGGGGAAATGGACTCCGCTGAAGACGACCACCAACGTATTGGAATATCTAATTTCCACAGGGAGGAGTTATTGGGCCATGAGGATTTTGTTGCTGACAAAGAAGAGGTCATCAAGGATGAACCGATGCTAGAAACAACTACCGGCTCGGAATTTACCATGGACAAGATGAAAGCCTATGAGCTGGAAGATAATAGCTCATTGAGGTCAAGTGATGAGCAGGAGTCTGATGAAGAAAGTGATAGCGAGGACAGTCTTAAGCATAGAACCAGTTCCACTGATGAAATCACTATATGTCAACTCCGATCAGGTTCAATGCTCAGGGTACCGGTTACAGTACAAGGCATGGTAATAGAAGCCGTTATCGACACAGCGGCAGAAGTTACACTCATTTCAGATAGATTGTATGAGCGGTTACCAAGAAAGCCAGCAACAGTTAAGGAAGTAATCATGCATACTGCCGGCAGGGAAATGAACATGAAGGGGTTCATAATAGGACCAGTTCAGATACAATTGGGAAATAGACAGTTTGAAGATCAGGTGTATGTTGCACCTATAGAGGACAACATGCTATTGGGGTTAGATTTCATGCAAAAACATGGGGTGAATATCAACATACCAGATGGACAGTTACAGATTGGCCGGGAAACGATTGATATGAAATATAGTCACCAAGATGGCCCAGTTAAAGTAGCAAGAGTAACAGTGAGCCATAGGGAAGTAATTCCGCCAAATTCTGCTGTGACATTGAAGTGCGAAATAAGCAGAATATTACCGGACTATATTGTGGAACCAGTGTCTGGTCTCAGCGTGGTCATCCCAAGAACTCTCCATTTAGGCGGACGTAGTCCTAAGGTGTGCATCATAAATTGGAGTGAAAGGAATGTGATCATGAAGCGAAACCAGCATATTGCGACTGCCACAGAGGTTGAGCAACTGGAAACAACACCTCCGAGTTCCAACACAGACATAAATTCACAGGGGGAGGGTGTGCGCGTCATGGAGGCAGTCGTCAATAAGGAGATAGGATTGGGTAGCGTGGATGAACGACAGCTGCCTGATCATCTGCGTGAGTTGTTCAGCCGTTCGTCAGAGAATCTTGGCCCGGAGGAGAGAGGCAGAGATTTCACCATTGTATCACAGAATAGAAATGAACGGAAGGTTGTTGAGAGAAGGTCAACTGGATATGTGCGCTCGGTAGTGACGCGTGTTAGCGCG
>JBEVXV010000887.1:0-12489 GCA_040505915.1 Sedimenticola sp. | reverse complement strand
GTGCCGAACTGATGGATAGCATTGAGCTAAAGCTGAAATGATAAGCAGGGCCCTGCACCAGAGTGATCGATTGACGTCAGCCTGGAAACAAGAAAAGCTCGGCGGAGTGCCGTTAGGATGAACGGCAACGCCACCGTCAATCCTGTCGACCGCTTTGGGCTAACGCTGTTTTTTGCGGTGGCACTGCATGCCGTGGTTATCCTGGGCATCAGCTTCAACCTGGATGAACCGAAACGACCCGCCAATCCAAACCGCACCCTTGAGATCATGGTGCTTCAGCAACCGAAAAAAGCGAAGACACCCGAAAAGGCTGATTATCTGGCGCAGATTTCTCAAGCCGGTGGTGGTAATCAGGAGAAGAAAGCACGTCCAACAATGACCGCCCCTTCTCTCAAGCCAGCACCTCTGCGCTCACCGGCACCTCTGAACCAACCACTAAAACAGCCCACGCCAACCCCAGCGAAAAAAGTAAAAAAGGTACTTAGCCAAAAAAGCCCAGCAAAAAAACGGGTGCTTACTAAACCTAAATCACCACCAAAAAAACCACCTAAAAAGAGGATTACAGCCGCCCAACTACTGGCCAGCGCAAACCCGGAGATTGCTCGACTTACCGCCGAAATCGCGCGAAAAGAGAGCGCTTACGCAAAACGTCCGCGAAAAAAGTACATTAGCGCGAGCACCAAAGAGCATAAGTATGCCAGCTACCTGGACAGTTGGCGGCGCAAAGTTGAACGTGTCGGTAACCTCAACTATCCAGATGAAGCAAGGAGCAAAAGACTCTATGGCAACCTGGTGCTTGAAGTTTCGATCCGCCAGAGTGGCGAAGTCAGTGAGATCGTTGTCAGGACAGCTTCCGGGCATAAGCTGCTGGATGACGCGGCTAAACGCATCGTCAGGCAATCCGCCCCTTTTGCCCCCTTCCCCGCCGAGATCAGGGAAGAGACCGATATCATCGTCATCACCCGTACCTGGCAATTCCTCAACAGCAATAGACTCTATGCAAAATAGTGCATACTTGCGACCATCCATTATGAGCCGGATACTAGCCACATGAACAACAGCATCGACCTCACCAACCATCTGCTTATCGCCATGCCTGGCCTGAATGATGATAATTTCCGTCACACGGTGACTTATATTTGTGAGCATAACGAACAGGGAGCCATGGGGATCATTATCAACCGACCATCGGGACTACGCCTCGGCGACATTCTCGACCAGCTCGATATCTCCGCTGACAAGGCTCAACACACCGATCAAATCATCTATACCGGTGGGCCAGTACAGAACGAGCGGGGCTTTGTGCTGCACACCAACGACCGTGAATGGGACTCAACCCTGTCAATCACCGCAGCCACCAGCATCACCACCTCCCGCGACATTCTGGAGGCGATAGCCCATGGACAAGGGCCGGAAAAAAGCCTAATCGCTCTCGGCTATGCCGGCTGGGCAGCGGGGCAGCTGGAAGAGGAGCTGAAATCCAATAGCTGGCTCAACGGCCCAACAGAAGAGCAGATCATCTTTGATCTTCCCTGTGAACATCGCTGGCAGGCAGCCGCCCTCGCGCTGGGTGTTGATATCAACCTACTGTCCAGTGATGCGGGACACGCCTAGGGAGCCCTTGAATGGATCTACACGAGCAGAATTGTGGGACAGGATTTTTCGATGCAAGACGCAAATTGCGGGTATCAGCTGCTCTATCGCCAAAATTTGCATCCCAGGATCAAGAGATTCTGCCCGCTAGCCTTCCGGGTATGATGGGTTCAGGGGTTACCTAATGGGCTGCTTGCTCGGATTTGACTACGGCACAGCCAAGATCGGTATCGCTACCGGCCAAACAGTGACCTCATCAGCAACGCCTCTCACCACCTTGAGAGCGATCAACCAGAAACCGAACTGGGAGGTCATCAGTCAACTGATTGAAGAGTGGCAACCGGAGGCCTTGGTGGTAGGACTACCCCTGGATCTGGATGGCAGTGATGCTCAAATAGCTGACAAAGCGCGCCGCTTTGCCCGTCAGCTTGAAGGGCGCTACCATCTACCGGTACATATGGCTGATGAGCGCCTCACCTCTATGGAAGCACGACGGCACTTTGACAAACCGCCTAAAAACATTGAGGCGCTGGACGCCGTAGCAGCCAAACTGATACTGGAAACTTGGCTGAGGAGCCTGTAGTGAGCAGCGAAAGAGTCTATATGGACACCTATGCCACCGATGCATTGATCGGCGAGATAGCGTAATTGACCAGAACCCGCATTAAACTCCAGGTAGCTTCTCAATAACCCAGTGCAGATGGATAACTTTCAGGTGGGTGCAGTGACACCTTTTCAGGACGTACAGCAGCAGGCACAGAAGCCAGTTTTAAGGCCATATCGTCTATAAGAGAGACAACAGCAGATGAGTACAAACAAGAACCACCGTGGCACCATTTTTATGGAAGAGGCCGAAGTCCTCTCCCATGACGCCTTTGATGGCGAACAGCACATTCTCAGAGTGCAAGCACCCGAGTGTGCATCAACAGCCAGACCAGGGAGCTTCGTCCATGTTCAATGCGCTCCCAGTAAGCCGCTGCGACGACCGATCTCTATCATGCGCACATCCCCCTCATCCGGCTGGGTGGAGCTTCTATACAAGGCTGTCGGGGCGGGTACCCGCCTGCTCTCAGAGCGCCTGCAGGGAGAGCGTATCAGCATACTGGGACCCATCGGCAGACCGTTCCAGGTCAGACCGGAGCGCCGCCGCCCCCTGCTGATCGGTGGTGGTGTCGGTATGCCTCCGATGGTTTTTCTTGCCGAAGTATTGGCCGACAACCCGGCATACCAGCCGATGGTAATTTTTGGCTCTGAAGTCCCCTTCCCCTTCCAGCCCGCAGCTTCAAAGATTCCAGTCCCCGGCATCTCTGAAGATATCTCCGCCGCCATGCCGCTACTGGATCAGTGGGGTATCCCCAGTCGCCTCGCCAGCCTCCAGGGCTTTGATCACTGCCATCAGGGTTATGTCACGGATCTGGCCCGCCTATGGCTCGACGCTCTGAGCCAGGAGAGCCTGCGACAGGTAGAGATACTCTCCTGCGGACCGCATCCGATGCTGGAGGCGGTAGCCGCCCTAGCGGCAGAGTACAACCTCCCCTGCCAGGTCTCCCTGGAAGAGTTTATGGCCTGTGGAGTCGGTGGTTGTGCCGGTTGTGTCGTTGAGGTAGATACCGCTGATGGCACGGCAATGAAACGAGTCTGCGTGGATGGCCCAGTGTTTGACGCCACCACCGTATTTCCCAATATCACCGTATGAGTTGAACCTGGAGCCTGTCCTAGAATCCGCATTTGGACGGCGTGAAGTGTGCATTTGGGATCGACTCCATGGTACTCATATCAGTAAATTAGCCTCCGAGTGGAGCGGTCAACTGCGAAATCCAGGCTCAACTAACCTCGCACCACTTTTTTGACCAGATAGCTGACGCCCTCTTTTTCATAGCTCTCTGCTGAGACATCCGTCATGATCTGATCCGGGCCGTGCATCTCACTATCGTAGAGCGCAATGATGACCTCATCACCCTCTGTTAGAAAATTGGCCTCACCAAAAGGTGTATAACGTGTCGCTCCGATGCTGATAACGGCTTGTTCTGGATAACCGCACTTCTCCAGATACTCCAGCAGCGGCTCAAGCGGCCCTCTATCCTGCTGGGTATTGATCTGGTTTTTCATCCAATCGCAGAGCTTAGCGTAGAAGTAGCTATAGCCCGTAAGTTCGACATCTTCACCATAGCGCATAATATCGCCGCTACGGCGCAAAAAACTGGCAATGCGCCAACGGTCCATCACACCGCCCTCTTCAAACTTATCGATGGCGATAAGCTGCTGGCTCAGGCCTTTTGATGACGCCCCCCAATTCTTCTTCTCGGAGATCTTCTTAGCCCCCGCTTTACGGATAGAGCAGTCGTTGTAGGCGGCAAAGTGTGTTGGTTTGACCGCACTGACTTCGCCATTGTCATAACTCAGCTCACAGATCAGCCCAACTTCGGGCTCAGCCTGGACATTCACATCTTCTTTTGGAAGGAGAATGGTATTACTGCAGAGTGGAAACTCGCCCAACTGCCCCTCGATACCTGGAAGGTAGAAAGGAAACATCCCCTTGGGGCCGTTCTCATCTTCGGTCTCGACATCTTTGAAATCTTCCATCTCGCCAGCCTGCTCAAGATGCAGGGCAAAGTTACCTGCGATTCCGAAGCCGATGTGTTGATTAAAACTGCTTAAGCTCATTGTCTACCCTGTTTGATATGTGTGGGTTAATAACCAGTGGAAGTCAAGTCTAACATTACATAATTATCTGCCGTATTTGTAACTATTTAGCTGGGTTTAGGATCGACTCCACGGAGTAGTCTATTTTGAAGTAGGGATGTATCGATCTCTTTCACAAGGTAGCGGCACTCCTGAAGAGGCGTTCAGGATTTTAATCTCGGGGCGCCCTGTTTTCCCTTATTGTTGCACACCCCCGTTAATCGGGACGACGTGCGCTTGCAAGTTGTACCGGTGAGGCCAATGAACAGGCCTTGATTGGTTGATCCTTCGGCAGCGGTGGAGCCGCTTTTTCCGTGGCTTTCTGAAAAACCCTGGCTGACAGCGCCATACCAACCCCTCGACCATCGGTATTTTTAGTACCCAGGTGGACACCTATCAACCTATAGTCTCCTGCACCTTTCAGCAGCAGAGGTGAACCCGAATCACCAAAGGTGGCATCACACTCATGCAGAATCAGCCGCTCTTTATCGGCCCGCCCTCTCATCAGACAGCCACGATGGTGAGTCAATACATACTGCCGATCACGGCTGTAACCTGCCTGCACCAACTCTAACTCCCGGGTTTTAAGTGCTTGCTCCTCAGCAGCCGTCAATATACTCACCGGCATCTGCCCCGTGAGTGGGGTGACCTCTTCAGCCAGATGGAGAATCGCCCAGTCCGAAGTCAGATCGGGCTGTTTCCCTCTAGCAGGTGGACGGTAACCCGGTGCGATACGAAAAGACTCCACTAGGGAGTGAATCAGGTACTCACCGCGCCGGTAGCCCGCCACGAAATGAAGCGCACAAGATGGCAACCATCGGCCCATACGCCGATTCCAGAGACAGTGAGCCGCAGTCAACACCTTCCTCGGGCCGATCACCGTGCCGGTACAGAAACTACCAAGGATAGAGTTGACCCGTCCAATAGCACTCCATGGGTAGGCCTGGGTCTCAGTAATCACTCGATCATCCGCCCCTTGAATACCGATCATTGGCAGCCTTTGGGGCTCGGCGACACCCCTGCTTAGCAGTAACAAAAGTAGGATAAATAGCAGGTAGGAGGGGGCTCTTCTCATCGAATCAGTCTAACTTGAAACATGGGCATCAACAATAAGATCAATAGCTCATGCCAAGTAGTTACCACATTCCAAGGTCTTCTCTTTAGCATTCAGTAACTTCTCAAAAGGTCCGTGCTATAGGGGTCGTCATCCTCGGGGCCGGACGGGGTAGAGAGGTCGCTTCTACCTCGGGGATGCTGCTGTGAGCGTACAGGGAGGTATTCACCACCTCTCCTGAAAAGGGGTTACTGCACCCCCCAGGAGCCTGTCCGAGGCACGGACTTTTTGAGAAGTTACCGCATTCAGAGGTAAATGGTTCGTCCCTATGTCTCTTTGATCAGGTCAACCAGATCATCCACTGAGAGGCGACTGCCAGTATCTGTACCTTCGAGCAGGCCATCAGCCAAGTCGCGCTTGTGGGCGTGAAGGGCGACGATCTTCTCTTCGATAGTCCCTTTGACCACTAGGCGATAGATAGTCACCGGGCGGGTCTGCCCCATGCGGTGGGCGCGATCAGACGCCTGATCCTCCACTGCGGGATTCCACCAGGGGTCCATATGGATGACATAGTCTGCTGCGGTCAGATTGAGCCCTGATCCGCCCGCCTTGAGGCTGATGAGGAAGAGTTCGCCTTCGCCCCGCTGAAAGGCATCGACCGCCGCCTTACGCTTTTTGATACTGGTGGATCCATCCAGGTACTGATAGACAATTCCCCTCTGGTCTAAATATTCGCGAATCAGTGCCAGATGCCCGACGAACTGGCTGAAGACAAGGGCATGATGTCGGTTCTCGCGCAGCTCCTCCAAGATCTCGGTAAAGGCGCGTAACTTGGCGCTACTGACGGGCGAATTTTCGATCACCAATCGTGGGTTGCAGGCGGCTTGGCGTAAGCGGGTGATCTCAGTGAGCACCTTGAAACGCTGTTGTCCTGGGTTTTCCGGCAGCTCGGCGATTCGCTCCATCGCCCGGCGGCGCAGAGACTCGTAGAAGGCGGTCTCCCCATCATTGAACTCGACGTAGTGAGTAATCTCTGTTTTAGGCGGAAGTTCGGTCAGGACCTGGCTCTTGAGTCGGCGCAGAATGAAGGGGCGAATCAAGGATTTGAGCCTGCACCTCGCCTGATCGTCTTTGCGCTGCTCTATAGGATTGGCGAAACGCTCATTGAAGCGTTTCTGGGAGCCCAGCAGCCCGGGGTTAATAAAGCGGAAGAGGTTCCACAGCTCGCCTAGATGGTTTTCGATGGGGGTGCCGGTGGTAATAATGCGGCAGCCCCCCTGCAGGGACATCACTGCCTTTGACCGCTTAGTATTGGCATTCTTAAATGCCTGCGCCTCGTCAGCCACGATGGTTTGCCACTCTATCCCGCTGATCCGCTCAACCTCGCTCTGCAACAGACCGTAGCTGCTGATAATTAGGTCATAGGGGCCAGCAGAATCGAGCATCTGCTGTCGATCCCCACCGCCGAATCGCAGGGGACGTAAGGTTGGGGCAAAGCGCTCTGCTTCTTCGATCCAGTTGCTGCATACGGAGGTCGGTGCGATCACCAGGGTCGGCCCGTCGGGGGCTCTTTGTACAATGAGGGCGAGAGCCTGCAACGTCTTTCCCAGCCCCATATCGTCGGCCAGACAGGCACCGCCTCCCCAATGCGCAAGGCGGGCCAGCCAGCAAAAGCCATCAATCTGGTAGCTGCGCAGATCAGCCTGCAGGGTAGTCGGGGTCTCAGGCTGAAGGGATTCTGCCTCACGCAGCAGCTTAAGCTGGTCATGCCAGGGCTTCCCCCCTTTGAGCAGCATCCCCTCCGTTGCCTCCTCCACCACTGCCGTGGCCAGTGGGTGTACTTTGCCCTGGTCACGAATCCCATGGAGCGTGTCGAGCTGGTTCCGCAACTGCCGGCTCAGGGTCAGGATACGTCCATCATCCAGATGCAGAAAACGTCCCGGTGTCTGCTGCAGCAGTCCGAGCAGCTTTCCCATCTCGATCACCTGCTCCTCATCAATCTGTAGCTCACCACTGATCCCAAACCAGTCGCGCTGTTTGCGCATCTTGACCTGCATCTGGCTACTGCCAATTTCGCGGGTAAGTGTCACCTTTTTTCCCTGCGGCCAGGCCACGACAATTTCGTCTCCCAACTCTTGCAGGGCAAGCAGAAGCTCCAATGCCTGCTCTGGATCATCCAGCGTCCAGTGCCACGGTGCTTCCGTCGTCGGCAGTGAAAGGGTATCGGAGAGTTGCAGTGCCCGCCCCACCTCCTCCTCCAGGTTGCGCAGGGTCTTTCGTGGCTCTCTCTCGATCTCCGTATAGAGCGCCGCCCGCCCCTCTCCCGGCAGAAAAGAGGGACCCAGCTCTCCCAGGGGTTTGTAATGAATAGAGAGGTGAAATCCCATCTCTACTCCAGAGCCACCACCCCTGATGGGCTGCAGGTGAAGATGAGGAGTGGTATCGGCGGGAATATTTTCTGCTCCATCGGTGGTTCCTCCGCCGATATCCGAGTGGATGGTCACCAGTGGAGCCATGACCGTGAGAGCGCTCAAAATCTGCTCTTTTGCCGATAGTGGAGCCACTAATCCTTTGGGCGTCAAAGCCTCAGCCATTTGGATCTGGCTGTCACTGAACTCAGTTATCTGCAAGCGGTGCTGATCAAGCCAATAGGATTGAAACATTGACGTGTAATCGTATTGTGTATCTGGATAGGGCTCCATCTGGATCTGGAGGGTACCCTTCTTCTCGTCCTCGATAACCTCCACCCGAGAGGAGACCTCCTCGACTGTCACATTCTGCTGATGGTACCCACCGGTATCACCTCGATAGAGGAGAGGGTGCCCAATAGCCGCACGTAGCGCCCGCTCGCCCTCCAGTTTATAGCAGACATCCTGGTAGTAAGAGTAGAAGTGGCTACGCTCATAGGATTGCCCGATGGCAGCACATATCTTCCTGTCGGCAGGAGTTAGGCAGTCGAATGAATCTTCCTCCTCACTTAGCCGTTTGAGTGACACCTTGCGACCCTTGCTCCAGGTCCCCTTCTTGGTAAGTTTCTGCTCCTTCGGCTCCAGTGACACCAGGCCACCTTCACCCTGTATACACCAGACCATACGGCGACCTGTGGTGGCCTGCTTTTCATCCTTGTCGCCATCACCACTGTAGATTCGTGCAATCTGGCTCAGGCTCGCCAGACTCTCTTCCCAGCTGCGTTTCTGCTGGCAGAGGGTAACCAACTGCGGTTTTGATTGATCACTCTCTGAATGAAAAGGTGAGCCAGTACTGATGCACAATGCATTCAACAGGGCCGCTGCCTCCTCGGCGTACCAGTACAAACTACAGTTTTCTGCTCTGTCGATCTGCAGGCGAAGCTGTCGAATCTGATGCTCACTCGGTCGCTTATTCAACCAGTAGAGAGCCAACCCCAGGAAGAGGGCAAGCCAGGGGTCGCTGGTTACATGGAGACCGTTCAGCCATGAGCTCTGTTTGAATTCAATATCGCCACTGGCGACACGGGAGTAATCACCTAATATTCGCAGAATACTGGCGAGACGGTCATCACCATGAAATTTTTCGATTTGGTTTGCCATCTCAAATAGCCGGATATACGGAGCATCGATACCGCCCTGTTGAAGCAATGCAAGTGCAAAGAGGAGCGTAGGGATACCTGGGATCACATTATCGACATCCCCCGTTTCCTTACGTAGAAGCTTCAGCGCCTGCTCATATTGCCTGATGGTTTGCTCTGGATCACCCTGTAGAAAGCTCAATCCACTACGCAGCGCCAAACCGTAGAAAGAGGCATCCAGCTGCAGCCACTGCTGCAACTCCTGCTGCTCCTCTTCATCATTCAAGCCGATGAGAATGGATAAATTGACATCGGTATGAAGCAAGTTCCACTCTTCCCTGCTCAGTGAGCGATTGCTGGGAATATCGAGAAGATACAGGCGCTCATATAACTCCAGCACCCACTCACTATTCCAAAGCCTGTAGAGCGGTTCGAACTGCTCATCGAAACAGAGAGCCGCTTCAGTGAGCACCGGAGTGAGATATCGAAGAGCCTCTTCCTGAGAGTGCATGGGGGGCTGTTGTGGGACATCTGTTGAGTAACGACCGACAAAATCGAGTATTACCTCCCAGTCTGTTTCTTGGTTCATGGTCATCCGGTTACGCTAATGGTTGCTATTGATTATTCGGCTTGGCGCCTATCTTACCTATAAAGTAAGATAGGCGCCTCACCCTACCCGCTATTCAAGAATGAACATCATCCAACTTAAAAACCAGTTTCCTCCCGATACCCTTGATAAGGCGCAAACGCTACTGGATGCAGGCGGTGTGGGTACTCCAGGGAAAACAGCGGATGGCGGGCGAATCTACGGCGTCATCCATGACAATGGGCAAACTTTTCGTACCCTGGCCGACCGGCCTGAGCACACAGATATCACCATAAATGGGGAGTGCAGTTGCGCTGCTGGCGAGGGTTGCGCGCATCTTTGCGCGCTCTTGTTGAAGTATTTTGAGGAGACCGAAGAGCCGCAGCCCCTTACCATCGGAGCAAACAGGCCACCGCCGTCAGAACGCCGTATCCTGATCTACCACCTCAAACTGGAGAGGGATGGTGCTTGTGGTGTTCGCGCCCATGTTGCGCTAAGGAGCTCAAACGGTCACCTGGAGCGGGTAGTACGCTATCACCATCAGCAGAACAACCGGCCTACTCGCTATCTGCAACCCGAGGATATCCCTTTGCTGGGGCGGCTTCAGGAGCTTGAAGAGCGCATTGCTCCTGCTAACCATGAGCTGCTGAGACAGCTACTCGACAGCGGGCGCTGCTATCTGCAAGAGAGCAGCCTGAAGTTGCACCTCGCTGAGGAGAAAGCACTGATCCTCAGTTGGCAAACCGATGCCCAAGGTGGGCAAAATGCACTCTGGTCAACCAGCCACCACGATGACCTGCTGCTATCTCCTCATCCCTGGTATCTGGACAGAGAAACCGGGGCCTGTGGTCCACTCCAGACACCCTTGCCACAACCCTTGCTGGAGCATCTGAAGAGAAAACCCCGGGTTGATTTCAACGAAGCAGAGAGCCAGCGTGAGCTGTTGATTAAGCTGGCAGAGGGGGTGCCCCTCCCTCTACCCAAAATATACAAGGTGGAGCGCATCGCCGCCACCAAGCCGGTAGCGGTGCTGGATATCGACTTCAGCCCGACCAAAGAGGCGTTGGGTCATCGCATCCGTTGCTTGTTGCAGTTTGAGTACGCCGGTCTGCTAGTCAACGATACCGGAACCCACAGCTGTTTCAAAAATGGGCGATTACTGGTGATTGAGCGGCAAGAGGAGGCCGAACGACACTACCGCGAACAGCTCAGCCACTACGGTCTGGAGAGTTCTGGCGCTACCGCTTACGAGTATCTCATTGATCAGAATAGGTGGCTGCAGGGCGTGGGAAGTGCCCTCTCCAGCCTCCATGGGGAGGGGTGGCGTATCAACTATGGCGCATGTTTTCCACTGCGCATCGACCGCCCCGAGCGCTGGTATGGATCAATAGATGAGCGTGAGGAGGGTTGGTTCGATCTCTCGGTAGGTATCGAATTGGCGGGCGAACAGGTTAACCTGGTGCCGATGTTGCAAACACTGATACAGAACGACGCGCGTGTAGCCTCACCACAACTATTCAGCCAACTGCCCGATGAAACCCTGTTCAACATCCCTTACCAGGAGCGTTACCTCGCCCTCACCGCAGGACGCTTACGACCACTGCTGGGCATTCTGTTCGAGCTCTATCGCGATGAGACGACCGAGGAGGGTCACCTGCGCATGAACCGCTCTCGTGCGGCGGCTCATCGAGCTGCGTTTGAGGAGGAGAGCACAAACAGGCTCGACTGGAGCGAGCCCCAGGAAATCCACGCACTTAGCGAAAGCCTGCGGCGCAGCAACGGACTCCAGGCCACCACCACACCCAAAGGACTCACCACCGACCTGCGCGATTACCAGTTGGAGGGGCTGAGCTGGCTGCAGTTTCTGAGCCGCCACGGTCTCGGTGCGATCCTCGCCGACGATATGGGGTTGGGTAAAACCATCCAGGCCTTGGCCTTTCTGCTCAGCGAAAAAGAGCGGGGGCAATTGCAACAGCCCGCCCTGGTGATCGCCCCTACCTCACTGCTCTCTAACTGGCGCCGGGAGGCCAACCGCTTCACCCCGGATCTTTCGGCACTCCTGCTCCACGGCCCCAAACGTAAAACGCTATTTTCCACGATCCCCCAATACGACTTAATCATCACCAGCTATCCCCTGTTGGTAAGGGATCAGGAAGCACTCTGCGAACACCTATTCTCAAGCCTGATACTGGATGAGGCGCAGTGGGTCAAGAACCCAAAATCACAAGCGTCAAAAGTGATCCGGGAGTTGCAGGCAGAGAACCGCATCTGTCTCACCGGAACCCCCCTGGAAAATCACCTGGGAGAACTTTGGGCTCTGTTTGATTTTCTTATGCCGGACCTTCTTGGCGATCCACACCAGTTCCAACGACTGGTGCGTGATCCGATAGAAAAAATAGGGGATGAGGATACCATCAAGCGCTTCGCCAGACGGGTGCGACCTTTTCTATTGCGTCGCACCAAGGAGCAGGTACTCTCTGAACTGCCACCGAAGACCGAAATCGTGCGTTTGCTTACCCTTGAGGGGGAGCAGCGGGAGCTCTATGAAGTGGTACGCTCCGCCATGCACGAACAAGTACGCGGTGAACTGGCGGAGAAGGGGATAGGTGGCAGCCGTATTTTCGTCCTCAGCGCCCTGCTCAAGTTGCGCCAGGTGTGCTGCGATCCACGGCTGGTCAAGCTAGAGCAGGCACAGGGGATCGAACACTCTGCCAAAATGGAGTATCTCACCATGCTGCTGCCAGAGCTGGTTGAGGAGGGACGCCGCATCCTCCTCTTCTCACAATTCACCCGTATGCTGACGCTAATCGAAGAGCGCGTACAACAGCTGGGAATCGATTACGTCAAGCTGACCGGGCAGACCCGTGACCGAGCCAGCGTAATCGACCGCTTCCAGTCCCAAGAGGTGCCGCTGTTTCTGATCAGCCTGAAGGCGGGAGGTGTCGGCCTCAATCTCACTGCCGCCGATACCGTCATCCACTACGACCCCTGGTGGAATCCGGCGGTTGAGCGTCAGGCCACCGACCG
>JBEVXV010000886.1:0-4881 GCA_040505915.1 Sedimenticola sp. | reverse complement strand
CCATCATTTCAGTTGACTCGTCTACAAACCGTTTCAGATCAGTCTTACTTGTGGCAGCGTCTTTGTTGGCAATGTCACCTTTGAGGTTGTCGAGAATGTCTAACTGGTTTATGTATTTCCGCACGCCATTCTGTGCGAAAAACTCAACGTACTGCAACCTTTGCATGGCCTCGGAAAGAAGCTGGATACCTATAAGTGACCGCGCATAGTGAGTACCGCTGATGACCAGAGTTTTCAATGACGGCAGGACCGAAGACACCGCATTCCAGCCATATATGATCAGCGCCACTCCCCTTCATGTACTTTCCGACACATTTCAAAACAACTTTGATCATGTGGAATGATCCCAGGATGGCTATTATGCTGCGAAATTCATGTGGTCGCAACAGTTGAATTTCTTTTACCATGCAATAGACTTTCCCGTCACAATGTAGTGGTATTTCCGACTGAACAGGTTGACTCAGTACATCTTGTATGTTTTTCATAGCTGTGTACACACTGTCATATTGAGTTATGGGCGATGGGAGTACTGGAACAAACCCCACAGCTTTCACGGGAAGCTCTTCGTCTGTCCATAGTGCGTTGCTAGCAGTCCATGATGGCATAGTTTGTGAAGATGGATGTGCTGAGACTGTACCTTCATCTAGCTTACTCAGATCTAATCTCGCCATGGACCAAGCAGCATCTGTCTGTTGAATGACAGTTCTGTCTTTGGTATACAATTCATTTTCTACAGTGTAGTCTTGTGGCAAGTCGGGTCGTTTTGATGGTTTGATAAATTCCTTGACGCTCTGACAAGGTAGCTGTGATGAGAATGTTCGGTTTCCATGTGAGACAGCCGTGTCTGATATGTTAGGCTTACATGTGGTACCTGTAGGTGTGTCTCGATACAGAACAGGGACTGTATCGTGGCATCCCGAATCGTACAGATTTCATGATCGAAATTGTCAATTGCACCTGCAGTGAACATACCCGGATCAAAGTGGCTAGGAAGGGGAACTTTGTCTGCGTTTGTGTCAACGATATAATTCGCCATGTTACTGTGATATCTCCGCATTTCGTCATAACTCATCGCCAGTCCTAAGTGATTGAAACTAGTTATTAGTATCTTTCCCTTATATGCCTCGTGTATGGCTTGTGTGTTCATAATATGTAATGGCGTTCGTTCGTGTCCATTGTGGAGGTTATAATACATGACTTGGAATAACGATTCCATCTTCCTGCATTTACTTTGTTCGCTTTGGTCGTCAGTGTCGTCAGTGTCAGATTCACAGTTTGTGTCATTCTTTACTTCATTATATCTGTCTGGGGTGATTTTGTAAAGTACCCCTAGCAGTTTCAAAATTGGATCTGGTATCCTGATATTTCCCCATGCCCGTTCTAAGTCTTGTGCATCACCAAATCTATCTTTCAAACCGAAATCATAATTGACCAATGATTGCTTCACTTGTTCAGCACAAATCTGTATGGGGTCAATCGATCGAATACATTCTGCCAGCGACTCGTACTCGCATTGTCGACTGAATACCATCAATGATTTCGTGGCGTCAGTCGGGTTTGTGAATGTGATTGTGTCATGGAAATGGTTGATTAGAAGGACCTTGATCTCTCGATTATCTATGGTAGTATTGGGAGATAGATCATTGAACCGGTCTCGTATTGCACTGAGCTCATACCCCTTGCCTCGTTGGAAGCCTCTTTCTATCTGAGAGATTAACGCGGACCAGATTTTCTGTTTGTCACTCGGTTCCTTATTTGTAACGTCTGACTGACTGTCTTGATACTCTCTAAAATACTTAAGTATGCACGGATTATGGCAATATATGTCAGCTCCAAATACCCCATGTATGTCTTGAATGTCACATGTTCTTGTATACACGTCATCTTGAAAATAAGTAGTAGCTTCGAGGAACTTATGGGCGCGATTGCTCTCACTTATTCGAAATTTCTCAATCGATTTTTTGTACGAGATGTGATTACAAATGACACAATTAATTTTAAATGTTGGATTTTCATATTGGGTACCAGGTTTATGACGTTGTCCTATGTTTCTGGTTGTAGGCGTAGATGTAGGTGTCACAGTCACAGTTTCTGGCTCCACATATGTTTCTTCTTGGTGCTTAGATAATTGATCAAGTGTTTTCTTGAGTGTGTAGCTCTTATAACAAGTGTTTGTTACGTGGTAAACAAAGGTTTCACTATCAACAAGCTTTAACCGTTTTGAAACAACATCGTCCCGTATGTTTGCCGCTTCAATGACACGCTTCCTGCCGGCTTCTGAACTGGTAGGTTTTGTGTCAGTAGGTGTTTGACATATTACACATTGATCGTTGTGCACTTCATCATGTCCACTCGTTTGTGCTGACAGCTGTATTCCGTCCATCACCACGGGTTAATATCACCGACTACGACATCTGCAATATACGAGCATATGTGACCCGTCACGAGAAAATGTGTCCAAATGAGGTTGCGACCAGTGTATGCCCAGATCAGCATGCCCATCCGCGCAGTCTGATCAGGGTCTACACTGTTCGCTATTTGTCATTGGAGCACTCACAATGCGTCTAATAAGCACTGTATGTCGGTATCATGTTCCATGCGTGTGCTAGATTACCAGGAGCTACATTGGTCAATACCGCAATTGGGCACATTTTGTCATGACGCGTCACATATATGTGCATATTATAGTCACAATATAGAAATACTAAAACAATATATGGTAACTTGACTATATTATTGCTCATTGTCGTTTCATCATTGCCAATTCTGTTTCACTGGAGACCGTATACCGCTAATCGGACAGTCTACATGTACACTCCATTGAATGCTCTAGGATCACCGTTGTACGCGTTCCATCGTCCATATGATATGAAGAAAAACGTGTAGTCGGCATCGTGTGTGTATATTCCACTCCACTTTAGGTCTAATATTAATTATAAGATTGAACAATGGCAGCCATATTGGAAAATGGCGGCCATATTGGAAAATAAAAGACACCCTGTTTTTGTTTGTATTTTGTAAACCGTAGTCATCTGGGATTACAAACTCACCGGGTGTCGTAACTTATCACGAGATGCCTGTTTTCATATTTCGTAGACAAATTTCACGGTTTCAAAATCGTTAATTATTATGCGTACTTACCATATCGATCATTTTGGAGGCCATATTGGATTAGCTACACCGGAAGTGATTGGTATGCATTAGTGATGCAGAGTGCAACATGCTCGGTGATTATTTTTCACGATATGTACAGATATTTGTATTAAAATTTATGTTTTAATGCATATACTTTATATTTCCAGTATAATTTCTGATATTTTGGCGGCCATTTTGTATATTTAGCGTATATGTATTTCTTCAATCAATCCGGTATTCATGCATGCCTTATGCTGAGTGTATACTTAATAAATCTAGTCATTTTTACCGCGCTGAGAGTCATTTATTGCTTCTTAAATAGAGCTAGTGAAATGCTCCTCACGTGCTGGCGGCCATTTTGTAAAATGGCGGCCACAGCATTCCTCTACCACATTTGGCATGTCTACCCTCGCGATTCTAGTCGAGGAGATGTTGCTGATAAATAATATGAAGAGACATTCTCTGTCGCTAAAAATGCATACTCAACCTCTGCCAGCTTCTAGACTATGATGTGAGAATGGGAGATTTCATGTCGGATATATTGGAGTGAAAGTGTTAATTCGGCACCACCGCAGCCCTGTACATGTATTCTAACACGGCTGTAAACGTTTAACATGAGTGTGTGTCTGTGGGATTACAAAGTGTCCGTGCGTTTCTGTGGGAATATTAGTAAATGTCTAAATTAATATTCCATCCTTAAAATATAAATTTTATGCTTGCTGAAATCTGCCATAAATTATAAACAAATATATATGAAACCAAATGTTATTTTGATGTTTGAAATGATTATTTAATGTTACATGCCGTGATCTATTTATAAAACCAGCTTAGTGTTGTCGGTTATCGGCACTGTCCATGCATGTACACATTGAGTTAATGCCCACCGGTTTTATAACCGCCGGCAAGATTAATGCAAGCGTTAGTGTAGGACGTCAACATTGTCGGTGTTTATGTTACGTCGGATTGCTCCAATGGTTCACTACGGCCGTGTGACAAATCCACATCCGTGCCACCCCCGTTAAGCCCAGGGTCAAGGTCACATACTTGGTGCGATCAAAACCTTAACGTTCGGGTAAATGGCCTATAATTTCTGTTTCCTTGCTCGCATCTGCTTCATATTTCACACAACCATTGCTCTAAGGGTCCTCTACCGCCCTGTGACAAATCCACGTTTGTAACACACCCGCTAAGCCCAGGGTCAATGTCACATACTTGGTGCATTCAAAACCTTAACGTTCGGGTAAATGACCTATATTTTATGTTTCTTTGCGCGGATCTGCTTCATCTTGCACACACGCATTGCTCTAAGGGTCCTCCACCGCCGTGTGACAAATCCACGTCCGTGCCGCCCCCGTTTAGCCCAGGGTCAATGTCACATACTTGCTGCGTTCGAAACTTTAACGCTCCGGTAAATGGCCTATATTTTCTGTTTTCCTTGATGTATTGTTTTGTTATTTCACTGACACCTTTATATGAAAGTTGTCTTTCATTCTGTTCTGCAAAAATATGATAGAAAGCCTTGACCAAGTCAAGGTCACATACTTAGAAACTGCCAACCTTCGACTATCAAGCACCAATATGGTTATGCAACAACAACAACAATGGTGACCGCAATGTTTTTTCTTCTCGTGCTTTTGTGTGAATATCTGCTAAATTACATGGACTTGTGTCAGGGGAGTATTGTCAAATATGGAACTAGTATAATTGTTTCCGGATATTACTTTTGGACTCTCAACCTATTAAAAT
>JBEVXV010000885.1:0-5329 GCA_040505915.1 Sedimenticola sp. | reverse complement strand
AGAGAAGGCCTGGGTAAAAGATGAAGGCATTCTGCAAAGAAAAATATATAGGGTCAATTCGGGGATGTTCGGTCACCCTGTGATTCCCACTGGTACCCAGTCTGTGTTGACACTACCACGTCCAATGTTGTATTGAATCCAGCATCGGTAACCATTCCTGTACCATTTCATACATCAAGAGCCGGGATACAGCCGCATACTTGCTATTAAATACGTATCGTATAACGTGCATTGGAGAAGGGGATGTTCGGTCGCCTTACCGGGGATGTTCGGTCATCAAATTGGGGATGTTCGGTCATGTAATTTTGTCTGAATATTAAGCGTTTCTTTGGAATAATTGTATTAAATACTGATTGTTCCGTTTCATATTTTGTTGAATTATTCATTACTAGGGTCCTACAATTTCATTCACATGTTTTAGCATGTAATTAAGCAGTTTACCCGCCGGCAACACTCAGAATTACCGAGTTGGCCGACTATTAAATACACATAATTGCCAATTAGGATACTGACTGAACCTGTTTCTGACGCTGATATTAGCCTATGCATGAACCTCCACGTGTCCAAATGTACACGACATGTTCGTGTATTCTTACCCTCATTGCTGCGTTGCGTGAACACCCAGCCACAGGTTGAAGTAACGGACCTATGCCTTTAAACGATTTTTTTTTTTTTTTTTTTTTTTTTTTTGTCAATTGACTAGATGTATAGTCAATTGACAAAAAAAAATCGTTTAAAGGCATAGGTCCGTTACTTCAACCTGTGCACCCAGCAGGTTCTAAAAGGCATTTGTTTCCTTTTCGTTCGTTGTGGATGACGACGTCCAGTAGGTGATCATTTAGTGTGGTAGACCATGAGGACATCACGTGATCCATACACCGGCATACGTTATTTGTTATTGCATACGTTATTTGTATTTGCGACCAGTGTCGTTCTGGCAGCCAACCCAACACAAGCAATCGGCCGACTGGGAGCGGTCGCAAATGCAACGTAAAAGTAAAACAGTCAAAGTCATTTAAGGACTGACGGCAGGATAAACGAACGGAATTACGAAACTATATACCCCCTGACATACTTCGCATGCCGGGGGTATAATAACAGTGGTGGTCCAGACATTCAATGAAGAGAAGACCGTGGCCGTGGGGTTAAACCATCGGACTACCACGCTGAAGACCCGGGTTCGATCCACAGCATGGGCGTTAGTTTCTCAGAGATACTTTGTATTTCCTGCTCTACTAGTCTTTTCGGATGTGCACTTTAAATGGCGGTCCCGTGTATCAGGTTGGAAGGATAATCTGGGAAGGTTAAACTATTCGTAACTGGTAGCATGCCGCAATTGGTAGTGTGGCAGTAACAGTATTGAATAAGGCACTGCAAGATTGTTTTCCACATCATGGATAACGTATTTATATATAATTATGTGGTGTGCATGCTGAAATGGGATAACATTACATTTTGATCAATCAGGATCTTAATCAGGTACTAGTAATCAGTTATATGGAGCACACTTCCGAAGCAGGACGGTGAACTGAATTGTGTGCATGGTAGAAGACAGAAACTTCAAGATTGTTTGCAGGACAAAGGCAGACAGTGCAAACCCTTGGTTAATTTGATCAGTGTTTGTATTCATTTGAAACTGTATTTCAGGTACAGTAGATTAAATGGTTCTCGAGTTGAGTATTCAATCCCTACACAACTGTCACAATATAATCATAGAGGCGACAACTATTCCATCTACTGCAGCTAAGCTCAAGTTCAAATGATGAGTTAAACTTATTGTTTATAATCACTTCTGCGAATTTTTCAGTTTTCGTTTCATTTCTTTATCATCTTTCCTTTGTTTCTTTTCAGCTTCCACTTTCAGCTTATGTTGCTTATCGTTTTGTTTACTATTGATAATAGATTCACTTGTAAGAAGTCGATGTGACGTAATGTATTTCTTGCCTTTCTGTACAGGCTTTGGTTCGGTTAGTATCGGCGACGGCGTAGGTTGGAAAATCGACTGCAACTCGGCGTTCCACATATTGGACTCGGAGAGGAATGATTGTTCTTCCGTAGATACCAGGGTGATCATGGTATCTTCGGGCAGTAGCACAGCTCCGTCGTTTGATGGCAGGATCGATTCCATGATCGTACCAAAGTTAATGTAATCATCATGTTGAGTTGATTCAGTGCCTATGGAGACAATCTCTGCAACCGCCGCTTGTTCCATTGGTTCAGTGGCAGGCTCTGTAGTGGGCGGTAGCTCTATATATTCATCATGCTGTGTTGACTGAGTGCTTACGGAGACAATCTCTGCGAGCGTCGCTTGTTCCATTGGTTCAATGACAGGCCCTGTAGTGGGCGGTAGCGCTCTGAACACCCACTGCAGAGGGTGCATATCGTCGGCGTGTACCAGCTGTTTCTCCGCGTATTCCACACGGGATTCCTCGGAGCAAGAGGATGGCGCGAACGCAACAACAGGTATCTTCAAAGGATCCCAATGGTATATCCCGGTTGATTCGAACCCGGCCACTATGTTGCACCTGGAGAACGCAGCGTCATACGAGCGCTTGATCATCTTGGGCAGGGATTGTTTATCAATGACGTTGGTGAGATCTTCCGCCATGTGCTCTGAGCATACCGTGTTGTAGTGCCTCTGTAACGGGCCAAATACCGCTCTATCCAATGGGCACAAATAGTGGGTGGTATGCGGTGGCAAAGCCAGGACCATGATGTTGTTTTCCTGCGCCTTCTCAAGAATCTCAACTGTCTCGTGGGAATGGTGACTATCAAGGATTAATAGCTGGGGCCGCTTTGTACCACAATGTGTTAGGAATACTTCCTCGAACCAAGATACGCCCAAAATGTCATCCATCCACGCTTTGGATTGGTATGTCCATATGGCGTCTGTGGGTCCTTCTCCTACATTGTATGCCGATAGGGACCGTTTTGTCTTGCCCTTGACGACGAGCATTGGAGGCATACACTCTCCGGCCGCGTTTATACATGGTAGCAGTGTTACTTGTGTTCTAGTATTCCCAACTCGTCCAGGAACGTTCTTTGCCCCGACCCTAGCGCACACTTTCACCGGCTTGTGTTGCATGTTGATCCCGGTCTCGTCGCAGTTCCAAATGGTATTTGCGTCCAAGTTGTGCTGAGTGATGATGGTCTTCAGCTCCACCATGTAGCGTCCTACCACGATAGGATTCATCATCCTGCTTCTATTGTTAGACAATGGTTCTGGTTGTCTCAGGGTGATGCCGACATTTCTGTTTTTAAAGCCTTGCCACCATCCATGGCCGGGTGTTCCTTTGAAAGGCGTCTTGATGTTTAATCTGGTTGCCAGCTTGCCGGCTCTGACTAGTAGTTGTGATTTGGACAACCCAATGCCTTTATCAGCTGCCGTTTTCGCTGTTTCGGCGATCTCCTTCTCAACTTCGACAGGGAATGTTGGTTTTCTGCCTAGGCTGCTGCCATCCGCCACTTTCCCGGTCACTCTGTCGCTAATGGTTGACCTTGGTATGCCGTATTTCTTCGACGCTTGTCGCAGCGAAAGACCACCCCGTACAGCTGCCACCGCCTTCTCGATCAGTCCTCTGTCATACTTGGCGTACAGACCCTTCCCTGTATGTGGCATGCTAATAGAAGTTAAGGATTACTAGTAGTGTTGTTTCAGTAGTGTTTCTGTATCAAGCCCACCCCCCACCCCAGTGCTTTCTGGTCGTGCTAGATGGCGTTTTAGTCATTAAATAACTGTGTTTTTTAAGCAGTATGTGACACATGCACAAGTGAACGAGTTTGATTTAGTCTCACTTTCTTATGGCATGTCATGCTACAGAACGACATAAAATCCATGAATACTGGGCCGCCATCCGGTAGGACTTGACCTTCAGCATTATGCTGTGGTGTGCTGTAGCATGACATAAAATATATTTACTGAATCGTCATACATAACATTAGGTATGACCTTCAGTATTTTGCAATATCATGCTATACAATGACATGAAATACATATATACTGGGCCGCCATCCGCTTGGACTTGACCTTCAGTATTATGTTGCGTCATGCTATAGCAGGATATAACGTGTACTGGGTGAGTGAGTGATTATGGTTTAACGTCCGATTTTCTGACAATCGAGGTCTCAGCCTCACAGAGTCTACACGCAGACGGGTCAACGGGGCACTATTTGCTGCGGCACTATTCTGCGGATCAGTTGATCCTCCCCGGTGCCTGCACGGGGCTTAACGTGTACTGGTGGTGGACCAGTTATGGACATGGAACTGGTCCATAGCTGGTCCACTGCCAGTAAAAAGTTTCGGGATCAGCGATCTAGATTTACTTGTACATGAATCTTAGTTATGGAACCCTATGTATTATTCGAGTTCGATGAACTGTTGGGAATCCACTTGTTGTGTTGGGGCAATACGTAAACAACAAACAATAAATACATACGTAAATGTATTAAATTACAATTTCATATTAGTTCATAATCACTCTTGATTACACATGTATGTGTATGGCATGTAACGTCATGAACGAAATAATTGTAATAATTGGTATCACCTGGGTGAACACACTAGAACCACTCTAGAGACAATCACATTTATGTTATGAGAGTCGATCGTGTCTTATCCATGAACAAGTATCGCGTTGTTTTTATAACTTGTTTGATTTGATGTTAGATCTAATTAGAAAACTCAATAATTTCGTCGCATATATGAAGCACGGTGTCACATTCTGGTGCATGAAAATCACGACAAATCAGCTTGGCAAGGATGACCAGGCTGGTCACCTCCTCTTCATCAGCTTCCCAACTTGCCAGAATGTCATACGCTTTATTTAAAGCGTGGATGTACGTGTTAACTAGTAGTAGCATAATTGAATACAAGTTTGCAAGTGCGCCATGGTCAAACATCCATTCGTGACAAAACAGACGTGACAGCTGTTCTTTAACAAACCACAGTTTCGTATCATCACATGTTGTGGTTTCCCGTCGCTGAAGTATTACGAAAATGTTTTTGGACATCTGATGACAAGTCAAGGAAACTACGTTACGAGTATAATTATGCCGCGCATGGTGTGTCTGTGGATGTCCTGGGGGTGTTTAGTAGGACCCAGAAATAAGGTCCGAATCAGCCGAGGTCCGAGTGAGCCTGCATACCATCGTACAACCGTCAAAGAGAGAGCACTCTTACATGCATAGAATAGCAAACACCTGTCGATAGTTAATTGCCGGAAGTGGCACTTGAGCAAGGCACTTTATCCACACTGCTCCAGTTCACCCAGCTGTAAATGGGTACCGATAATTCGTAGTTGCTCTGTGGGCAAATTCGAATTACCGGCTT
>JBEVXV010000884.1:0-7258 GCA_040505915.1 Sedimenticola sp. | reverse complement strand
TTTTATATTCTAGTGGGATGTTTGGGATGGAGAAACATGAACTACTTCCGGTACGGGTTAAATCGTGTACCACTGGCGGTGGTTTAATGGGACTTTCTTTTAATCTGGTGTTTTGGGGATAGGTAAAGAAACAAAGCACTATTTATAGCAGGTAAGTATTTCTAACTAAAACGAGTTTTACTCATAAAAACTCCCTTTTCGTCGTGGGGGGGGGGGGCAGGGGGATATCCCCGATTAGTTACGTAGCAAATTCTAGGTATCCTGTATTTTGTGATTTCACGACATAAAGTGATAACAATGTAAAATCGCACGCAAATCAAGAAAACTTGCAGAGATCAGTTGTTTTTTAGTTGTTGAATGACTAGCTTCGACCGGTCAGCCTTGATTCTTTGCATATCACGAAAGATTCATTCATCATGCGATTTCTTTCGTAGCAATTGGTAACATTCGGTTTTCTACTTTCGGTTTTGTAATACATTCAATACTACCACTATAACACAATTCGAAGTATAGTATCATAGATAACGATTAGCTTTATTCAATACATGCTTTTATTATATATATTTAGATATACGCTGAATGTGTTATTCAAGCGTCAGAGTATGCCTTTAACATCTTGTTTTCTACTTTCTCTTTTGTAATACATAGAACACTACTACTACTAGGGCACATGGCAAAAAATATATGTACCGGTATATGTAGTTCATAAATAACAATTAGCTTTATTCACATAGAATTATTGAGAATTTTGGCTGATATGAAATGAATAATCAGTTAGGATAATCCTTGAATGCTTTTGGACCACTTCAGTTCACAGAAATATTCCTCAGTTGCTATGGTAACAGGCTATTTTAATAAAAATTATGTTGTTTTTTCCAAAAATAGCTTACTTAATAATTTGTTAATATGCATGGTATGGAAAGGAAAAATAGTTTGTTCTAAAGATTACCCTTCCACTTTTTGTAGCACAGAATTACTTTCGGCAACGATGATTACAGTCTGCATATAGTGACTCATATATATGCCATGAACTCTATAGAGTCCCATAGCACTGTATGATACCAGAAAAAATATCAAAACTGTAGGCCTGAAAATTATTTTTATGAATGGACTCATTGTCAACTGTTTCACCCCTATATATCTGACATGAAATCTCCAATTCTGACATTGAGACCAATCCATTTACCATTCATAAAATTGAATTCAGACCAATCCATTTACCATTCATAAAATTGAATTCAAACCAGTCCATTCTTCAAACAATGGGTGCTTTTTCTATTACCTATAGAAAGTACTTGCAAACAGTGCAGATCCTGATGAGACGGCTCATATGAGGGCTGAATATATATTTGTCTTTACATATTCTATTCTAATTTTGGGAATTTACCTCATTATGGACAGGTTAATTATTGGATAGACCCGCTGACCTGGCCTTAAATAACCATGATAGGCCGTTGAACATCAATGATCAATCGATCAATAGTCTGCGTCGGCAGCCGCTTTTTGTGTAAGACAAATGCGTTAAAGGGAATTTAAACCAAAAAAATAGTTTCAGGTACAAAGATAGATAATTCCAATACCAACTAAAACCATGATGCGCAAAAAAAAACTAATTCAAAAGTTTTGGAGGGTTATATATGTCTGCATAAATTATGCAATAAAAATGTTGTTTTTTCTTAGAATATTTTGTTTCATTATATATAAATAATTTCATGAAATAAGAACATGGAAATTAATATAAATAAATTTGAACAAATATTGTCCACTATGACGTCATAAAGGTCCTAGGGTCATGCATATTTCAGCTAATTAAAAATTTCAAACCGTCGTAACGTTTTAATTATTTGTTATTTTTGGATGCCGTTTTTGACACTTGGCTTGTACATGTATTGACATTATCTATCTTGATACCTGAAATACTCAAAATTATTGTTAGGGTGTTTAATTGCCCTTTAATGGGGGATTGGCTATGTGATCTGGTTTTACGACTCGCCACACCAGATATTTATTGTTATAATTTAAGCACCGAATATATTTCCAATTTATTTACATTGCAACATTCATTGTTGATTTTCTGATGTATACTTGTAAGATTCATAAATACTTACTAGAATTGCATAAATGTGACATAAAATACATCAAGTATAGCTAAAAAGAAATGCTACAAAAGGCAACCCATATTCTTGAACTATCAATTCTGAAACTGTTCTATTTGACAGACTAAAAGTAATGATTTTCAACAGTAGGCTTTAAATATCTGCAAGATCAATGTATGAACTTGTGTCAATTGGTATATAGATTGGTGGCAGTTGTAAAATGTAGCATTCTCGTGTTGATTTGGCACATTTCAAGTGCTAATATGCTAACAAAAATGAGGATATGGGGATACAAAAGATGTCTGTCCATCACAAAACATAATTTAAGAGGTTAAGCGAAAGCGACTTTTGTTTCGCTTAATTTCCCTTGATAGCATGTGTTAGTATTTCATATATGGGTTGGTAAGAACTTCATGCATCATTTTTAACTTATGGGACAAATAAACCTTTTAAAAAGGAAATGTCATGTACATGTATTTACAAAATGATCAGAATTTAATACTAAACACATGGATTAATTCATCCCTTGATGAAATGCTTTTGTGTTTCATAGATGCAGTTGATAACATCATCCTCCATGTACTTTATTCTTCAAAATGGGGAAATTCAACTCCAAAATCAAGGCTACAGTATTCAAATGACGCCTGAAAACGAGGAGATACAAGCTGTTTGCAACATTCTTTTTAAAAACTCACATAGCTGAAAAGGTCGGCCATAATGTATTGATTATTGAATGTAATTATGGCAGTCATATGATATGTCTCTAAAAGCATACATACTATTCATTAAATAACACCCATATGTGAATTATTAAACATACTTACATGGCAAAAATTTGCTCACATACAATAAATGAATTCCAAAAATGTAATTTGAACCAAATGGATAAGAGAGATGCGAACATTACAAAACCAAACTTCTCACTCAGATGTACAAGAATGATCCTCTTACATGTGTTGAAATTAAGCATTAAAGCGAGGGGATACAAGCTGTTGGTGGCATTCTTGTTAAAAACTTACGTAGCTAGAAATGTCGGTCATAATGTATTAATGAGCAAATGTAATTATGGCAGTTTTATGAAAGTCTCTTGCAGCATATATACTCCTCATTTAAAGGTTCTCCGACATGAATGCTCTTTGTATGCTAGCGGTTAAAATAACCTCCAAATATGTTATGTAAGTTCATTAGAATTGCATCGTAACGATGCAATTCTAATGCAATTCCAAGACATATTTTCAATGTGGTTTTCACCAGTCTTATTAATTTATTGACATCTATAATTAAAAAAAATATAAGTATTAAAGACAAATCCATGTCGAGGCACCTTTAAATAAAAGTCTAATGTGAATGAGCAAACATGTACTTATTATCAAATATTTGCTCACAAACAATGAATTAAGGCCAACAATGATGTATAGCAGAAATAACATGATTACAATTATATCACCAAACTTCAGTTTCAACCCTACAAAGATGAAAAAATACAAAGCCGAACTTCTCACTCAGAAATATGAGATTGATGCCCCTACATGTGTTGCATTTGAAACATGAATGTTCCTCTAATGCCATGGGATCTGTGTGCCAAAATGTTGTCTACTAGAGATGTTGCATTGTATCTACCAGACAAGTCGTGCCACAAGTAAATGAAGCAGTGAAACAACACAATTGGACGATTTGAAGCATGCATATTCATTGTATCACAGATCAACATTTTGAGATTTTGCCATTGATATGAAGATGAACATACGACGTGTGTCTGACACAGATCAGGTAGACTCATACACACCGGCTTTAAATGACCTTAGCTGTTGATAGGCTGTTAAACACCATTACACAAGACTCATATACATGTACAGGACTGCTCCAAATGGTCATTTGCAACAAACTTTTACAACAATTCCTGGGCTAAAAATTATTTCATATCAGATGGAGCATAACCACCCTTGGGAGGCAGGGATCACAGCTAGACGTCCTGTTGGAGGTACTGGTTTGACTTTAACTTCATCGGCAACTGTGGCAGAGTGGTGTTGAACATACCCATAAACATAAGAAATCTAAATGACTGCAGTTCAGTGATGACTCCAATCGAGGGCCAGTGTTTACTGACATGACTGTTGAGTGTTTTATGGCCACCGGTGCACAGGAGGTCGAACAATTTGGTGGAGACCAACACACGACAATGATAACTGGTAGAACCAATTTTGTGCAGATTCATGGTGACATATCGACCCAATTCTACTGAAATACTACCAGCCGCACATTATTCCTCTTGTGAACTATGCCAACACCATATTTCTTCATGGAAATATTGGACAATATACTACATGACTGTGTCATAACCTAATTCCCACAGAACCACAGTGTTTGTATCCTCCCATGGTCGTACAGATTTTAGCTCAATCCAACATCTACGGGATGGGCTGGAACAACAAGTGCAACATTTCAAAACATGTCATCCCTAATCTGACTGAGTTCATTCGGAGATGATGCTATTATATAAAGCAATAATGGATGCTAATGGAGAGATTGTAATTTCAAAACATTGACTCACAATTTTCGTGCATCTTTTTTGAAGAGTATATATGCTGTTGGTCATGTAAAGATTTATGCAAGCCGTCTTCTAATGATTCATCAGCTATGTGTAAAGTGTATCTGAGATTTTAATCTGGTTAAATCCCTTACTAAGGGATGAGCTAAGTGATGATTTCAGCACTAAATATATGTTTATGCCTCCACAACAATAAGTCTGGGCGCATTATGTTTTGCACCTGTCTGTGTTTGTCACACTTCACAGCTACACCTAGTTAGGCAAACATTACAATGTCTACAGAGACAATTTTCCCGTTATTGTAAATATTTAGTGGTGATTTTCGACATAAAACTACTTTCAAAATTGTAAAAGGATAGAATTAGTACTAAATACCATAATAACGCTAAATATTCGGACACCTTCCCCAGTTACTATCATTTCCCTAAAATTTGAAAAAATGGATTTTAATTCCCAGTAGTGTGTCAAAACCAGACGGGGTATCACAAACAGTGCAGACCCCAATCAGACTGCTCCACTAGGAGCAGTCTGATCTGGGCCTACACTGTTTGCTCCGACATTGCTGTCCGAATATTTAGTGTTATTACAGTAGGCAATTTCTTACATCAAAGGAAGTACCGGTAGTTTATTTACAAGTAGCAGTAGCAACAATAAAGATATCTTGAAAACTTACTGAAATACTTGAATGAAACTTTGAAGATTTGTCATATGCCAAGGACGAAATAATTATTATGGCTAATAAGCATGTGTCTTTATTATGTTTTAATTTCCAATCCTGTACTCTGTATCTTACCTGGTCTAGCTCTCAGATACATGTACATGTATTTGTAAAGTGCATCTGAGAGTTGGATCGGGTTATTATCCCCTCGCATAGCGAGAATAGGATATAGCGTACATGTATATATTAGTCCATGTCCGTCTGTGCGTAACACTTTACGTTTAGCATTTGTGTTTCGCAAATGCGTTTAACGCGATTTCTTTGGAACCGCTTAATGGATTTCAATAATACTTGGCAACAGTGTATACCTGAACATATTAGAGTGACACATATGTACCGGGGCTTCTACGCCCAAGGTCAATGTCATGGCTCGGACTTATAATCAAGGCCCGGCGAGGTGATTAGTTGGTGCTAACATGCACTTCTTGTGTGATTAGTGATAAGCTGGTTTTTTTTTAGTGCACCCCACACCATATCGAAATTGCTAAAATTTCATCTCTGAATATATTTTTTATTGTAAATATTCAATGTTAATTTTGTTATTTTTTCCCATTTAGTGGTGACATATGGGATTCGATCCATCTATATCTACTCCTTGCTGCTGAATGGAAATGAAACCCCATTCAATCAATCAGTCGATCAATCTGTTTTATTTTGTTGCAGAACATATTGTGCTATCCTTATTACGTGTAGAGCTGTTTGTTAAAACAATATTTCGCTGTAATTAGGATGATTGCTGTCACATTTAGGCAGTTCTAATGATAAATCTTGTGTGTATATTGTGAATGCCAACTTACATGGTTTGGTCCTAATGTAAATTTTCGGCCTGATACTTGAGATATATATTTTTCTGTAAATATTCAATTCTGATTTTGGGAATTTCCCTCTTTATGGACAGGTTAAATCCGGGATAGACCCATTGACCCAGCCTTAAATTACCTTAGCTGTTGATAGGTCGTTAAACACCAATAATCAATCAATCAATCTGTTTACATGCCATTGACAGCATTCATGTTTCTTTAAGCTGTTCATTGTTCATATTTATAACTATAAACATATGTTTTTACCAAATATGATATAATAATTGTAGAAATGGTAATAATTGCCTTTGAAGGATATGAAACATGAGTACATTGTATTGTCAATTTGACAGAGTATGCTATCTACCAAGCTCACAATATTTTGATGAAACCTTCAGGCATAACTTTTCACATGGCAAAAAGGAAATGATTAGGTTTTGGGGAAGATCCTGGTGTTTTCGTGGATCCATGATATTCTTTGAAGGATTTATCATTAATATTAATTAGGAGATTGGGCAAAATTGAGGACTGTAGCATGGTGGGTATATGCATTCTATGACAGTGTTTTATCTACAATTTTTGGTCAGTGAGTCAAAATGAGCATTTCTGAAAAAACAGTGAGTCATTCTATGGAAAAAAGATAAAATTTCAGAATTTTAGTGAGTCAAATCTGAAAATTGTGAGTATTTGACTCGTGATGCGGAGGTAGATAAAACACTGTATGAAGTGCTCTTTAGTTTTGTATATTCTTTAATAAGTCCATGCTACGTTTTCCATGTCAAATGTTTACATACAGTATGTTGCACTTTAATAAATAATTCAATAATAGTATTATTGTTTGTGTTCAGCTCTGTGTTCAGCTCCCTTGACATTTTAATTTTTACCTCATGCTCTTTGTCCGTCCGTCCACACTTTTCAAACATTTCCGAAGCCGCTGGGCCAATTGTTACCAAACTTGACAGTTATGGTCCTTAGGGCATGCCTTTTCAGATTTGTTAAAATAGAGATGTCACGTTATCCAAGATGGCCGTTGAGGAAAAGTAGGTCAAATTCTTAAAAAATCTCCTCACGAACCACCAGACCGATTTCGACAAAA
>JBEVXV010000883.1:6129-7222 GCA_040505915.1 Sedimenticola sp. | reverse complement strand
TCTATCCGGCCCGCGTATTATCCCTATACACATATCCCTACGCATATCACTACGCTAAATAGTGCCGACTATTCACACATCTTTCTTTCCCTTTGTAAAATCGTTGAAGACTAGTCGCGTTTTATAACGAAGCTCAAGATTTTACAGGTTTCGGGTGTAGGTCACCCCATAATCACCCACATTGACAATTCTATTTGATATCTAAGTATTTCAATTGATTATTCAAGTTACGTCGTATTTAATTTCGACTTTAGCGATATATTTCGTCTTTTCGTCGGAGAATAGTGACGTGGCCGAACGCGTACGTTTACGAGTTCGGCACTAGATACTTCGTCCCAAATAATTTAGGTACTGAATTAGGCCCTGTGTATATTTATTATTAATATTATATATTAATAATTAGCGAGTATTGTCGTCTGTCGTGGTCGGTTTATTGGGACCACGTGGCGTTTTTATTCATCGGCGGCCATTGTTCAGTGCAGCGTAAATTTTTTGTTCCCCGCCTTACAGCGCGCTGCGCGTTCTCTTGTGAGTACGAGGTGGGTATATTACATGTTTGTTTGTTTGTTTGCGTTATTAAAGATTTTTGGATTTTTGTTAACCCATTCACCCCATAACGTGGAAATGAACAGCAGTCAGAAGCGTCCGAGGTGTGGACACGTAGCAGCCCTGTGGGACACGCACACAGAGAGGTGCAAGTCCTGCTGTGGTTGTTGCAGAGAACTGCCTTGTTTTATTTCTAAAACTTGGTCTCCCGAGGTATGGGAGAAAGCAGCCTTGTCTCGTACCCATACCAGTAGAGTCTCCCGACGTGGTAAGTCGTCGGGGACGGGGCGGGGCAAGATAGCAGCAGCAACCAGTCAGGGGACCCCCGCAACAGTGGGCGGTAACCCAGACAATAGTTTGGTTGCACGTCAGGGTACTTCGGCGAACGCTGAAGTTACCCTCGACAAAGTCTCAGCTGAGGGGCCATCTCAAACCTCAGCTAGCACACTCAGTCCCCAGACTGAGAGTACTGAGACTATTGCTGCTACCGGTCAACCGGGCAACCGGTCAACCGGGCAACCGGTCAACCGGGCAACCGGTCAACCGG
>JBEVXV010000883.1:0-6029 GCA_040505915.1 Sedimenticola sp. | reverse complement strand
ACCGGTCAACCGGTCATAGGTCGAGTTCACCGGTCAACCAGGCAACCGGTCAACCGGGCAACCGGTCAACCGGGTCACCGGTCAACCAGGCAACCGACCACACTTCGGATAGGGCCAGCAGTTCTAGAGCTGAGCCCTCAGCCGAGAGTGTTAGAAGTGAGAGCGCTGATTCGTCTTCGAGCGATTCAGAGTCTTGTACCCCCAGTCACTCGTCGAGGCCTAAGCACAGGCGTCGTTACTCGACGAGGCGACATTCTGGGGGGGGGAGTAGATCGCGTCACGGGAAGAGGTCGAGGCACAGGTCCTCGTCTCGACACCGTCGCCGTGAGCGATCGCCCAGTAGCTCCCATGGTCACCGCCATAAACGGCGGATCAGGTCCCGTTCGCCCTCGCGTTCGCGGGGTGCTTCGGGCTCCACGTCCGAGGGGCCCTTCTCGGGTTTTTCTGATATCCCGCCTAGCCCCCCGAGATCGTATTCTCGCAAGAGGCCCCATTCTAGGGGAGACCCTCGTTCGGCTAAACGGAGTAGGGGGGAGCAGGAGTCTGCTACCCTGAAACGTATGGAATCTCTGATGGAGAGATTCACTTCCATTTTGCCACCGACAGCTGCGGTGCCGGTGATTCCGTCGCAGACGGCTTCTCCGGAGCAGCTCGCGGCTGAGAAATTTCCTGAGGTGAATTTTCACCAACAGGATACCCAGTCCGTAGGGGACGGGGAGGTTGCCGTGGTAGCGGATGATGCCGACACGGCTAAGGGCGATTCGGACGATAATTCCGAAGTCCCTCCGGCGCTTTTCCTAGACACGATTAGCTCTGTCTATAGGTGGCTCCCGGAGGACAAGTGTCCGAAGATGACGCTTCCCCCTCCAATGGTTAGGTCCCTGTTTGAAGGGGCAGCTCCTACTCCCTCCCAAATGCCCAGCCTCCCTTTCTCACCAACGGTGGCGCTTCTGGTTAGTCAGATGGAAGGCCACCTGGTTGAGGACGGGAGAAGGGCGGGGACTTACCTTCCCAAGAAGTTCTTGGGTTCGACGGCAAAATACTATAAGCCGCACAACTCCTCGTGGCCCGTTAAACCACCAACCCTGGACAAGGATGCGTCCTTGATCGGGGTGGCAAAACCCCCTACCCCAGTTCATTCTGTCGCAAAGGTCTGGGACAGCACAGACGCCAGAGTGCGACAGATCGTGGCGATGGCGTCACACATCGACCTGTGTCTGGGGGCTTCAAAGGGGGCTTTGGTGGAGGAGGATACCGCTGAGTTGGAATCGCTTCTGACCTCAGCGGCCGTTGGGGCGCGCCATATCATGGCGACAGCCTTGGCGGCGTCCTCGGACATTCTCCTCTGGAGGAGGGATGCGGCGTTGGCATCGTCATCCCTCCTGCCGGGTCCCGCGAGGGAGGCGCTTAGAGCGGCTCCCTTGTCAGCGGCGTCCTTACTTGGGGGGCTGTGTGAGAAGGCCTCTAAGGACGATGTGACGGAGAGGCAGCGCCTCCTCATCACACGCCAGACGGGCGTTGGGTTGTCTTCTTCTAGCAAGAAGAAGCCCTCAAAACCTCCATATCAGAAGCCTAAGCAGAATCAGGCTAGGTCTTCCATGTACAGAGAGGTACCGAAGCCGGAGCAGGCTTTTCGCCATCCTCTACCTCCACCCGCTACTTACCCAGTACGCGGCAGAGGGCTTGGTCGCGGTCGGGCAAGGGGCTTTGGAGTCTCCTCCCGACGGCCTCGTCGAGGCGGGAGGTAGGGAAACGCGGGGCGTTTCGTGTTCGGGGGTTCTTCCCACACCGCCTGTCTCCGCAACTGTCGGAGGCAGGATATCTCGCTTCCCGCGTCAGTGGAGCGAGATAACCCAGTCGAAGTGGGTCCTCGACATTATTCGTCGGGGATATCTCATCCCATTTCTGGAAGAACCCCCACCCCTGAGAGTCACCCCACCACTGTGGGTGCCTTACAGGGATCTTGCCAGGAGAGAAGCACTCGCTTCAGAGGTCGCCTCTCTTCTGGCAAAGAACGCGATCGAAGAAGTACGGGACTTAAATTCTCCCGGCTTCTACAGCCATCTCTTCGTCGTGCCGAAGAAGAATGGCAAGCTTCGCCCCGTCCTGGATCTATCGGCATTGAACCGATTCGTTCTGATCGAGCGGTTCAAGATGGAGACGACCAGGTCCATCCGCGACGCCATTCGGCCCGGGGATTGGGCCGTCTCCATAGACTTGCAGGACGCCTACCTGCATGTGCCGATTCGGCGGGCCTCCCGGAAATTTCTCCGGTTTGTCTCCGAGGGGAAGGCCTATCAGTTCACGGTCCTTCCCTTCGGCCTATCAACGGCCCCCCGAGTGTTCACCATTCTTATGGAGGTAGTGGCAGCTGCCGCCAGAAGAATGGGGGTTTCACTCCTGCAGTACCTGGACGATTGGCTTTTAGTCAACCAGTCCAGGACTCTTCTCCTCAGGAACCTCTCCACTCTCTGGGATTTGATTCTCAGCCTAGGGCTCATCCCGAATCTGGAGAAGTCGGAGTTGATCCCCTCACAGAACTTCAAGTATGTGGGGATGAACTTTTTGACGGATCAATCGATCCTCAGACTTCCAGAGGAGAGGATTGCCAGTACCCTCGCAGTAGTGTTCGAGGTGCTAAACGCCACCTCTCGCTCAGCGAGGAGACTCCTGTCGCTACTCGGTACGCTGAGTGCGGCGGCAGGGCTGCTGCAATTGGGCCGCCTACACCTGAGACCGCTCCAGGTGTATCTGCTCTTTCTGTGGCGTCCCCACGTCATGCCTTTGGAACAGATGATACCGTTGTCAGGTCTGTTCAAGAGGCATCTGCGCTGGTGGGCGCTGGAGCGCAGATACTGGGAGGGGGTACCCATGGTGGTCACCCCTCCGTCCGTCTTCCTTACCACGGACGCATCCCAGTCAGGTTGGGGCGCGTCCCTGGACCCGGTGGGCCGCCTGTATCAGGGCATCTGGTCCCCGGAGGAGGTTGGTCTGCACATCAACCTCCTAGAGATGCGGGCCGTTTACCTGGCCCTCGTTCAGGCTGCTCCTCTGGTCAGCCAACGAGGGGTTATGATATCCACAGACAACACCACAGTGGTGTCCTATCTGCAGAAACAAGGGGGCACTCACTCAGTCTCTCTATGCCTTCAGACGAGAGAGATTCTCATGTGGTGTCAGTCACACGGGGTGACCATTCAAGTCCGCCACATTCCGGGCAGGCTGAATGCTCTAGCGGACGCTTTGTCCCGCAGCTCGAAACCTGTTCTGGCGGAGTGGTCGCTCGAGCGGTCCGTGTGCCGGAGTATCCTCACCAGGTGGGGGGCTCCGTGGGTGGATTTGTTTGCGACAAGGCTCAACAACAAACTCCCACTGTACGTCTCACCAGCCCTGGACCCAGCGGCTTGGGCGGTAGACGCAATGTCCTTGTCGTGGAACCATCTGGACGGGTATGCCTTTCCGCCGTTCATAATGGTTCCGCAAGTCCTGGCGAAGGTCAGACAGGACGGTGCCCGTCTGACACTGGTGGCTCCCTGTTGGCCAACCAGGCAGTGGTTCTCCCTGCTGTTGGAACTCCTGACAGAACTTCCAGTACTTCTGCCAGTCTTTCCACGCCTTCTGTCCCAGCACGGGGGTCAGACTCTCCACTCCAACGTGTCCATGCTAAACCTTCACGCTTGGAGGCTATCAGGCATTCCGTCGGAGCGGAGGGCTTTTCAGCTCACGCTGCCAGAATCATTTCTGAATCAAACAGGCCTTCCACTTCTCAGTGCTATGACGCAAAGTGGAGAGCCTGGTCTGATTGGTGTGATCGACAGAAGGTGGATCTACTCGATCCCTCTCTAGGTCAGGTAGGTGAATTTTTCATTCATTTATATGATGTTAAAAACCTATCTGTTTCAGCCATTAAGGGATATAGATCCGCCATGGCCAGCTCCTTGAAGTATTCTAAGGGTCCAGCCAGGTTGGTAGGTTCCGATCCCAAACTGTCAGCTATGATCAAGTACTTTGCCAGGAACCGGTTCATCTCCAGAACGGTTACACCCAGGTGGAACTTGACCAGTGTCCTTTGGTCTCTCTGTTCTGCACCTTATGAGCCCTTAGGTCAGGCTTCCCTCCTTAATCTGTCTATTAAGACGGCTTTTCTATTAGCTTTCGCTACAGCCAAGCGTAGAGGGGAGTTACATGCCTTGTCCTGTGCGGATGGTCACATGTCTTTTGCGCAAGACTCTGTCACTTTCATCTTGGAACCGGGCTTCCTGGCAAAGACCCAGACACTCTTTAAGACCCCAGATCCCATCATCGTGCCTGCTCTGCCGCGCGGTTCTCGATCCCCTATCACTGACAGGTACCTCTGTCCGGTTAGGGCGATTAAGATCTATCTGCGGCGTACGAAGAAACTGAGGAAGAAACGCCTCAGGTTCTTCATTCCAACCCTATCCACTAGAGACGTGTCAAAAGCCACGATATCTAGATGGATATGCAAAGCGATCACCAAAGCCTACGCCGGGTTATCGTCAATTCCCCGGAGTAGGTTTGGGATGCGTGCGCATGAGGTCCGTGCCGTTGCGACATCATGGGCGTTCAGGAGCGGCGTTCCTTTGTCTCGTATCATGCAAGCCGCGTCCTGGCGCCATCATAACACTTTCTCCCAGTTCTACCTGAGGTCCCTGACGACACAGGCAGCAGACCTACTACAATTGGGTCCACTAGTAGCAGCGGGGGCAGTTGTTAATGAATGACTGGAGGGATATTTAGACCAGTTTTTTTATTAGGGCAGGTGTTGCACCTATCTGTCTGGTATTATCTTCACCCCGCCCCGGGGTGATTTTTTGACCCTCTTCATACTCCCACGTGAAAAGCTAGTGGGACTTTTCATAGTTAGATTATACCGTTTAGACGGTAGCTTTCAGTTACGGTCAACATTGTGTTAGGACCTTAAAGTCTATCATTATTTCTAAGTGGTTAGGTCACAGGGTACGGGCATATAGAAATTATTTTGAGTTATTTTTCCACTTGTGAAGTGAGTTTTTATTATGTCTAGTTTATCTTATGTCATATAGACATAAGGTTTATTCCCACGAGTGGATTTCCTCGATAACTTCTGGTGAAGTGGATTTTGGGTATATCTGCTGTGGTTTTTATTGGGCATAGATATACCCCTTATCCCCACTGGAAAGACTTGCTAGACTCTTTCAGCTTGGTCTAGAAAGTTATATTTTACTATGTCCTTGCCCTGTATGTGTGTGCAAATGTGTTTTAAAAAAAAAAAAAAAAAACCCAAAAAAATGTGCTGAATCGACGGGGATCCTCAGACACTAGACTTACATCCCCAGTGGCACAGATAATAGTGATCCTTGACATATAGACTT
Organism: Sedimenticola sp.; assembly: GCA_040505915.1. Classification (GTDB taxonomy): domain Bacteria; phylum Pseudomonadota; class Gammaproteobacteria; order Chromatiales; family Chromatiaceae; genus Vondammii. The sequence goes on along the minus strand of JBEVXV010000883.1, from coordinate 657 downwards.
CGGTCTCGCGGGATTGTGTGTTGCATTACCCACTTAACCGTATTTTCTCCTGCGGACTACTGGAGGTTCACCCGGTAGTGGTCGGGAGAAGAGGACCTGCCGCCTGTTACCGGGTTAATCTTCGGTAGGCGTAGGGTTTTCTCGTTGCAGCTGCCTACCTCGCCTTTTGTACAAAAAGGGGGGGGGAGATCGCCTGTCCGGATGTTTGAATACCGGAAAATGAGGGCGATAGGTGAGGCTAGTTGCAAAAATGCCCGCTCAAGTTATCCTCCCTACTGACATGTTATTGCTTTTAACATGGAGGGTATCACCTGTCGGTGAGGTATGATTCTTTAGTTTTTCCTAAAAACTGAATATGTAGTACTAATTCCAACCCGCATACACTTCAAATTCTGTATTATGCACTGTTAATACAGGTTAGTTGATGATATAAAAACTAAAAATTAGTACTACATTTTCATTTTTATGAATCATACTTACCTGTATTAACAGGTTATGCCCTCCTCCCAACCCCGCTATTGTTGTTTTTCCTTAACCACAAATTATTGGGTTATGGATTTTACTAGGGGAAAGAAAGATGTGTGAATAGTCGGCACTATTTAGCGTAGTGATATGCGTAGGGATATGTGTATAGGGATAATACGCGGGCCGGATAGA
>JBEVXV010000882.1:0-2583 GCA_040505915.1 Sedimenticola sp. | reverse complement strand
GGCTTATCCGTCATGAGTATGCAAAATCTGCAGGTCACTTTGGGACCTGTAGGGTATCTCTTGCGCTGCTTACCCCTGTCAGCGGGGTATAGAAGCGCCCAGCCCCATGTTCTTGGTCTCTGCCTGTGTATTCGGGGTGTTCACAGCATTACTACCGCCAGAGTTTGGTGTGTTAGGGCGTAAATACCTCTTCTTGTGGCAGGGAAATTGATTGACTTTGTGGGTTGAAATTCCTATCCTCTAATTCGTCTCTGATCTTCGCTAAGCGCTATCGCCACCTCTTTCTCAATTTACCGAAAAATCTGCTGAATATGATTCAATCAACTTGGCTAAGTCCGACTGGAGCAACTCAATAGTGCGCCATGTCAGCAGAAACCTGAGCGACAGTCAATTGAACCCTGTAAAAAGCAGCGCAGCAGCCGCTGTTGTCGCCGACATCAAGAACCAACTGAATTGAACTAATCACCTAGCTGATATAGAGCAAGCGTAGGGTTCACCGCCACACCGAAGCTATATGGCACTTTCATAATGTAGTGTAGTATCTATACAACAACCGATATGTGTCAGGGATCCTAGTATGAAACCGAATGAGACCCATTCGTGGTTAAAGCTACAGCAACAGTGTAAGGCATTCGGCAGCACCCACATGAGAGATCTGTTCGAACAGGATCCCACCCGTTTCAAACAATTCTCCATCACCCTTGACGACCTCCTGCTGGACTACTCAAAGAACCGCATCGACTCTAAGACGATGGCGCTGCTGTTTGAGTTGGCTCGAGAACAGGATCTCTCTGGATGGATCGAAAAGATGTTCAGTGGCCAACACATCAATACCACTGAAGATCGTGCAGTGCTCCACACCGCCCTGCGCAACCGTTCAAACCAGCCCATTGAGGTCGATGGCGAGGATATCATGCCCGCTATCAACCGGGTCCTGCAGCAGATGCGGGACTTCTGTGATCAGGTCCACAATGGAAGTTGGATCGGCTATAGCGGCAAGCGCATTACCGATGTGGTAAATATCGGCATTGGTGGTTCCGATCTGGGGCCGGTAATGGTCACCGAAGCGCTCAAACCCTACGCTGACAAGGGTATAAAAGCCCACTTTGTCTCCAACGTGGATGGCTCTCAGATATCCGAAACCTTAAAGTGTTTAGACCCGGAGACCTCGCTCTTTATCATCGCTTCCAAGACCTTTACCACCCAGGAGACGCTGACCAACGCACATACGGCACGCAACTGGTTCCTTCAGTCAGCCCCCGGTGAGCAGGCCATCGCCAACCACTTTGTCGCCGTCTCCACCAACGCTCAGGCGGTGCGTGCATTTGGTATAGATACCCGTAATATGTTTGTGTTCTGGGACTGGGTAGGTGGACGTTTCTCTCTATGGAGCGCGATCGGCTTGCCGATTGCCCTGACCATAGGGATGGATCGCTTTGAGGCGTTGCTGGACGGTGCGCACCAGATGGACCAGCACTTTCGCACAGCACCCCTGGAACAGAATATGCCGGTAATCATCGCGATGATCGGCATCTGGTCTATCAATTTTATCGGTACCAGCAGCCACGCCATCCTGCCCTACGATCAGTATATGCACCGCTTACCCGCTTACCTGCAGCAGTTGGAGATGGAGAGCAACGGCAAAAGCACCACCCGTGATGGTCAGCGGGTCGATTATGAGACATGCAGCCCGATCTGGGGGGAACCCGGCACCAACGGCCAGCACGCCTTTTTTCAGCTGTTACACCAGGGTACACCCCTGGTCACTGCTGATTACCTGGCCCCGGCAGAGTCTCACAACCCCGTCGGGGACCACCACGCCATCCTGCTCTCCAACTTCTTTGCCCAGACTGAGGCGCTGATGCGGGGAAAAAATGAGGCTGAGGCGCGCACCGAACTGGAGGCCGCTGGGCTTGATCGGGAGGCACTTGAGAAGCTGGTGACCCACAAGTTGTTTGACGGCAATCAGCCGACCAATACCTTCCTGTTCCGCAAGCTGACCCCAAAAATGCTCGGTATGCTGATCGCCCTCTACGAACATAAGGTGTTTGTCCAGGGCGTCATCTGGAACATCAACTCTTTTGACCAGTGGGGAGTGGAGCTGGGAAAAGCGCTTGCCAAAAAGATACTGCCCGAGCTTGCCCCAGACGCAGTAAGAGGCCTTCACGACACCTCAACCTGCGGTTTAATCGCCTATACTAGAAGGCTGAACGGCCTTGACTGAGCGCTCTTCTGCACTCAGCTTGATTCAAGGATAAACAGCGTTAACCCTAACGAATATACACCTACATAGAGAGTAGTCACCGATGGAAGACAATCCACGTACTATCAGCCTGTTGACCCGCCAGACACTGGCGCTGATCCTTGCCGGAGGACAGGGGTCACGACTAAAACAGCTCACTACCTGGCGCACCAAGCCAGCCGTCCCCTTCGGTGGCAAATTCCGTATTATCGATTTCCCACTCTCCAACTGTATCAACTCCGGTATTAGGCGCATCGCCGTGCTCACTCAATACAAGGCGCACTCGCTGCTGCTCCACCTCAATAATGGCTGGTCATTCCTTCGCGGTCAGTTTGGAGAGT
>JBEVXV010000881.1:0-3988 GCA_040505915.1 Sedimenticola sp. | reverse complement strand
AAAAACTTAACATTTTGTTAATAACTTCTAATTTCTGTTTCCCTCCATGCCATCTTTTCATATTTGGCTGATGTCTTCCTAGCATCATCCTGCTTCATTCTGCAATATGTACCCAACCCCCACCTAACCCCAAAGTCAATGTCATTTACTTATATATATCTTTGTTTGTACTGTCTCCAGTATTCCAAAGGGAATTCAGTTAAACAAATGTTCACATAATAGCTCTTCAAATTTTCGGGCCCAATGGCCCTTTATCAAGAAAACACTGTTAATACGGGTTTACATCATGTAGGTATGCACTGAAACCAAAATGGCGTCGTATACAATAACATGACGTCGTGACATCATAAGTATGACGTCACGACGCCAACCAGTATGCGACGTTATGGCGACATGGAGAGAATCAGGAAAACTCCTTCCATAACACACTTAAACCAACTTTCGTATTAATTCCAGCCGGCACCTCCGTCTGTAGATTCTCTATCCACCCCTTCTCCTTTATCAGTCTGTAGTATCTTGAGTTGTCACATATTCGTTCAAGTATACAGATCTCTATGTCTGCAATTCCGTGGTGGTCGCCCTGGTTGAAGTGGCTGCTAACGGGTTTCTCTCTTTCCAGCCGGGTATCAGCTAGATGCTCCGTCAGCCTTTCCCCAAGCGTTCTTTCCGTCTCGCCAACGTATACTGGCCTGTCGCATTGCTTGCATATCATCGCATATACTACATTTTTTGTCCTGCATCCATCGTAGTTCCGGACAGTGAAATGTCTGTTCCCATCACCGGACGTTATATTCTCTGTGACTATTCTTTCACAAACCTTGCATTTACACTGCCCTTCATCTACATTCTCGCTCCTCATCAGTCTATTCAGCTTACCGTGCACTAGAACATCCGATATATTTCTGTCCCGTCTGAAGGCTAGCACCGGTGGTTGTTGAAATATCTGTTTCATGCGATCCGATTTGTATAGAAGGCTCATTCTTTTGTGGACGATCTCCTGTACATCTGGAAGTTGCTTGGCAAACGTAAGCACAAGTGGCACACGGTTACTTTGCTGTCGTCCTTTTCTGTATTGCAACAGGTCTTCTCTCTTTAGTGGATCCACCCTTTTCAACTGCCTTTCAATGAAGCGCATGTCGTAGCCTCGTCCTCTGAGCTGGTATTTCAACTCCGCCCGGTGTCTTTTATAGTCGGCTTCCTCGGAACATATTCGTTTTAGACGTATGGCCAGGCCATATGGTATGGACTTTTTGACAGTGTTGGGGTGGTCGGACTTGGAATCCACGTACATATGCTTGTCACTTTCTTTGACAAAGAGGTCCGTCTTAATACGGCCTTCATCACTGATGACCCAAGTATCCAGGAATTCTATTCTTTTTCTGTTCCATCTCAGGATCACTTTAATGTTGTCATGAATCTTATTAGCATGTGCTTGAAACTTTTGTAGTGCCTCCTCCCCATGTGTCCAGAGACCAAAACCATCATCTATGTATCTTTTGTACACCAATGGTTGCTGATGGAAATGCAGGAGCTGTTCATCCCATTTTCTCATGTATGTGCAAGCATAGTTTTTTCCCAGCTTTGAGCCTATCGCAACCCCTTCAGTTTGGAGATAATCTTTTCCGTTGAAGCAAAAGTTGTTGTTTTCTAACACTGTGCTGATCATACCCATGACATCTTTTGTCGGTATTTCTGTGCATGTCCTGTAGTTCAGCGCCTCTTCACACGCCGACAAGCCTTCTCGTTTAGGGATTGATGGGTATAGTTTTACTACATCAAAACAGAACAGGATTATATCTTTTGGCAAGGGTTGTTGTATCTCCTTAAGCTTATTTAAGAAATCGGTAGTGTCTTTGATGTAGCTGGGGCTATCTTTAACATATTCGTCCAACTGCGCCTCCGCAACCTCTGCAATACGTTCCGTGGCCGTTCCTCTTCCGTTCACTATAGCCCTATATGGTACGCCATGCTTGTGCAATTTTGGGTTTCCAGTCAGCTTGCCCGCTTTAGAGAGTTTTGGTAACATGTATGATTTCATTTCTTTGTCTATGTGTCCCTCTTTATACATTCTATTCGCTAGCTGTTTCACATTTTTATCTACTTCCTTCTGTTTACCGCTCAGTATTTTGTCGTACGAGTCGTCGTTCTCAACCTCCTTTTCTAATTCTTCTATATACTTTGCCTTATCCGTAACAACTATTCCTGAGCCTTTGTCTGCAGGTCGGATGACAATGTCTTGGTCGTTGAGTAATTCTTTTATTGCCGATTCTTCTTCCTCTGTCATGTTACTATGTACTTTCTTCTTTATATTCCCAACAATATCTTCCTTAACTACCTCTATATACATGTCCAACCATTTATCTCTGCCGGGTTTTGGAGTAAACACACCTTTCTTTTTCTTCCTCCAGAATTCAACTCTCTGTTTATCAATTGCCGTGTCGTGAAGCTCTTCAACTTCTTGCATGTCTACTTCGCCTTCACTATCTGCGTCCTCTTCTTTATAGAAGTACTCGCGTAGCCGCATTCTTCTCTCCCATTCTGCTAGGTCACCGAGCACCTTGGGCAGGTCTATGAACTTCCTGGTCGGAACGAAGGATAATCCTTTGCTTAGGACGCTTGTCTGCGCGGCCGTGAGCTTGACATGGGACAAATTAGTTACTACCCTAACACGACCCTTCGGGGGTACTTTGCTTTGCTCTTTACATGCACTTTCTGGTCTGTTCGCTCTCCTCTTTCCATTCACGTCTCCCTGATTGCTGCCTTTTATTCTTTTATTTCCTTCCACTGTGGGAGACTGCACCCTGCCATGGTCCGACGGTTGATTCACGCGCCTTTTGGGTGTTACCAAGCATGTGACATTTGGTGGTTTAACATACTTCAAATCAAACCAGTCGAAACGCGCTTCACTAGTTAGCTCCGTCGAATTGTCACTTACTTTATCACCAGCGTCATCTACGGGCCGTCCTGTTTTACAAGTGCATACGCCTCCGTGGGGTCTTAAGAGATTGAAGTGGTCCGATTTGAGCATCAGAGGAATCCATTCTTGTGTGCATGCATCCCCGGTGGAGAATGGTTTGAAGGTGTGCCACTTTTCACTGTCATCCCACACCAGTAGATCACGTCCGAATGCTGTTGCAGCTGCATATATCTCCGCCTCCGTAGCCCATGAATCCTCAGACCCATCCGTCTTGCTTTTCTTTTGTAAGTGTTCGTCAATATTTCCATCCACCAGAGTCGCAAATTGTTGCTTATTGCTCACCATGTAGTTAATAGTTTGCTTTTTCACAGCGAAAAACCTGTCCTGGTCACCATATATGGCCCGTGCTAGACACCTATAGAAGCAGTTTCCATCACCCATCACTCTAAGTATCTCGAAATGTCCATCACCGACTAATTCCGCCACGCCACCCTCACCAGCTGTCTGTAATTTTAACGTGCACACACAACTATCCCACCTGTCATCAGCTGAGTTCTTTTCCAGTTGCAAATATTTAATTTTCTTACTTTTTGTTGCGTTCATTTTCTTACGAAGTGTCTGTACATGTCTGCTACATAGTTTGCCCAACTCACTGATTTCCGCGCAAGATTTCTCAGAGTTTACATGCGTGTCTGGCAATACTTCCAAATTATTTTTACATACATCTATGGAAAGCTGCATGAGTTTAAATGATGCATCACTTTTAATTTTTGAACATTTCGCTCTTGTCGCCTCACTAGCATCGAGTCCCAAGGTCCATTTCCACCGAAAGCCTTTAGGTATGAGTGACTTATTCACACACGTCTGTAGAAAGTGTACATGTGAAAGGTATCTTACCCTTTTCTTCTCAATATTGAGTGTCGCCACCATCCCGGTTCGATATCCGCACAGTAAAGTGTCTCTCAGGAGCAAAATAATGATTGTACTGTCTCCAGTATTCCAAAGGGAATTCAGTTAAACAAATGTTCACATAATAGCTCTTCAAATTTTCGGGCCCAATGGCCCTTTATC
>JBEVXV010000880.1:0-11916 GCA_040505915.1 Sedimenticola sp. | reverse complement strand
CTGTATTCGGAGTTGTAACCGGTCAGGGTAAGGTTGCCGAGGGTGTGGCGATAGGTCTCCCAGACGGTTTCCCACGCTTCACCCAGCTCCTCGCGCCATACGACAGGCACTTTGTCTGGATTGTTATCGCATTGGGGCAGGATGTGTTCGATGGTGTACTCATCTACCGCTACTCGCTCTTTGCGGCTATGGTTTTCCAGTCTGCGAAGCCAGTAGCTGCGACTCCGGAAGTTGTAGAGGTCTCGAATTTTAAGTTCACGTTTGAACTCTTCGTCCTTGGGGAAGCGACGATACGATGACAGCAGTAAGAACGCAGCCTCCAGGCTCTCCAGGTAACGGTCTTTCTTGAGACTCTTACCCATGTTGGCGAAGGTCTTGTTCATGGAGTTGGTGGGGATAGCACAGACTGCGCGGCGGAATACATAACTCTCTAAGGTTCTTACCGCCTTCAGGAAATCTCCGGTAGGGAGTGTAGCGTTTGCATAGTCATGGTACAGCTCGAGCAACAGTGGATAGGCAACATCTACTTTCAGTTCACGAAGGTCATGAAAGGAACGGTTGAGCTCTTGATTCTCTTCGGTCCCTAGTGCCATGGCGCAGAAGTATCCGGCGTAGGTATGTAACTCTGATACCAGTGACTCGACTCCTGCCGTTGCGACTTTGGGAAGTCGGGTGTAGTTTTTAAACGCATCATACACCTCTCCCTTTTTGGGGATTTCTCTGTTTCGCACAGTCAGGTAGTGACGCATGAAGCGGTCGAAATGGGTGGTGTAGGCTTCCTGCCCGAAGGCCAGCTCCATTGGCCTCCAATAATTCTCGTAGAGTTTGGTCTGCAGATCCGGCTCCAGCCCCATGAGGATATAGTTACGGATGAGGTCCGCCTGGCTGAGTTCACGCCCCGCTGAGTTCATGCTCTCGAAGATGAGCTGGGGATTGTCTTGTTCGCGGTCGAGGGAGATATCGACCACCATCAGTTTTGCGATGCCCTTGCAGACGGTCTCTAACCCCTCTTTCTGACTCGCCAGTAGCTCCTGGAACAGCTTGAAGTTCTCTGTGACACGTATCGAATGCTTCTTCGGCTTTGGTGCCCCCTGAAGGATGGCGATCAGTGAGGGCTTGTCGTTCTGGGAGAGGATCATCTTGTAGTGGCGCTCGCCCTCCTCTTCCGGGTTGAGCAGGTAGTAGTTGCGTAGTTTACGGGGAGAGAAGCCATCAATGGGTTCCCCTTCTTCGATGGCATTGACCAGGGCAGCTATGATCAGGCTGACGGTGGCCAGGCGTTGCTGACCGTCGATAACCAGTAGCGGTGACTGCGAGGAGACGGAATAGAGCCCCTTTTCGACGTAGACCACAGAACCGATAAAGTGGGCAGAGATCTCGTCATTCGCACCCGCACGCAGGATATCACTCCAGAGCTGGCGGCACTCCTTCTCAGTCCAGGAGTAGGTGCGCTGGTAGATAGGGATCACAAACTGGGGTGATTTCTTCAGAAAGTCTAATAGTTTTGCTTCGGTGGCTTTCATTGATTACTCTTCACTCACATAGTCCGTTACTACACCACACTCCATAAGATGGCGAATAGTTGTTGATCTGATACTTCAGTATCCAGTTTCTCTTCGATGGAGTCCAGGAGCTGATCCTTTTTTGTTTCGATAGATCTGGACTGCTCATCATACTCTCGCCAGGCGTCTTCGCGCTTAGTCTCAACCTTTCTTGCCTGACGTTGAAGATTCAGCTTCTCAGGAAGACTGCTGGCCTGACGGATCTACTTTTTGAGCTCTTTGAGCTGATCGTCGAGCCCCTTCAGATTGCTCTTAAGGGCCTTACGCTTGTCACCTGCCCAGTTATCAAACTTTTCCATCGCCGGCTCAAAGAATTGGGCATAGCGGGCTTCGATGCCACCCAGAATCTCTTCCTTACGGCTTTGATACACATCATCAAACTGGATGAGGTCGCTTGGTTCAGTACCATCTAAACTGGCTGGTAAGGTAAAGAGACGATGAAGTTGCTCCGACTCCAGCTGTTCACCGGTTTCGGTACTGCCTACAAAGATGAGGTAATCTTCGTTGTCTGCTCCCTGGATGGTGAGCTTGTAGAGGGCAAGGTGGCCTGACTGCCCTACCAAAGGCCCAATAGTGTTAATGGATTGAGAGTGGCCACTGTAATCAAACTGCAGCGCTGCTGGTGCCAACGCTTTATTGGCGTGCACGTTAAGGAGCCATTGCGCCAAGTGGTGACCGACACGATAGGTATGGGCATCATCGATGTTTTTCCCGAGTTCGTAGTCGCCCAGCGGCAGGGTGGGGCAATCAGCTGGCGAGGCATTCAGGGTAAAGCGGTACTTATCGTCATGGAAACGGGCATGCTCACTCAGTTTGATTCACGCATGATCCAGTGCGCAGAACGGTGTCGCTTGTCAGCCAGATGCTGGTTACGACTTTTCAAATCATCATCAAGTTTGACTGATGTTGCCATGCCGAGCCCCTTATTAGTACATAGTAGTCATAGGTAGTACCTATAAATACTACACTACAAATTAATCCACTCAGTAGCGGTTCTTGCAATACACCAGTGGAAACACAAACTCAATGAGTTGCCCACAACATGGTGCTGATGATCACTCTCGAAGAGGCGGTGAGGCATACACGCCAGCCGTTTCTCCAGGGACATTCATATGTTGAAAACACCCTTTAGGGTGCGACCAAAACGCCTGAAATCTTCACCGGCACCTGGGGGCCGCGCATGCGGCTGTGGAATCCGACCGAGAGAGTACGTATTACCCTACATAAGTCAGTATTGGTCTCTGTACAGACCGCCCTAAACCCACTGCCAAAAAATTCCATATGTCATTGATTCAATAGAATTAACGCACTTTATCGGACACTTGGACAGCAGAAATGAAACGCTAACCTATTGATTTTGTGGTGAATTATCTTCATCACCGCACTAGAGCCACCCTAGTCTGTCCAAAAAATAGGTGCTTTTCGCGCAGTTTAGGGAGGTCTGCTGTACCACAACACACTATTTATCCATTCAGCTTCAATTCATTTCTCGCGTGTAGACTCAATAACAAGAAAGCTAAAACATTATTAAAAAGAGAGATTATGAAGACCGTCCTCGTCAGTTTTATCACCATCATCACCCTTGCCTGGGGCTGGGAAGTGCTCTCACCCGATCACCTCTCCGCTGGATCTTTGCCATGGATCGCTTACCGGGAGGGACTTAATCTAACGGGGCTGTTGGCCATCTCACTGATGTCACTGGCGATGGTGCTGGCCATCCGGCCAGCTTGGCTGGAATGGCCACTTGGTGGCTTGGATCGTATCTATCGCTTGCACAAGTGGAGCGGCATCCTGGCGGCCATCTTCGCGGCTCTGCACTGGCTGGCCGAGATGGCAGACGATCCAATTGAAGCGCTATTTGGAGAAGGTGGCCGCATCAATAAGGATGGTTTCTCAGCGTTCGCTGAACCGATACGTGACCTGGGTGAGGATTTGGGTGAATGGGCCTTCTACGTGCTCATTGCAATGGTGGCATTAACCCTGTGGAAGCACTTTTCCTATCGCCTGTGGCGGCCACTGCATCGGGCGATGCCTGCACTCTATCTGCTGCTCGCCTTCCACTCGGTAGTGCTGGCACCGGCAAGTTACTGGATCCAACCCATCGGGCTATTACTCGCGCTCTTGTTAGCCGCCGGAACCGTAGCCAGCCTGCTCTCTCTGACCGGACGTATCGGCCGTAGTCGACAGGTGAGCGGCAGCATCACCTCAGTGCAGAACCCGTCGCCCAATATTGTCGAGGTGAGTTGCCGCCTGAGTGAAGGGTGGCGCGGCCACCGTCCCGGCCAGTTCGCCCTCGTCACCTTCGATGCCGGTGAAGGGCACCACCCCTTCACCATCGCCAGTGCCGAGCGTGGCGACCGCAGTGTCACTTTCGCTATCAAGGCACTTGGCGACTACACCCGCACGCTTTCCCGGCAGTTGGTCGTAGGCAGTCCGGTTCAGGTTGAAGGGCCTTATGGCCGCTTTCAGTTGGGTCATGCTAACACCAACGCCCAGCAGATCTGGATCGCCGGCGGCATCGGCATTACACCCTTTATCGCTTGGCTGGAGTCACTACAGAGCGAGGCGACCACGCTGGTTGCAGCAGACCTGCATTATCGCATGCAGGATCGCACCTCAGACCCCTTCGTACCACGGCTACAAGAGCTTTGTGCGCAGCTACCCAAGGTCAGACTGCACCTACATGACAGGCAGAGTGACCCGCTAAGCGCTGAGACCCTAGTATTGGGACAAGATGATACGAAGCGGACAGAGGTATGGTTCTGCGGCCCACGAGGGCTTGGTGAGAGCCTACACCACAACCTACAGCAAGGATGGTCTGGAAGTTTACGTTTCCATCAGGAAGCGTTCGAGATGCGCTAAGTATCTCAACACACTATCAGCGTTCATCTGAAAGTAATTCCAACCTCGTGCAATACGTCTCTTGACCGGAGTCTCGCACCTTTGTTGTCTGTGAAAATGAGAGTACAGGGTCAGGTCTTGCCATTTGCCTTGATAGGGATAAACTCTAACCTATGGCCAGTCCTTTAATACATAGAGTACAGCGGTGCCCTCTACCATCTCACAACCCGGGGAGACAGGCAGGTGGCGATCTACCATGATGGCGGTGATCGCGAACGGTTTCTGGAAAGACCTTGCTGCACAAAAAGCAAGACTTGACCCCCCTTTTTTTATAGGTAGAACAAATAAACGTGCAAATGGTGGCGCATAATTTGGAGTAAATCAACCGCCTCAGGTAATTTTCATTACCTCGTAGAAAACCATCATTAGATCACTTTAATATCACTTAAAATTCATTTAAGCCTATTATAGTGATACTATAGTGATCCGCCATTAACTTAGAGAGATCACTCCGTATATAATAAATGGGTAGCAGAGATACTATAATAGTTCACTACAATGACACCATTACGGGGGTGATATTGTAAATAATGGGCCTCTATAGTGCTCCAGAGAGGAGGAGGTATGGCACAGGCCATCGCGACAATCGATATCTATTTCCAGGGTCAGTGGCACACGGCTGCCACCCTCACATCTAGTGAGGCAGAGCGCGGCTATTCCGGCAGCAGCGAACTGGAATATGCCATCGAATATGCGGCACATTTTATAGGCCAACAAGTAGGTAATGCAGCGCGGCTGAGTTGTCGCTATCCCGTCGACTTTCAGCTACATGAAAAGTCTACCTGGCCTGCGTTTATGTTGGATATTTTGCCCAATGGCTTTGGGCGTGAGCATTGGTTGAAACACCTGGATCTTAACGATAATGCCCATGCAGATTGGCCTCTCCTGTTGAACGGAACGGCGTTTCCACCGGGAAATATGCGCATTCATGAAGCTGTGGCCAACAGGGATTCGCAACTCCAGGTCCCCAGCGAGCAAGGCGAAAACGTCCCGCTCCCGAAGCATCCGGGCTTTACCCTGAACGCGGTGCTCTCACGTCAGGAGCACTTCATTGAGTATGCAGTACAAAACGGTGCCTATACCTCAGGCGCCTCTGATGTCCAGGGTGCTGCACCAAAATTCATGTTGACCAAAGACGCCCATGATCGGTGGCATGCCGAGGGGGCACTGGCCGATGAGCAGGTTGCATCGCACTGGTTAGTAAAATTCGCCCGCGGCAGAAAGACGGCAGCGGATCGCAAGGTGCTCAAGAATGAAGCCGCCTATATGGTTGTAGCGCGCCGGTTAGGTCTAAACGTCTTTGACGCCTTGCTTTGGGCAGAAGATACCCTGCTTATCCCCCGTTTTGACCGTATAGCAGTCGCCGGAAAGCCGCTGGAACGCTTGGCGATGGAGAGCCTGTGCGCATTAACTGGAACCTGTGGCTACGGAGTGGCCATCCCTCAAGAGGATCTCTGTCAAGCACTAGCGACCTGCGCCACCAATCCACAAAAAGAGATTGGAGAATTTGTGAAACGGGACATTGCCAATGTGGTCTTAGGCAACAAAGACAACCATGCGCGAAATAGTGCTGTATTTCGCTTAGAAAGCGGTGAGGTAACCCTCACCCCGCTGTTTGATTTTGCGCCGATGTACCTGGATCCAGAAGGAATTTCACGGATGTGCCGCTGGCAAGGTGACGCGGAGATTGCTGGAACACCGCAATGGAAAAATGTACTAATCAGGCTGTCAGAATTCATTGATGTGACGGCATTGCGGGCAGAGCTATTGAGTTTTGGCCGGCAGATTGAGCAACTTGAAACGTTCATGCGTGAAGCGGGGGTAGATGATGACATCATTGAGCAGCGGCGGATGGCTATCAAGGAACATAGCCGGCAATTGCTGGCGTTATAGAGGCAATAAGTCATGAAACCGCCCAATAATAGCGCAGAGCTAAAAAAAGAGTTGAACAGAGCCCTTGGTGCCGGGGAGCTTTCATTGGGGCAGGCAACGTTGCGCATGCGAAAAATTGTCGGTATGACGCAAAAAGAGTATGCCAGAAAAGTATTGGATATCGCGCCAAGGGTATTGATGGCGATCGAAAATGACAAGGGCAACCCCACCCTTAAAACCCTGCGTAAGATAGGACGCCCCTTCGGTTACCAGGTGGGCTTTGTGCGTAAAAAGGATATAAATTTCAACCCATAAAATCAACAAATAGTCACTTCTCAAAAAGTCCGTACCCTAGGGGTGAAGTAACACCTTTTCAGGACACGCATGGACTTCCCTCGCTACGGTGCCTATTCTCGGACAGGCTCCTAGCTCATCCTGGCTTGATTCATTGATACGCCGGGTCAAATCACCCTCAGCAATATTCTTAACCGCAGTGGTTACTCGACGCAGTCGTTTCAAAACCGTGAAGGAGAGCATCCAGGAGAGGGAGAGAAAAATGACCAGATCGAGAGCAATAATCTCAAAGACTTTCTGCGTAACCCACGCTCTGAGTACAGCATCGACTTGCGACCTGTCGGTATAAAGCTCCAAGCGCCCTACCGTTTTCTCTCTTTCGCTCTTGTCGTACTCCAGCGCGTATTCAAGGCTATCACCAAACCCGTCAGGTATCGCGTCTGCGTGGGTTACCGTACCCGCCTCGTCCTTCACCGCACCATGAAAGAGTTTATCCCTCGACCAGACAAACACTCCGTTTACACCCTGAGCCCGCATCTCCGAGCGCACAATCCTCTCGGTAATCTCTTCATCATATTGCCAGAGAGATTCAGCCAAACTCAGTTTCATTCGGTATACAGCACCATCAACTACAGCCTGAAAGTTACTCTCAAGCTGCCGCTTCTGCTGCAGATAACCATAGGAGCTAAAGAGGCCAAGTATCAGTGGCGTAAAGAGTTGGTGGCTGTCAGGAGAAAAAGCAATTAGTCCCGCCATCAAACTGCTTTGTGGTTCTGCCACTCAACCTCATCAAAAGCCGATGCATCAAGCAATGCACGAAGCCCCTCACTTAAAGCGTGTTCGGCCCTAACATTGAGCAGATGCTGACTGTGGTGGGGATCGCCAACTGAAGTACTTATATCCCCCTGACGTTGTGGTGCTCTATTCAGCGACACCCGCTTACCAGAAAGGCTCATTAAGGTTGTTGCCAACTGATTAATGGTGACGGACTTACCGGTACATACATTGAATACCTGAGGATAGCGGCTGTTATTTATCATTGCCGCTCGCAGGAAACGCACCACATCCTTTACATAGATAAAGTCACGACTCTGCTCACCATCACCAAAAACAGTAATCTCCTCTCCCTTCTGAATGCGATCACAGAAAATAGAGATCACACCTGAGTAGGGTGACGAGGGATCCTGGCGGGGGCCGTAGACATTGAAAAACCGCATCCCGGTGGTGGGCACCCCATACATAAGAGAGGCGACCCGGGCATGAAGCTCAGACCCCAGTTTGTCGGCACCGTAAGCACTCAGCGGGCGTACCGCTGAGTTCTCTTTTAACGGCACATCTGCATTATCACCATATACAGCCGCAGAGGAGGCATAGACCACCGGGGTCAATGCGGCCCTGGCTGCATCGAAGACATTAATACTACCGGTGAGATTGGAGCGGTGAGTACCCGCCCAATCTTCAACAGACTGCTGAACCGAAGCCACTGCGGCCAGATGAAAGCAGCCCTCCATATCAACCATGGCCTCTTTTACCAGATCACCGTCGGCAACATCACCGATGATCACCTCGCACCCATCGGGCAGATTACTCATTTTTCCGGTTGAAAGATTATCCAACACACGCACCGTGTGATCATCCGCTACCAGACTCTCCACAAGATGGGAGCCGATAAAGCCACAACCACCGGTAATAAGATATTTAGCCATTGCCACTACCTCGCATCAGTTAATTTATGACAAAGGAAATTGCAATGGTTGTGCCACCCATTCTTTCTGCACAAAAAGCGGTTAAACCAGCCTTTTAGCGGGTAAAAAACCGCGAGCTGCAATGCAATTCGCAAAATTGAAGCTGATATATTTGCGTTATGAAAACCACAACCACCTAACAACCGTATCCGTAACAGCAGGCACTAATCTTGCGTTAAGAATTCCAAACGTAACTATTCAGCTATGCCTATTTGGGAGCTATTTCAACCAAGGCACCAGCTGAATAGTTACTCCCAAACAACCGTTACCCAGGCGAACATCATGCAAACCGACAAAGCGATCTGGCTGCTTCTCGATACACGGAAACCTGGTGGTATAGAGACCCATGTGCTGCAGCTTGCCAACGGGCTGGCCACTGCCAACCAAAAAGTCTGCGTTATCCTGATGAAAAATTATGGTGCCCACCCGCTGAAAGAGGCGTTACGGCAACAGAACATCGCAATCCGCACCATCGAAGGTGGTCTCATCGCTTTGCGACGGGAGATCAAGGCAGCCCGTCCCATACTGATCCACACCCACGGCTACAAAGCCGGCATTCTAGGTCGGCTTGCCGCTCGCAGTTGCGGCACACCCGTGGTCAGCACCTTTCACGCCGGTGAGATTCCCAGGGGAAAACTCGCCCTCTACGATACGCTGGATCGCTATACCGCCTTCCTTGCCGGCAAGGTGCTGGCGGTCAGCCCGGCAATCGCCGAACGACTACCCTTGCGCACCACACTGGTGGACAACTTCGTCAATACCGAACAACTCTCCCTCAGCCAGGGAGAGGAGATCGCCTTCGTGGGCCGTTTAAGCGAAGAGAAGGGACCGGACTACTTCCTCGAAATAGCGCGGCAGCTACCGGATATCCCCTTCGCAGTCTATGGTGATGGCCCTCTGGGGCCATCGTTAAAAAAAGCCGCCCCCCCTAATCTGATATTCCATGGCCAACAGAACAACATGGCGGACGCCTGGTCCCGAATCGGCTTGCTGGTGATGCCCTCCCGTGCAGAGGGACTGCCCATGGCAGCACTGGAGGCGATGGCGCAGGGCATCCCTGTCGTCGCCTCCCGCGTCGGCGCACTGCACAAACTGATCGATCACAATATCAACGGCTGGCTGCAAGCGTCCGGCGACATAAACGCTTTTCGACGGTCTATTCTCAAGTGGCACAGGCAGCCTCACCACCTCCATCGCACCATCGCTCAGAAGGCACGAAACACCGTGGATCAGTACTTCTCCAGCCAAGCCATCATCCCTCAACTACTGCAGCACTATCGGGATGCTGCGGATGGATGCTGATCAACTCTACGGAAATGGAAGGTGAATATTTACTTTCATCGATGGTGGCTGATTCCACTCCTGTTGCTGCTACTGCTACCGCTAATGGTGCTGTTACCCATCGGTTGGGCACAACAGGGTCGGCAGGCGCTCGAGTACTCCACCCCGCTATCGCTCTCCAGTGGTGATCGACTCCTTGTCCGTGGCCGTAATGCGCAGCCATTCGAGCAGACCCTGGTAATCCGTATTGATGACCGGGAGCGCCCGCTTTATTCCGACAGGGTCAATCTTGAGCGGGTCATCCCACCGGGTTCCTTTGAGCTGCAACTCACCATGGGCGGCCTGCACACACCTTCGGGGCGGGCATTACAGATCAATAGGATACGCCGAATCATTGTTTTCCAAGGGGCAAAAGATAGCGGATTGGAGATCGAGCCCCTGCAGATTCTAAACCCGGTATCCTTGCCCACGGGGGCGATAGGGTGGGATCTGGGACCGGCCGGCAGTGCCTTATGGCCAGGATTTACAGCCACCGATCTTAGCTACCCCGGTCTATATGGCGCCCACCTCAAGGCCATCGACCGCGGTGGGCGCAAGCAGGCCGTAGAGGGGTTAACCACAGACGGTATTCGCGGCATCGAAAAACTCTCTCTCCCCCTGCCACGGGGCCGGTGGTTCCTCACCCTCTGGCTGCGTGATCCGGGTGAGTGGGAATACCTGCCCCACCCGCAGATTCGGCATCTACACGCCAACGGCCAACCGCTCTGGTCGCAAAACCACACAACCGACAGCTGGATCAGGACGATTTACCTGCGCGGCCGATCACGCGAGAGCAGACCCGACGATGATGCCTGGTCCCTGTTCGGCGAACGGCCCAGTGAGCGCATCAGTTTCATGGTGGATGTGGGTGACGACGGGCTGCAGCTGACCTTTGGGGGTGACCAGCCGGAAGCGGGGTTCCTGGCCGCCGCCCTCGCCGAGCCGGGCAAAAACTACCCGACCCGCCAGCAGGTTGAAGGTGAGCGCGCCCGCTGGTGGAGAAACAACTGGCGCATCGCTGACTGGCCTGAACAGCCCATCACCGACCCCGCCTTGCTGGCTCGGCAAGGCAAGATCACCGCTGCGCCAGATACCACCGCAAGCCTGGTTTTCGACCTGCTGCCGGGCAGGTCTGTCGCTGCCCCCACTATCCAGGTAGAGGCCCCGGCGCTGAACGCTCTGCGCCTGCCCACCGAACTGCGCTGGGGGCAGTGGCATCTGCGGCGTAGCGGCCTCTCATCAACCCTGCTCACTCCTTCGAACAACCATCTCAGGGGCGGCAAGCTCCCCGCGAGTGATCCCGATGGCCCGCCACGGCGGCTGCACCTCAGGATTCATGTTCCGAAGGGTGCACCGCCCGGCCAATATCGCGGCAACATTAAGGTGAATCTTGGCGATCAGCTGCTGCATACACCATTGCTGGTCGATGTGCCCGATGTCCAACTGCCGCCTGTAGATCGCCCTATCGGTCTCTATCTCGAACGTCCCGTTCACTTTGAGTGGTTCGAAGAGACCCGCCCAGACGCCGAACGGGCAATGGCCTGTGATCTCAAGTTCCTGCGCCACCAGGGCATAACCGGTATAGCGCCGCCCCTGACAACCCCGACGACAGCCGCCGCCCTGAGCCGATTCATCGCAGAGATCAGAACCACCACAGATGCTGGCTTTAAATACCCAGTACTGGCCTATGCCCCGTTTAAACGGCTGCTCGAATCCTTGGGCCTTGAAGGATCGATGGTCAGGCTGTCCGAAGTTGAAAAGGCACTGGCCGCCGAAGGGCTGCCCTCTCCGGTATGGTCAATTGCTGATGAACCCTCCAATCCCGGAGAGACAATCTCCGTAGACAAAATCAACCGCTACGCACGCGCTTTTGCACCCCGGGCAAAGCTGGGCGCTCAACTCAACCATCCTGACGATATCAACTCACTCAATGCCTTTGATCTGGTGTTGATCAATGAAGGTTTTGGCATCGACCAAAATAGGGTCAACAAAGCGAAGGCGGCCGGAGTCACCCTCTGGCTCTATAACCTGGAGAACCTGCGTGCCGCAGCTGGATTCTACCTCTGGCGTGTCGGAGCACAAGGTTATCTGCAGTGGCACGCCCGCATGCCTACCGCAGACCCCTTTGATCCCACCGATGGTCGCGAGGATGACGTGCAGTTTCTCTATCCCATGGCACACCCCTGCCCGGATCTGCCCGATGTGGATGCCCGCCTGTTCCA
>JBEVXV010000879.1:0-4497 GCA_040505915.1 Sedimenticola sp. | reverse complement strand
TTAATATTGCAGGTAATAAACGATGGCATATTGACCTACGATGAAGAGGGAATAATCCAATCCTGCAATCCGGGTGCGGAAGATATCTTTGGCTGTGATAGCCGCCGACTGCTCGGTCGCCCCATCGCCCCCCTATTTCCCTCGGGGACCCTGCTGGTTCCCACAGGAGAGCATGACCCAAGGCATATCGTAGAGACCTATGTCAGAAGAGTCGATGGAAGTAGCTGCCCCACTGAACTGAGCATCGGTGTTATCGCCCCGGAGAGTGGCCGGATCTATATCGCCACCCTCCGTGATATTACCGAACGGAACATCGCCCAGGAGCGAATCAAGAAACTCGCTTTCTACGATACGCTGACCGGGCTGCCCAATCGCTCAGTATTCCTGGATCGACTTGGTCTGGCGCTGGGAAATGCAAAACGACACCGCGACTTAGGGGCTGTGATGTTTATCGACCTCGACCGCTTCAAGCGGGTCAACGACACCCTTGGCCACTCTGTTGGCGATCACTTTCTCACCCAGATATCAAAACGCCTGCGCAACACCATCAGGACCAGTGACACCGTATCTCAGCTACACAAAGATGAAGATGCCCCTCTCCTGACCCGCTTGGGGGGGGATGAATTTACCCTGCTGCTTTCAAGAATTCGCAATATCAACGATGTCGCCAGAGTGGGCCAGCGCATTCTCGATGATCTACGCCGCCCATTAAGCATCGAAGGGCATGAGCTGGTCCTTACTGCCAGTATCGGTATTGCCCTTTTTCCAGGGGATGGCGAAGATGCCGATAGCATACTGCGCAATGCTGACGTTGCTATGTATCAGGGCAAAAAGAGGGGGCGGGATCAGGCGACCTTCTACTCCTCTTCAATGAATGAAGCCGCGTTGCGAGTGCTTACTCTTGAGGAGGAGCTGCATCAGGCTCTACGACTCAATCAATTTGAGGTCTATTACCAGCCGAAGGTCTCTGTGCAAACAGGCGCACTGGTAGGTGCAGAAGCGCTGGTACGCTGGCGCCACCCATCCCGGGGCATACTGCTTCCTGGTGAATTTCTGCCGGTCGCTGAAGAGACCGGGCTCGTCGGGCAGATAAGTGATTGGGTGCTGGAGACGAGCTGCCAGCAGATAGAGCACTGGCTAAATAGCGGAAAGCAACCATGCCCTATCTCCGTTAATATCTCCAATCAGCAATTCAACAGTGATCAGTTGCTCATCGTGCTAAAGCGTATATTGGATGAGACGGGTATCGACCACAGTCTGCTTGAATTGGAGCTGACCGAGTCTATCGTCATGGAAAACGCCCCATTTGCCATCGACCTCACCCGCCGCCTCAGGAGCCTGGGTATCACCCTATCGATTGATGACTTTGGTACCGGTTACTCATCCATGAGTCACCTGAAACGCCTTGCGGTAGACAAACTTAAAATTGACCGCTCCTTCGTAATTGACCTGGGAGAAGACCCTGAGGATGAGGCCATTATCAAAGCTATCACTGCACTGGCTCATAGTATGCACCTCGACGTAATAGCTGAGGGTGTTGAGACCGAAGAGCAGCTGGAGAGACTCAGCCAACTCGAATGCGATCAAGCCCAAGGCTTTCTATTTAGCCAGGCAATTCCGGCAGATGACTTTACTCAGTGGTTGAAATAACCCGGCTTCAGTAACGATCAAACATGCTATCCCTGGTCGCTCCACCATAACGAAGATTATGTAACATAGTCTCTTTATCAATAGCCTCATACCTCTGGCTACAAAGATAGTGTTTCGACAGATCGCCACGATAGCGTGTATTGCCGGAGGTGGAGACCCTTCGCCACTTAGGATTAGAGGTTGGATGCAAAGTCCCTCTACTGCCGTAGGCGTAAATCTTGTACTCTGAAGCGCTGCAGCGAATTCCCTCATACGAGACATTCTCCGATCCCCTGTTGGAACGAATCACCAGCGTGTAACGAACAACACCTTCTGTCAGGTTAAAGCTGAGTGACTCTGGATCTATGTGGTAGCGAAAAGTGGTATTCGCCACATCGACATCAAACTCAATAAGATCACTCTCTTTGGGGTAAGCGGGTAGTTTTACGGCCTCCTCTTTCCACACGTACTCCTCCACATCGGGATTAACATCCCTTTTGGGCAGAAATCCCCCGTCCCCTACAGCAATAGCGCTCCCACAAAGACCCAGGAGTAACCAGAAAACAACCGACTTAACCATTTCACCACCCACTATACCTTGCCTAATTAGACTTCTGCCAGATCGCCCTTCTCCTGCAACCAGCTTTTCCTATCCGATGCACGCTTCTTCGCCAGCAGCATATCCATCATTCCATTGGTATCATCGTCTGCATCCACCGTCAGTCGCACCAGACGACGGGTATCCGGATGAATTGTTGTCTCACGCAACTGTGACGGGTTCATCTCACCCAAGCCTTTGAAGCGTTGAACCGAAATTTTCCCTTTGATCTTCTCTGCCACGATTCTATCGATAATCCCCTGCTTTTCTGCATCATCCAGGGCATAGAACACCTGCTTACCGATATCGATACGGTAGAGTGGTGGCATCGCCACATAGATATGTCCCTCCTGTACCAACTTGTGGAAATGGCGTAGGAAGAGCGCGCACAGCAAGGTGGCGATATGGAGACCATCAGAATCGGCATCGGCCAGAATGCAGACTTTGCCAAAGCGCAGCTTGCGCAGGTCATCGGTTCCCGGCTCTACGCCGATCGCCACCGAGATATCATGCACCTCCTGGGAAGCTAGCACCTCAGACGAATGCACCTCCCAGGTATTCAGAATTTTCCCGCGTAGCGGCATAATCGCCTGAAATTCCCGGTCACGGGCCTGCTTGGCCGAGCCACCGGCTGAATCGCCCTCTACCAGAAACAGTTCGCTCCGCCGGGGATCGACGGCACTGCAATCGGCCAGCTTACCGGGTAGTGCAGGCCCCTGGGTCACCTTCTTTCGCTGCACCTTGCGCCCGGCACGTAGACGGGATTGAGCAGAGTTGATCGCCAGTTCAGCTATCTGTTCTCCCACCTCGGTGTGCTGGTTAAGCCACAGGCTGAATGAATCCTTGACCACACCGGAGACAAAAGCAGCACACTCTCTGGAGGAGAGACGCTCCTTGGTCTGACCTGAAAACTGCGGATCGATCAACTTTACCGACAATACATAACTGCAGCCACTCCAGACATCGTCCGGTGCCAGCTTAACGCCCCTCGGCAAGAGATTACGAAATTCACAAAACTCCCTGACCGCATCAGTCAATCCGCTACGGAGCCCATTGACATGGGTCCCGCCTTGGGAGGTGGGAATCAGATTGACGTAACTCTCCGCCACCCCCTCTCCCCCTTCGGGTAGCCAGACCAGTGCCCAGTCAGCGGCCTCAGTGCTACCCTTCATTGCGCCGACAAAGGGCTCGATAGGAAGCATCTCCAACCCATTGAGCGCATCAAGCAGGTAGTCTTTCAGGCCATCTTGATAGCACCAGTGCTCACGATCACCACTACTCTCGTCATAAAAGGTGACTTTCAACCCAGGACAGAGTACCGCCTTGGCACGCAGCACATGACGCAGTTGCCGCAATGAAAATTTACTGGTGTCAAAATATTTTGGATTTGGCCAGAAACGGACCCGGGTGCCGCTGTTATTGCGCCCGACCTTCCCCACCGCTTCCAGATCGGAAGCCTTATAACCGTCCGCAAAGGCGATATTGTACTCCACGCCGTCACGCTTAACCCACACCTCCAGGTGTTTTGAAAGGGCATTGACCACCGATACACCAACCCCATGGAGACCCCCTGAGAACTGGTAGTTTTCATTGGAGAATTTTCCTCCGGCATGGAGTTTTGTCAAAATCACCTCAACCCCCGGTAGCCCCTGCTGAGGGTGAATATCGACCGGCATGCCGCGCCCGTTATCCACTACTTCCAACGAATTATCTTTGAAAAGCGTCACCTCAATGCTGTCTGCATAACCGACGATCGCCTCATCAATACTGTTATCAATCACCTCCTGGGCGAGGTGATTTGGGCGAGTGGTATCGGTATACATGCCCGGCCGTTTGCGTACCGGCTCCAGACCGCTGAGTACCTCAATAGCCGAGGCGTCGTAAGAACTGCTGCTCATTATCGAAAAATATCTACCGTAAATAGAAAACCTGGCACCAGAGTTTACACTCCCCCCTCGCTCCATGCGAGAATCAGTCGGATTCACCGATTGACCCGCACCATTGAGCTCGGTAAGGTTGAGTAAACATATAACAGTAGCGAGTTGTACAGTGACAGCAAAAAGAAAGAAAAGCATCTCATTTGAAGAGGGACTGAGTGAATTGGAAGCCCTGGTGGAGACACTCGAGTGTGGCGATCTCAACCTGGAGGAGTCATTGGCCTCCTTCAGCCGCGGGGTGGAGCTGACCCGCAACTGCCAGCAGGCTTTGAAAGAGGCTGAGCAGAAAGTGCAGATCCTTAGCGACAAACGCACAGATGCCGAGCCGGAACC
>JBEVXV010000878.1:0-2509 GCA_040505915.1 Sedimenticola sp. | reverse complement strand
TGAATGCTGGTGTCATCCAACCCTCTGCCTCAGAATGGGCGTCAGCCCCTGTTCTCGTACGCAAGAAGTGTGGTGCAGTTCGCTATTGTTTAGACTACAGGAAACTGAATAATCTAACAATCAAAGACAGATTTCCTTTGCCAAACATTAGCGACTGCCTCGACACCCTCCAAGGTACCACTCTGTTTAGCACACTCGATCTCGCAATGGGTTATTACCAGCTCATGATCCACCCTGATTCCCAACACAAAACTGCCTTCATCACCAAATTCGGACAGTTCTCCCATATCCGCCTCGGATTCGGTTTATGTAATGCGCCTGCCACCTTCCAACGGGCCATTCAACTTGTTTTACGTGGCTTCCTTTGGGAGGAGGTGCTGGCGTACCTTGACGACATCATTGTCCTTGGTAGGGACTTCTCTGACGCTTTGCTGAATCTCAGTAGAGTGTTAGAGAGGTTCAGGTCACATAACCTCAAACTTAAACCCATCAAGTGTAAACTACTAAAAAAACAGGTCAAATTCCTTGGCAAGCTGGTCAATGAACAAGGTATCAGCATCGACCCCTCCAAGCTAGAAGCAGTTGATTCCTGGCCCGTCCCCACCAATCAGACCGAATTACAATCCTTCCTCGGGTTCATCAACTATCACCGGGACCATATTCAGAATTTTGCCCAGATAGCCTCACCCCTGTATGACCTTTCAACCCAAAAAGGCTCTATCACTCTATCCGATGAACATCTAGAAGTGTTCGAGACACTGAAGCAAACCGTCACATCTGCGGAATGTCTGTCGTTCCCCACACCTGATGGTCTATTTATTCTCGACACCGACGCTTCTAATACAGCAATTGGTGCGGAATTGTCGCAGGTACAAAATGGTGTAATTAAACCTATTTGCTACGCTAGCAACACTTTGCTAAAAGCTCAGCGCAACTATTGCACTACCAGGAAAGAGTTGCTTAGCGTGGTCAAATTCTCTCGACATTTCCGTCATTATTTGCTGGGGAGGCGTTTTCTACTCAGAACTGACCATAACAGCCTGGTCTGGCTTACCCGGTTTAAAGAAATTCAGGGTCAGCTAGCCAGGTGGCTCGAGGAGTTATCACAATTTGATATGGATATTGTCCACCGTGATGGCAAGAAACATATCAATTGTGATGCACTGTCCCGCATTCCTGACCCCCTGGAGCCTTGTGATTGTTACAATGCAGGGCTATCCCCTGAATCACTCCCGTGCGGTGGATGCCCGTACTGTACCAGAGCCCATTATCAATGGGATCGTTTCTGTGAAGACGTAGACGATATCGTTCCTCTGGCAGTACGCGCCATCACCACCCAGAATCCAATGCGGGATCCGAATCCAGATCCAATCTCAGACTCGGACTCCGACGACCCAATTCATAACCCCGGTACTCCTTCAATCCATGACCCCTCTGTACCCAACTGGCTTGGAACATTCACTCCAACGGAACTCCGTGACATCCAGTCGCAAGACCCTGATATCTCAATCATCATCAAATGGTTACAAGACAATATTGAACCGTCTATCAGACAACTGCGTTTAACCAGTCCGGCCACCCGCGCCTACTGGTTGTGCAGAGCCCACCTACAATTTATCAATGGGGTTCTGTACTACCGGTGGGAGGAGGGAGGAAGCCGGAGTACCCACCACTCACTCCTGGTAGTCCCAGAAGGTCTAAAAAATCAGGTACTATTCTTCTGCCATGACGCAAGACATGCTGGTCACTTGGGTATCCAGAAGACTGTGAATAGACTGAAAAACAGTTTCTACTGGTACGGCATGTCTCGTGATGGCAGGGAGTATGTACAGTCATGCATTGCCTGTAATAAAAACAAGAAATCAAATGCAAATCCCCGTGCCCCGCTACGCTCTTTCCATGCGGGGTTCCCCATGGAGAGAGTCCATATGGATATCCTTGGCCCCTTTAACACCAGTGACTCGGGAAATAAATATATTCTTATGGTCATCTGCCAATTCTCAAAATGGATTGACATGATAGCCATTCCCGACCAGACCGCCGAAACAGTCGCTAAGGAATTCCTGGCCCGGGTAGTCAGCTATTTTGGCTGTCCTCTAGAAATATTTACTGACCAGGGTTCAAATTTCCAGAGCAATTTATTTGCCGCTTTCTGTGAACTCCTGGAGATCACCCGAACTAGGACCACCCCATATAGACCCTCTGGCAATGGACAGATTGAGCGGTACAACCGTGTTGTACTGCAGATGGTACGGTGCTACATTGAGGGCAAGGTAAAACAATGGGACAGGGACTTGCATCTCCTGGCCATGGCCTTGCGCTCAACGGAGCACCGTCAGACAGGCTTCACCCCGAACCGACTCATGCTAGGGCGGGAGGTCATTCAACCAGTCGACCTCTTGTTAGGTCTTAGTGAGACTCAGCTGCAGCGGTATGAACCCTACCAATATGTTCAGCATCTTGCCAAAGAGGCTGCAGCGGCTCACAAGATCGCAAGAGACCATCTTGA
>JBEVXV010000877.1:0-4028 GCA_040505915.1 Sedimenticola sp. | reverse complement strand
TGGATGGTGATAAACATCCATACCAAATTACAGACCAATTCCCCAGTTGTAGGAGGAGATATAAGTAAAACAAAAACTTGAAGAAAAACTTTAACCAAAATGTTAACCAAAATGTTAACCAAAACTTTAACCAAAACGTGCTAAGTCATTTGACCTTGATTGTGAGGGTCAAGGCAACGTGGTTCTTGTGCGGAGCACTCCGTATACCCGCTATCTATGCATGGTTAAAGTTTCGTTGAAAAATTACATACGGTATTCGAGTTATACTCTGAAAACCAAGTGTCTGCGGACGCGGCGGACGCGGCGGCGGACGCGGACGCGGCGGACGCGGCGTGACGACGTCAAATCCATAGTATCCCCCGACTATCGTCGTGGGGGATACAATTATCCCCAAATGATCATCAAATACTCTGCTTATCTGGCCCTCTGGATGATTTTAGTCTTCTGTAAAATACACGGAACTTTGCTGATAAATCTCTTATTATTATTATTATTATGACATTTATTTAACGT
This sequence comes from Sedimenticola sp., assembly GCA_040505915.1. Taxonomy (GTDB): domain Bacteria; phylum Pseudomonadota; class Gammaproteobacteria; order Chromatiales; family Chromatiaceae; genus Vondammii. The sequence continues at coordinate 3,515 of JBEVXV010000877.1, read as the reverse complement.
GGCTACCAGTCCGAAGACTCGATGGGCCACGGTGGCACGTATGAGATACAGTGCCACTGAAATCGTTAAAATTAGCTAAAAGCCTGAACCATTTCATTTGCATAAACCTGTGTTACCGATAGGGCATAATATCTTTGTTTAATTTTATTGTTTATTGGTGTTTAATGGCCTATCAAAGAATATCTTTGTAAATAAATTTTGGCAAATATTGAAGATGCGATAAAACAAATTATGTCACGAGTGAACACGAATGGCAAGAGCTAATGTCGCACAATGAAGTTACTACATGCCCTACCGGATATGAAACTGCCACTAAAAGACACTAAATAGCCATATAAAAATGTGATGTAAACCGTTCTACTTTTGTACACAAAACTGACCATTTCATCATTTGGGCTCCTGGCTGGGAAAAGGGACCTTACAACATTGGCACAAATTGCAGCTCCCGAGCCTCCTGTGCACCCACACAGTGGCGGTTAGAATCTAACTTGTGTGCGGCTGGCAATATATGGCCACTTAACAACTGAATAGCGAGCAGCGTAGTTCCGGATCAGAATGCGCGAATGTGCAGGCTGATCTGGGACTGCGTTGATTGCAAACGATGCAAGGTCCTTTTTCCCAGCCGACGGCCCATTTATAGGTACACAGTTCAAACATGTCAAACGTACACAATCACACCGAGTCAAATCTCTATTACTACTATTACACCATTAAAATGCTTCTAATTAATAGCATTATACCAGAGAATATTAAAGATTTTATCTGTGATCCTAAAAATGTTAACAGCAGCAAAATTCTCTTGTACAGCAACTGTACAGCAACTCTCTTTTGAGGATGGCTACTGCCTTTTACAGCAAGTCTCCCTTGAGAATGGATTTGTTCACTTACACTGTCGCAGGCGTTAATCTTGCCAGCGGTTATAAAACCGTCGGGCATTAACTCAATGTGTATACTTGAAATCAAGGAGCCTGATTCAAGCAACAAGCTCGGCCAATCCAGCTGTTTGGTTGAGAGTTCACATTACCAGTAGATGCCCAAGATAGTTCTTAATAACTGATCATTGGCACGATTAATGCACGCGGTGTTGCATGTATGACCTATTTCTCCAAGAATGTGTTACAGAATATCGTGTGAAGAATCATATGAACAATACAATGAAATAAGAAAACATTCTACACGAACCTGAATCAAGCAAGCTTCCAGAACACAAGTGGTCTTATGAACCAATCACGAATCACTTTTGGTAAGACAAACCAATCGAAACACATTTTGTGGCCACACCAACCGATTGAAATGCACTTCAGGAATCTGTGAATCAGAATGTGGTTCTATGTCTGTTTGGCAGACAGCTTCATACATGGATTGGTAATCGGGTTCGAAGCCCATACCTTGCGACCAAATGAGAGTTCAAGTACATCTGGTTGTACATTCAGCAGCAATGACGATATGGGGTCGTACCTCACCACAAACTACATCACAACAACAACCCTGAATATTTACAAAATATATCAAGTGCTGACATTATAAACATCTTGATCTGTGGTGTGGTGTGGTGTGAGGGGTATCAATATTCAGAACATTTAACTCTCAAATCAATGGAACTTGTGATAAGCATGTTCTAGCACCAGTATCAGATACAATAGGGCACAGGGTTATAAAACTTTGCTCAAATCTCATACACAGACTCAAACATACTGATTGGTTGATACTGAGCGTATGCTCAGGATCAACCAATCAGTTTGCTAGAGTCTGAGCCTGATAAATAGTGTCATAATCGCGACACTAGAGCATTATCAGAACAAGGTCGGTAGTCAGTTAATGCATAGTTACCTGGTCAACATAATAATGTATATACAAAATATCGCTCTACAATAACATTACACCATTCAGCTCAGCAGTACATATTTGCAATATTAAAGTTGTGAATGTTTTGAATGATGAATTTAAACATGTACACCAATCATTTTGACAAATAAGCCCCAATCAATAGAAAACCTTGATAAAACATATTCCAGGTGAAATATCTCCAATATTAATTATGTTTTGAAGCAAACATTTCCTTACTTTTTTTTTCTATATCTCATAAATGCATCCGATTGGTACTGGACAAAACCATCAGCATATAATAGAGGTACGGTACATAGCAATATATTTACATTGTATTTATTACTTACCGACTTTTCATGATTTCAGATGTAAAACGTGTAATAACTACTATAAGCAGTTCAAAGAGGCTATATTACCTTCTCAGCACCCACTTCAAATATTAACACACAATTGCTCAAGTGATTTACGTTTTAAAAAGAAATCAGTTTGCCAGAGATTCCAAAGGTCTCAAAATTTAAACTTTTATCGCCTCTCATATATATGGTCAAATCCAAAAATGGTCGACACCCAATTCTGTCATCCATATTTACATTCTGGGATTTCACACTACCTGGCCATTATCGATTGATAACAAAGTTAGCGAATCACTGATCGCACACATATTCATTGCACATTCATTACACGCTTTCCATTATCATATTTAATAGATGCTTGTGCCTACTTTATTTATACATTGTATGTAATTGTATGCGGTCTTGATTGAGCTGCGGAATTACATCATATAGCCTGAATTAGGTGTTGGAAAGAATAGAGTCACTTTATATGCATTTATTTCTTGTCAAACGTCACAAACACACAAAGATCAAAGGCTAGTATCATAAGGTTATCATTGCTATGCTGAACCTCAACATAGGAATTATAACCTCATAGATATGACAATCACAATAAAAAAACTTTCATGGAATCAACTACACAGTAAAAACTCTTCATGAACAAAATGGGTAACTACGTATCAAAATGTGACACACATAGCTATATCGATGGTGTAGTACCGTAAGGCCGTAACTGCTATGCAAAAGCATAGCAGTTACGAACTTACGCACTAGACCATCATTATATTGAAAGTCTCCCCGTAACAAGAAATTGCTTCCAGAACAGGCTGGTATGTAAATTAAACCCAAATCCATATAACCGTTTTCAAAATTTTGAACTCTGGAACCATAGTATTTTAATTCAATGATACTGCATATATAAAATAGATCAAAAGTTGCATGTTCATATCTCGCACTCCACCTCACATCATAATTATGAAGAGGCGCCCATTATGTTGATTAGTGGGTTCATCCATCATCAATCCCAGGAAATAATGCAAATTTTCAACAATCAACAAGACAAAATGTCATGTGATTTATGGAATTAACTAGACAAATTGTGTCTGTAAGACACAGCGATGCCCCCATTGTGGTGCTTGTCGAACAACGTGTAGCTGCGTCAAACAACTTGTAGCTGAGCTGGAAAGTGTGATGGACAGACGGACGGACAGGTGCAAAACATAATGCCCCCTGACTTGTCATGGGGGCATAAAACTGATGGGGTATTATTGTATTCAACCATTTATGCCAAATATTGTGTCTGCAATATCAGTCGTTGAAACAGGCGCCATCTTGTAAAAGCACAATCTTTTAAAG
>JBEVXV010000876.1:0-3227 GCA_040505915.1 Sedimenticola sp. | reverse complement strand
CAAGCCACAAAAGCAAACACAGTGTAAGAGCGCACTTGTTCGCGATAGGCTCCGATACGCGCTCTTCGCGAACAAGTTCGCTCCTACAATCGACTCCATGATTTTTGTACAGAACGACGTAGATTAATGAACTTTCTAAATCACAAAACCACACTTCTCTTCGCCCTCTTCTTGGTAACAAGATCAGTCAGCGTATCCGCAAACGAAGAGACCCAGGCACTCTACAAACAACACTGTGGCGAATGCCATGGTGAGGATCGACTGGGAAAAATCGGCCCTGCCCTGCTGCCGCAGAATCTTAAACGGCTACGGAAAAAATCTGCCGCGGAGGTGATCAAAGAGGGACGTGTCGCCACCCAGATGCCAGCATTCAAAGAGAAGCTAAACGATGCTGAGATAGAGTCACTTGTGAATCTCGCCTATACCCCTCTCCCTAAAATCCCTGTCTGGGGAATGAAAGAGATCAAGGCGAGCCAATTGGTCTACCACAAGCCGGGGACTCTACCGAACAAACCGCTATTTGATGCAGAGATCGAAAACCTCTTTATGGTGGTAGAGCTGGGTGATCACCACGCCACCCTGCTCGACGGCAACAGCTTTACCCCTATTCATCGCCTACCCACCCGCTTCGCTCTTCACGGCGGCCCCAAATGGGCCGAGGGTGGCCGCTACATCTACTTCGCCTCCCGTGATGGCTGGATCAGCAAGTTCGATGCCTTCAACCTTAAATATGTGGCCGAGGTGCGTGCTGGTATCAACACCCGCAATCTCGCCGTCTCCCACGATGGACGCTACCTTATCGTCGCCAACTACCTACCCCACACACTCACCGTGCTGGACGCCAAGGATCTCTCCCCTTTCAAGGTGATCGAGGCAAAAGATGACAAAGGAAACAGCTCCCGGGTGAGCGCAGTCTACACTGCAGACCCACGCAACAGCTTCATCGCCGCCCTCAAGGATATACCGGAGGTGTGGGAGATCAGCTACCTGGATGAACCACCGCCCGGCTTCTCCGGCTGGGTTCACGACTACAATAGAGAGTCCGGTGACGCACACAAGGAGGAGCCCTTTGCCGTACGCCGTATCCAGCTCAAGGATTATCTCGACGACTTCTTCATGACCCAGGAGTACGACCAGATCATCGGCACCGCCCGCGATGGCACCGGCCAGGTGGTCGATCTCGACCTGAAACGTGCTGTCGGCAAAGTGACACTCCCCGGTATGCCACACTTGAGTTCCGGCATCACCTGGAACTATCAGGGGAAAACCGTATTGGCAACCCCTAATATCAAGGAAGGCGTGGTCACCATCATCGATACTACGAGCTGGGAGGTGATCAAGCGTATCAAAACCCAGGGGCCGGGCTTCTTTATGCGTAGCCATGAGAAGAGCCCCTACGCCTGGGTGGATGTCTTTTTCGGCCCCAACAGGGATCTTATGCACGTTATCGACAAGCAGACGCTGGAGATCGTCAAGACCCTGAAACCAGCACCGGGAAAAACCTCCGCCCATGTTGAATTCACCAAGGACGGGAAGTACGCCCTGGTAAGCATCTGGGATCAGGAGGGCGCACTGGTAATCTACGACGCCAATACACTGAAAGAGATTAAACGTCTGCCGATGAAAAAACCGTCAGGTAAATACAACGTACACAACAAGCTGACTCGTTCGAGTGGTACCAGTCATTGAGTCGAGGAAATAAAAGTTGTGGTACCTACCATTGAACAGAAGCCATATAAATGGAACACAGAGAGCGCAGAGAAAGAATTGTAGGATGTGGTGAGGTACGAACCGCATCATTCGAATAGCAATTAACTCTCCTGTGTATCGGTGGTGAAACGTAATTATCTGTTAAGAACAGCGAAATGACTGAATCAACGACGCAACAGGTCAGCTGCCTCTACTGTGGCAAGAAGATTCCTGATGATATAGCAGCCTGCCCTCACTGCGGCGCAGTCTCTCACTATCAGAAGCGGGGCTACCGTTCCGGTGCCAAAAGAAAGTTTATTCTGTTCTTCATCGCTCTGGTGGTGTTCTGCTTCTTTTTCATATTTTGGCTGCCTCGATAGGAGAGATCAAATGATCAAGTGGTACTTATTACTCCTCACCCTCCCCTTTACCCTCGCTACAGCGGGTGAAGCACTGCACCAAGCCTCACTTATCAGCGTCGAGGACGGCGACACTCTGGTGGTGGAGATACAGGGCGAGGAGAAACGTCTCCAACTCCTTGGAATCGATGCACCGGAAGAGGTGGAGAATCCGAAGTTCACCAAGGACCTTCAACGTACTGCGCTGGACAAGCAGGCTCTGCTGAAGATCGGACAGATGGCCACAGCCCACTTAAAAGACCTGGTCACGCCAGGCCAGAAGCTCAGCCTGGAGGGTGACCTAAGCAAAAAGGATCGCTACGGGCGAATATCCGCCACTGTTTTTCGATCAGACAAGCGCTCTCTCAACCAAACCATGGTGGAAGAGGGTTATGCCGTTGTGCTTGGCCGTTATCCCCTCGAGCCGACACTGAAACAGACACTGGAGGGCGCCGAGCGGGAGGCGATTGAAAATGAGCGCGGCTTGTGGGGAAAGGCCCCTAAAGCCGCACACGCCTGGTATGGACAAGCCCAATAAGGTATCCGTGAGTTGCGGCAGGGGTGCCCTATGGCACAGTCTTTTTGATAAGTTACTGTAAATGTAACTATTCAGCACGGTAATCCGGAACTCAGGCGTAGGAGCGAACTTGTTCGTGAAGAGCACGTTTCGTAGTCCATCGCGAACAAGTTCGCTCCTACAACACTTCTGCTCCACCATAACTGTGGTTTTCAGGATTTTGGTACAGAGCTGGTTTAAGGATAAAAAGGCACGAAATGCGAGTTTATGTGTGTAGATAATTATTTCTTAACTCAGAAATAGCTAATTTTAGAGGTGAGCTGAATAGTTACCTTGTTACAGCACTCAAAAATGCTGTGAAGTGAAGAAGGGGTGAGCCATTACGGTTAAGGAACCTCTAAACGAGTCAGTACCATTCAGGTATCCCCCATTAACCGATACCATTTGACCAATATCAAACCTTTATGAACTCTTCTGGTTTTTAATCTATTTGCCAATTTTGCACCGCACAGGAATCACTCCAATGGCCCAAGCCTTCACAAAAACCATGGCGCGCAACATCTTTTATGGTGGAACCGCTTTTTTCTTTCTACTCTTTCTCGCTCTAACGTTCGATTCCATGG
>JBEVXV010000875.1:0-2276 GCA_040505915.1 Sedimenticola sp. | reverse complement strand
TGGTGTTACAGGAGGGGCATACGCCCCGTCCTTTACACGAATAGGCGATCAGGTAATCTTCGCCGCACTCGTCGGAACTAGCAAGAGTGAAGCTGTGTACTTACGTGAGAGTTGGTGCCATCAAAGGTTACTGGGCTGGAGCCTGCTGCCTGAGAGCATGGTTAAGGGTGATGATCTCCGGGTACTGGATATCCGTGAGCTAAAGCTCAGTCGCCAACTGGGAGCCGTCACTCACAAGGACCGCACCCTCTCCAACGCAGCCAAGGCCATGGTGGAAGCTTGCCAAGCTAGTCGATAGGTAACCCTGGAAACCGCAGTTGACCGCTTCAAGTAGCTATGACGGAGGAGCATCTGGAGAGAAGTAGCATTTATTCAGCTTCTGAAGTTGTGCCGGTTTGCTCTCTCTTTGGCGGCTTTGACGGCCTGAGATCATCATCCATCAGGATCCGACTCCCCTCTCCTTCCAGATCATCAAACTGTCCGCTACGTGCGGCCCAGAAGAAGACGATTACACCCAGCAGCCCGAGCAGCAGCATGCCGGGAATCAAACCGTAGATTACGTCCATTTCAGATCCTCAGATCAATTGCATGAAACCATTACCGAACGCCCCGAAACAGGGTGCGAATTCGCGCTGCATTGGCAATGACCAACAGAGAACTTATCGGCATTGAGACTGCCGCAACCAGTGGAGTGATTAAAGCTGCCATGGCGAGCGGTACCATAATCAGATTATACGTGATCGAGATGCCGATGTTCTGTCGAATTGACCGCAGGGTGCGACGGGAGAGTGCCGATGCCAGATAGACCTTCTGCAGCTCACTGCTCATCAGCACGATATCTGCACTGGCAATGGAAACATCGGTGCCCGAGCCAAGGGCAATGCCCACGTCAGCTCGCACAAGGGCGGGAGCATCGTTAACACCATCGCCGACCATCGCTACCTTATGCCCCCCAGCCTGTAGTCGCCCTATAACCCGATCCTTCTCCTCCGGCAGCACCTCGGCGATCACCTCCATGCCGCCTAGCCTTTCGGCGATCATCTCGGCGGTATGGCGCCGGTCACCACTGAGGAGGGTCAACTTCATCCCCTCTTTTTTCAGTGTCGCAATAAGATCCGCCGCATCCTCCCTAATTCGATCCTCGACACCGATAACGGCCAGTTCACAGCCATCTATCGCACAGCGCAGTGACCCGACACCCTGCTGATCGAGGCACTCAGCCTCCCGCTCCAGTTGAGGCAGGCGCTTAACATCCAGCGTATCCAGCCAGGCACTGTTGCCCGCCACTAACTCATGCCCGGCCACCCTGGCAGAGACACCGTATCCAGGACGGTTGATAAAATTGTCCACTTCAAGGTGGCGGCCATCTATGCCGAGGGTCTCACCACAGGAGGTGATGGCCATCGCCACCGGGTGCTCAGAAAAGCGTTCCAAGGCGATCAGGTTATTGAGGAGCAGGCGAATCTCTTCCGGCAGCTGATCACCATGCCGCCACTGTCGTTCAGCGGTAGCAATTGAGGTGACCGTCATCTTGCCCTCTGTCAGGGTGCCGGTCTTGTCAAAGACAAAGTGGGTGATCGACGACAGTGTTTCGAGAACCGCTCCGTTCTTCACCAGAACGCCATATCTTGCACTCAGCCCTGAAGCGACGGCAATGGACATGGGGGTCGCCAGACCAAAAGCGCAAGGACAGGTGATAATCAGCACCGCAGTGGCGGCCATCAGCGCCGTCTCAAAGTCGTTGCCCAGCCACCAGAGAAAAGTTGCGGCTGCCAAACCGAGAGTTGCCGCCACAAACCAGGGGACAATACGGTCGGCAACAGACTGAATCGGTGCCTTACTGGCTTGAGCCTCCTCCACTAGACGAATTATTCTGCCAAGAGCAGTATCCTTGAGAACGCGCTGAACCTGAATCCGCAATACGCCGTGACCATTGATCGTCCCGGCTGAAACCCGGTCTCCAGGTCTCTTAAGGAGGGGCTCAGCCTCCCCCGACAGCATCGCTTCATTGACGGCGCTCTCCCCTTCCAACACCACACCATCGACGGGTATCCGCCCGCCCGGCTTTACAAGCACACGCTGTTGCGGTTTGATTGAGCGGATGGGGACTATTTTCTCTTCACCACCGTCAAACAGCGTTGCCACCCGTGGCTGGAGATCGAGGAGGCGCTGGGAAGAGGCCACTGCCTGACGCTTGGATATCGCCTCAAGATAGCGTCCAACCAGAATAACGAAGATAAAATTAACGACGGTATCGTAGTAAACCTCACCCACCA
>JBEVXV010000874.1:0-6824 GCA_040505915.1 Sedimenticola sp. | reverse complement strand
CCTTTGGTGGTGTTATACTCATGTCAGCCACAAAGACAACGAACAGTGCTTTATCCGGGCAATCGTTGTTCCAAATGACCAGTTCGTTACTACACTCCACGAATTCAGCTTGAAAGACGCTGTTTTTAACGCCCGGAAAAATATATCTTTCAAACAACAGGCGACAACTGAGAATAATAATAATAATAATAATCTTTATTATCCTCCGGATACGGAGAGCACATAGACATAGAACATAATTATATACAAATACATATTTGTGACCCGTCATGAGAGAAGTCGCCCAAATGCGGCGGAGACCAGTGCAGCCCCAGATCAGCCTGCGCATTCCCGCAGTCTGATCAGGGTCTACACTGCTCGCTATTTGTCATCGGAACACCCACAAAGCTTCTAAAAATCACTATACGAGTTATCATGAACCGTGAGCGTGCTAGATGATCAGGAGCTACGCTGGTCAATACCTCATTTAGGTATATTTCTCACGACGTGTCACATTTGACAAATACAGAAACATGGCGCGAGCAGTGTGACGACGCACCTTGGTCTACTACTGCATTACTGCAGTTAATACAGAATACCAGTACATATAACTATAGTACTATATACATAGTGATATGTACTGAGATACTGACAATCTCGCATGTATGACTTCAGGGTCTCAAACAAACGTGTCCTTACAGTATACATATTACATTACATGAATTGTCTGATTACAAAATGCATTACTGTACTGAGCGATGCGACCACATTTTATGCAGAGCATGAACTGATATTTCAGTAAACTTGGCTTGCTTATCGTCAGCTAGTACACTAATTCTACCGGAGAGCATGATGCGGAGTTGACTTGATGGGCAAAGGGAGGTAAACCACATATATAATTCGATACCGAACGCCTGTATCATGCGATTCCAAAACTGTTCGCGCACATTTTTGTTTGTTGGGCAGTGATGAACAATATGTATTACCAACGTATTTGTCGCACAGTTGCATTTTTGACATGTACGTTGCTGGAATCTGTCATAGTGTTTACCGATCATTTTAATAACAGACTGACAGTCTTTCGATAGTTGTGGGTTGGTTCTGCTATATTTCCAGAATACGTGTGGTGTGATGCCGACATGCACTTGATCAAACGTGTTTAGATCCTGATCATTTGCAAGCAAGTGTCGCATGTTTTCATTTTCCACGAAGGCGAGGCGTCGCCTAATCGTTGACTTCCACGTGTATTGGGACATGAACTGGCCAGTTTCAATGTACTTGTCTATTTCGCGTATCATGGAATACTTGTTTAAAATTCGATGTATATCCGGAATAAAGCCTTGTACCTGGCTGCCACTGGTTAATCCAAGTCTGTATGATGTTAATCGCTGCAGGAATATTTGTTTTGCTCGGAAATGCGGCTGTAGAACACACAATTGTCGTAAGAATGTAAGTTTACGGCGATCGATCTCCGTCTCTAGGGGAAGCACCCCAAGCATACTCAATGCTACCACGCTTCGTGTCTGAGTCGGCAGCGCCTGTATATACTTGACACAAAATCTATGCGCGCGTTCCAATTCCATAATGTGAACTGCGCTTAAGTCATTCCATATTTCACAACCATATAATGCTTTTGGCATAACCACCGTATTGTATATGTGTTTTGATGTACACGGATGTAATCCGCGTTCGTATATGCCACTATTAGCCACACTCAAAAAAGTACCTCGAAGTCTGCTACATCCTTGTTGCACACATTTATTTAAGCTGAGATGTTTGTCGTTAATGATACCTAGATGTGTATATTGTTCGACTTCATTAACTCGATCACTTCCTAGTTCCCATTGTCTATTTGTCTGCGAGTAACTGTTCTGTTTTTCGTTAAATACAATTACGGCACTTTTAGATGCATTGTACTGGTATCTCCATTGTACGGAATAATTGTAGCAGGTCCGCATGAGCGTCTCCAGTCCATGTTTAGAGTATGACACGAGCACCATATCGTCGGCCACTGTCGGGCAGCTAATGTTCACACCGCTCATGCCGAAACCGACGTCCAGTGACTGGAGCTGCCGCAGGAGATCGTCGATAAACAGGAGGTACAGTACAGGGGAGATAACTCCTCCCTGTCGGGTACCTTGTTGAACAGAAAACCAGTCAGAGTTATGTCCCCTGTAACGCACACAACTAGCCATACCGCGATACATACTATCAATGGCCAAGTATAGTGTCTTGTTAATATGTGCTTTCAATAGTTTGTACATTAGGCCAGCATGCCACACCGTGTCGAACGCTTTTTGAGTGTCTAGGAAACAAACATACAGCGGGCTTTTATTTTCTCGGGCATACAGCACTGATTCCCTAAACACAAATGACGTCATAACGCACCCCATGCCCTTTTGGAATCCGCCTTGCAATGGACTAAACTTCAGGACACTGTCTGTTTGTATTCTGTTTAGCAATATTCTCTCGTATAGTTTCAGTAGCACAGAGGATAATGTTATTGCACGATAGTTGTTTGGATTGTTTTTGGCTTTCCGACCACCTTTGTGTAGAGTGATGATGACCCCCCGTTTCATTGCACTTGGGGTGTGTGACGTCAATAGCATAGCATTATATAGCCGCGCCAGCACTTCACAGAGGCATGCGCCGCCATATTTGATATTTTCGTAATATATATTGTCTTCTCCACACGCCTTGCCGCTCTTACACGATTTTAGTCCAGTGTATATTTCCTCATCACTAACACTGTTAATGCTTTCTGTCTCTATGTCCTGATCGCGGATGTATGACTCTATTTCTGTTTTGAATGAGTCGTCGAAGCTCGGTATGTCCAATGGCGAATATAAGTTGGCGAAATAATGACCCCATTGAGTGGTAATTTCTTCTGGCTGTCTATACGTTGTTTCGCCAAATTTCATTTCAGCGCCCGGACTAGTGCGCGAATAATTCCTCCGTTTGTTGATTTCTCTCCAGAATGATGCACTGTCTACCTCGAGCGTCTTGTCTATTTCGATGAGTTGTTGTGTGTCGTATGCATCGACCGCTCGTCTATGCATCTGTCTAAATTTGCACTTTGACTGTTTATAGTTTGTGTACGAAGTATGACAGGAACCACGAGGCCGACCATCGGAGATCCATTGTTGTCTGAGGGATTTCATTTGATTATGTTGCATCGTTAATTCCTGATTCCAATAAGGTTTAAGATAATGTCTAAATTTTGATTTGGGTATGTTCCTTCGTGTCACTGTGTCTATTGTATTCACTATTTGTCGGTAGAGATTGTCTATATCAGCTGGCGATTTCAAATCAGTATGTTGACGAAGTATATTCGCAGATTCCGTTGTCATATGCCCGGTGTATGCTTGCAATGCCGGTTTGGGTATTTTACTCCACTTAACGCGATATTCACCAAATATTTCACTGTTACCACCGTCACTATAGTTTGGTAATGCTATGGTGCAAGATACAGGTCTATGCCGGGAAACATTCAATTCATTGTCATCGAGGATTTCACATGCATTTACTAAATCTACACTTCCTATTGGTACAATAATATGGTCAATTAATGATTCATGCTCTCCATTGTACGACACAAATGTAGATTTCGCCCCTGTACATATGTCCAATGTATTAACAGAAACCATGTTATTGTCTATTACACATTGGTTTAAGCAACGACTTCTAGTATCGGCGATTTTGTGAAACCTATTTGACATCAAATTCGCATTGAAATCGCCCATGAGTATTACAAGTCCTTTGTGTTCATACATGGATATCAAATCATTCAGTCTCTCAATATATTCCCTATATTGAGCAATTGAATGATTCGAGCAAGGTAGATATACCTGGAAAATGAACATATATAGCCCAGAGCCTGCAGCAACTTGTATGCCGACAATTCTGTCATTATCAATGCTAATGGGTGTTACATATTGGTCATGTTTCCTATGCCACAGTAATGACACACCACCCTTACCAACACGCCGATTGCCAGGAACACGCAAATCGGCGTCACATGTCGACAGGCTTACATAATTATTGTCTATTGAGTTCATGAAGTGCAAGTCTTTCTCATATAACCAGTGTTCTGCAATGCCGCAAAAGTCAATGTGGTGTGCATTCATGATATCACATATATACGAGCTACTAGACATTATGCCGGTAGCATTCCAGGATAATAGATGTATGTTTCGTAGTGCCATGAAAGTGCGAGAAAAAAATCCTAAATTGTAACCTATTTTACCCAAGGCGATATGCGAGCTCTAAGCATCAGCGAACATTACCCTCTGGGTACATGTACGGATTGTAATCATCGATGTCTGATCGACCATACCGTTGTGTGGCCGGATTATATCGCCGTACGCGTGCCGACCGCGACTGTCTGATCTCGGCTTGTGATCGCCACGGTCTGCATTCTATACCTGGTGGCCAAAAATACGGACTTTCCAATTTCGAACTATCATTGTTGTCTTCAACGTTTAGTCTAATGACGACATTTTCCTTATTTCTCCTACTTGGCCAAATACTGATCAATGTTACTTTAGGGCCCCTACTCTCTACATACCTATATAGGAGGTTCTCTGTGATGGTGGGCTCGAAACCACCCAAATAGAAACGTAGTGTTCGTTTCTTCACATATTTAGTAAACCCATCGTCCTCAGTGTCATCAGCAGTGACGTCATCATCTCTCCCGCCACCACCATACCAACTTTGGTTTTCATCATGTGTTTTACTCCGGTTTGTCGGCTCACTGTGGGGCGGTGTATTATCTCGTACGAATCGAGTCGTACGTACGGGGATATTGACTGCATTATCAGAACTGCTATTTCCGTATGTACTTTGTGCGTTCATGGCACGTTGTACAGATTGTGATGATTCAATATTCGCGCTAGTGATGGTCGTCGTTATTTGTGAATTATTAACGTTATCGAAATTTGAATTGTAATGCTCGCTGTTACCATGGGCTCGCACATTACGTTGATCATTTAAACACGTATCATTATGTACATGACTGGCATTATCGTGACCAAGAGGCAAACTGTCTATGCTTCCGTCAGTGTTCAAGTCACATTGAGCTGACCCCTCATTACGTTGCTCACTGACTACCGTCAAAGACGTGTCACTCATTGTACTTGTATGCGATACGACAGTTTCTGTCCCTGTTCTTACTACATAGTTCGGGGATATAAGAATTGCAACATATTCAGCATTGTCGTCTATACTGGACATGTTATGACCAGGCGTGTGGTTACCTTCAGTGACATTTGGCGTCCCATTCCCATCGAGCCCCACGTCAGAGCCACCGGACAGATCAGTATGTAAAGGTGCATGTATCTGGCGCACGCTGTCCGGAGACTCGGGCGCCGGTAAACTAGATGCAGATGAGTCGGCAAATGTACTGTTACAAACGGACTTGTCCGTGTGCGTTATGTTTACTGGGGCCATATGTTTGTGTTTACTTAACATCTTTTGTGTCTTATTACACGCCGATGACAGCGACTCGACTTTATCGTCCATGTCGGTCATATTTTGTCGCAATAGTTTAATATCCGCTTTAGCACTGGACACTCCTGAACATTTGTCGGATTCGATACGCTGAATACATAGGTTTATGTTCTCCAGACCTGTAGACAGTACGCTGGCGATAGAGCGGATGTTTTGTTTCAACTCAGTTACTGATTTTGTTATAGTTTTTATCTGTTCCAGTCGTATCTGCTCATTTCCGTGACATTTCTGCTTAACACTTACCATGTCGGCGCTAAGATTCGACACAGTGTCTTGTAGTACTTTCACTGCCGCACTACATTGGCAGTCATTCGTTTCCACACGCGTTGATTTGTTCGTCTCCGCAACAGAGTAATTACGGGATTTACCACTTTTTCCAGAACTGATAAGTTCTTTCAACTCCGAATATTCACCCCCTTCGATCACGGATACGATCGTGTGTATGTCCTTCGCCAGTTTCCAGGCAACTGTATCGCCCTGACGAGTACGTACCCGCCGTTTAAGTTCGCACTGTAGCCCATAGGGAAAGTCGTCGTCATAATACTTGAGACGATCAAATACGTCACATCGTAGCCTTTCTAGCGTGACTTCGCATTGGGAATGTTTGATTAGAAGCCTATTTATGAACATGTCAGACGGATAGTCCGAAAACAACGACTTCAGTTCCCTGAATTCAGAATTAGTTGAGTCTTCCACTAAAACGTCATCCACAATAACTCTAGGGTCGACTGTGGACGTGTCGGCCACGTCAGTGACGTCATACGTATTTACCGGCATCTTAACCTCGGTAGTCTCTGACGAATCCAGGAAAACCGGAGTTAGTTCATTGCGGAACACTTCCTGATCCACAGAAGTCATTTTACCGAATTCGACCACGTTACAAATACTGGACAGTTGTCTAGAGTGCGCGCCTGTCAAGCGTGACGGTTCGCGCCATACGTGTGCTCGCCTCGCATTATTATGAAGTTCAATAGAGCGTGACGGTTCTCCGATTATAGCCGGTACACAGGTATAGCTGATTTCAACAGTTTACACACTACCTATGTAGGCCTTCGGGGCATGTTAATAGGACGATTTCATCACATTGTTATTCATGTAAATACATAGATGGCAATAAATCACGTAATTCTAAATGTTACCGTATATAATTTCCAGTATCCATAAATCACATATTAACACACATTTTCACCAAATATCAACACGAAATAATGTGTTGTTTTTAATTAATTCCAGAATTTGTCGAGAGCAAAATACTAGTCGACATAACACTCGCACCATTTCAATTGTCTTCCCAACATGTTACCGCATGATAGAGGAGCATGAGACGAATGTATATA
>JBEVXV010000873.1:0-1714 GCA_040505915.1 Sedimenticola sp. | reverse complement strand
GGAGACATTTTCTGAGCGCCACGAACTAAAGTCGTAATAAGAAAGCTACCGGTAGGGTCAGGTAATTGTAGGAGCTTGTGAACATAGCTCACCGCGGAAAGGTATGTCGAAATCGTCGTATTTGATAATTTAAGACAGTGTAGATGAGCTACGAATAAGGCAGTAGTTTTCACCGACAGAGGTGGCTGAAGTGCGTGCCCAAAGATCGATACTGAAAAATTCCGAACAGTTCCCAGGCTCTCCGATACGTAGAAGCTGAAGATGCGGAGAGTGACGCAGTTAGCAGAACTTCAACTTCTTGCAATGCTCGTGCGGTTGTAGGTGTTCCGGTAGGCTGGTTGGGTCCCAGTCGCTGTCCGGTGACAGTGCTTTGAACTGTGTGATCTGCAAACGAGAAAGAGCGTCGGCCTTTTGGTTATGTTTACCAGGGACATGCCTTGCTGTGAACAAGATGTTGAGCCGTAAGCAAGCGAGTACCAATTTTCTGACCAAAAACATAATTGTTTTGTCCTTCGAAGTCTTTTTGTTAAGGATTGGCACCAGAGCCTGATTGTCTGTATTGAACACAATGCTATGGTTTTTCCATAAGTGGCCCCAACCTCGATCGAGATAACAATGGGATATAATTCAAGGAAAGTGATGTTTAACGAATGCCATGGCAGTGGAAAACGGCCATATAACCATTTTCGGGTGTAACATGCCCCGTAACCCGATGCATCAGTGTAAAGCTGAATGGCATTGCTGTCCAGCTTTGCTTTATGAAGGAAGAAAGATGTCCCATTGAAATTCGTAAGGAAAGTGAGCCACAACCCCATATCGAGGTGCACTTCCGCAGTCAGCTTAACATGATGATGAAGCTTGGACACTCCCATTGACAGATTACTCAACCGTCTGAGAAAGGTACGCCCTGGCGGGATTACGGAGCAGGCAAAATTGAGAACGCCTATCAGAGATAACAACTGGCGCAGCGTGCAAGAGGATTTCTCCTGAAACTGAAGTAGCAATTCGCGAGCTTTATCTAATTTGTCCTCTGGTAGACGAGCTTCCATGCGGATGGAGTCCAGGGAGATACCCATGAATGTCATTGTAGTAGCGGGTGAAAATGTTTTTGTTTCAGACAAGGGAACTCCCAGGAGTGCACACTGATCCATGAACGTATGCAGAGCCCTATCAACTCTCTCATATGATTCCCCAATGAACAGGAAGTCGTCCAGAATGTGAATAATGGAATGACAACCACATTTCTGCCTTGCAATCCATTCTAAAGCAGTACTGAAGGCCTCGAATATCTTACAACTGGAACTGGCTCCCATCGGCAGACACTTGTCATAGTAAAACAGACCTTCCCAGCAGAAGCCTAAAAGGGGGTAATCGTCGGGATGAATGGGTATGATCCGAAAAGCCGATTTGATATCTGTTTTAGCAAGAAATGCCCCAGAGCCGACAGATTTGGTAGCCGCAATCGCATCTTCCACACGAGAATATTTAACAGCACTATGAGCTGAAGGAATTCCCTCAGTAACCGATTGATTGGAACCCTGCGAGTACGATAAGTGATGTATAAGTCTAAACTGGTCTGGTGACTTCTTAGGAACAACCCCAAGTGGACTAATCTTAATATTTTGGAAAGGCTTCTGAACATAACCACCGGATATGCGGCCCCGGGACAACTCAGTGCGAAGCTTGTTGCTAACAACGTCGGGATGTTGGTTGG
>JBEVXV010000872.1:0-20449 GCA_040505915.1 Sedimenticola sp. | reverse complement strand
ACCGCCGACCATTTGGTCGATGCCTGGCGACTAAAGCAAGCGTCACACACCGACCGGCACCTATTTCACCACCACCATTTTAGAGTGCTCACTTCCCTGGTAATACTCCTAGCGGTTATTGATTTTGTGTTGGCTCTGACAACGCTTCACACCAGAATCATAGCGAGTGGGTTAATCATCTTTGCAGTAAGTGCAGTATATTTTGCAGCCCTCAGTCTATTAAAAATACGACATACCCGCTGGCTACAAAAGGAGCTTATTGTTGCATTGATCTACACCTCCGGTGTCTGGGTTGGCCCGCTTGCACTGCGTGGAACCCTGCTCTCACTCCATGAAGTAGTGCTATTGATCATGTTTATTAAGTTGGTTCTGTCTGTGTTGCTGCTTTATTCAGCGATAGAGGTTGAAGAGGATTATCTGGATGATCACCACACCCTGGCGACACGTTTTGGCGCAGTGATCTGCCACCGTGTCATCCATGCTCTTCTATTCCTACTTTTTGGGATGAGCATCTATCTAATGACCTCAGGCGGGGTTGAGATAGTAAAGCATGCAGCCAACATACTTGCGCTGATGGCATTTTTTGTTCTGATCATGAATCTCTTTCCAGCGGTATTTAAAGTCAACTACCGCTACCATATTATCGGAGAGCTGATTTTTTGGTTCCCGCTGCTGTTGGTATTCAATGGAGTCTTACCCCGCTGAAAAAATGAACCATTTGCCGTTTCGGTGTAGAATCCTTCTCTTTGCCCGTCGGCCTCTTTGTATAGCTAGAAGGAAAACGCCCGTGTCCAGTTTGAAGAATGATCGTTTTTTGCGCGCCCTGCTCCGTGAGCCTGTGGATATGACTCCGGTGTGGATGATGCGCCAAGCCGGTCGCTACCTGCCTGAGTACCGCGCCACCCGTGCCAAGGCTGGCAGTTTTATGGATCTGTGCAAGAATCCCGAGCTGGCTTGCGAAGTTACTCTTCAGCCGCTGGAACGCTTTCCTCTGGATGCTGCGATTCTCTTCTCTGACATTCTCACTATCCCCGATGCTATGGGTTTGGGTCTCTACTTCACTGAAGGTGAGGGGCCCAAGTTTGAGCGGCCAATTCGTGATGAGGCGGCAGTAAAGGCGCTGGGGGTACCTGATCCAGAGCAGGAGTTGGGCTATGTGATGGATGCAGTGCGTACTATTCGCCGTGAGCTCGATGGAAGCGTACCGCTAATTGGTTTCTCTGGTAGCCCCTGGACACTGGCGACCTATATGGTAGAGGGTAGTGGTACCAAGAGCTTCGCTCAGGTGAAGGGGATGATGTTTGAGCGTCCCGATTTGATGCACCAGCTGCTTGGCAAGGTGGCCAACTCAGTGACCAGCTACCTCAATGCCCAGATCGCCGCAGGCGCACAGGCGGTGATGATCTTCGATACTTGGGGTGGTGTACTCAGTCCGCGGGACTATCAGCTCTTCTCCCTCGACTATATGAGCCGTATTGTCAAAAGGCTTAATCGTGAGAGCGATGGCCGCAAGGTGCCTGTGATCCTCTTTACCAAGAACGGTGGACAGTGGCTCGACCGTATGGCCAATACCGGCTGCGATGCCCTGGGTGTGGATTGGACCACTGATCTGGCCGATGCCCGAGCAATGGTTGGCGATCGGGTGGCACTGCAGGGTAATATCGATCCCTGTGTGCTCTACTCCTCGCCGGAGCGTATTCGTGATGAGGTGAAGCGGGTGCTGGAGAGTTACGGTGATGGGCCGGGTCATATCTTCAACCTCGGTCACGGCATACACCCGGACGTAAATCCTGAGCATGCAGCGGCCCTGGTTGAGGCGGTACATGAGCTGAGCCGTAGATAAAACAGACTCTCTGGTAGATAAAACAGGCTCTCTGATGGAGCATAACGCTCGGCTCCATCAGGGACACCTTAGTCAGCGCTACTCAACCGTCACTTCTCAATATCGTAGCGTTTCATCTTCTCCCACAGGTTTTTGCGTGAGATACCAAGGGCATCAGCTGCCTGGCTGATTTTTCCGCTGTTTTCTGCCAATGCCTTGTTGATGGCGCGCCGCTCAGCTTCTGCAATAGACTCCTTGAGTGTAGTGGCTCCGACCTCATTGGCGGTGCTGTCGGTGGTTTGCAGGTCACTGGCTCCGATCCAAGGGCCGTCGCCTAAGGCTACCGCTCTCTCTATGATATTTTTCAGTTCTCGAACGTTTCCGGTAAATGGCATGGTCAGGAGCTGTAGCTCTGCTTCCCGTGACAGCCCCTTGATAAGGCTGCCTGCTCGCTTCGCCAGTTGGTTGACGAACAGTCGTGCGAGATAGACGATATCTTCCCGCCGCTCCCGTAGTGGTGGAATCTCTACATGAATGACGTTGAGTCGCCAGTAGAGGTCAGATCTGAATTCATTATTTTTGATCGACTGATCCAGAACCACCTGGGTGGCAGCAATCACCCTTACGTCCAGGGGGATCGGCTCGACACCGCCAACACGTTCGATTTCACGCTCCTGCAGTACCCGCAGGAGCTTTACCTGTATATCGGGTGATACCTCGGCGATCTCATCAAGAAAGATGGTACCCCCCTGGGCCTGTTCAAAGCGCCCGATACGCCGCTGTATTGCGCCGGTGAAGGCCCCCTTCTCATGGCCAAAGAGTTCACTCTCGATCAGTGTAGAGGAGAGAGCGGCACAGTTGACCGTAATCATGGGTCCTTTGGCCCGCAGGCTGTTGTTGTGGATCAGGGAGGCGACCACCTCTTTACCCACGCCGGACTCTCCTGTAATCAATACTGAGCTATCACTCTCTCTGAGGCGTGCTATCAGCCGCTCGATCTTGCGCATTGCAGTACTCTTTCCCAGGCGTCCGCTGCCCGGCTTGAAGCTGTTGTCAGTGGCTAAACCATCCAGCGTCAGACGAGTATCTGCGATACGTGAGAGGTGGCGCCGCACCTTCGTGATAAAGTCACTGATCTCAAAAGGCTTGGTCAGATAATCAAGTGCACCGGCTTTAACCAGAGAGACCGCATCGGCAACGTCACCGTAGGCGGTCATCAGGATTACCGGAATTCCTGGGAAGTGGAGGGCGATATCAGAAAATAGCTCAATGCCAGTGCCGTCAGGCAGGCGGATATCGGTAACAACAAGATCAATATCACCCTTCTCAAGCTCATCTCTTGCGCTGCGGGTATCAGCCACCGCACGGACAGAAATATCTTCAAGGCGAAGCCTGTCTTCAAGTGACAGTCGCATGATTTCATCATCCTCAACCAGGAGGACGCAGTAGTCACTAAAGCCGTCATCATCTAAAGTGTTATCGGTATTATCTGACATCAGGTCGCCTTGGTGGTTGTAACAGGTAGTGCAATATGGAATGTCGTGCCATTGTTCTCCTCACTATCAATCTCGATAATCCCCTGCATACTCTGAACCAGTCGATAGACAATCCAGAGACCCAGGCCTGTGCCATTGGGTTTAGTGGTGAAGAAAGGGTCAAATAGTTGATTTCTTATGCGCGCTGGAATGCCGGGACCGTTGTCACTCACCTCAATCACCAGATGTGGACCCTCCTGGTACATGTTGAAGGCAATCTTGCCGCCATCAGGAAGAATCTCTACCGCATTCTTTAGCAGGTTGCAGACAATCTGTTCCGTCCTGCCGGGTATACGCAGGCTCCTGTCGGTACTGTTTTCCCAGGTGATATTGATATTTCGGTCATCAACCTCAGCTATTATCAGGTCATGGAGTTTATCGATCTGTTCAATACTGACCGTTTCAATACTCTCTTCGATTTTCAGTCCCACAAGAAGATTGTGGACGATCTCTTTGATCCGGTGCAGTCCCTGATCGATAACCGGCAGGTAGCGATCGATAAGCTCTTTGTCGTTGGGGTGTTTACGCAGTGTGTCGACGCAGTTGAGGAGACCTGCAAGGGGGTTGTTTACTTCGTGGGCGACACCTGCCGTGATACGGCCGAGTGCGACCAGTTTTTCACTCATAGTGATCTCCTCCTCCAGCATCTTTTTCTCGGCCAGCTCAGACATAATCTGATTGAAGGTGACGCTTAATCGACCGATCTCATCTCTATTTTTTACCGGGATGGGGTCAAAATTAGTCATCTCTCCCCTGCCAACCGCTTCCAGTCCCTGGGTTACTGCGGTGAGAGGCCTGACCATTCGTCGCGAGACAAGGGTACCTAATGCACTACCGATAATGACAAAACAGAATATCAGTGCAACAACAAGGGTCGCGGTATTTTTAGTTTTCTGATAAAGGTGGGCAAGCGAAAGCCGAACTCGAATCACGCCCATATATTTCTGATCGGAGAAGAGGGGGACAACACCTTCCTGGAAGTCCCTCTTAGAGAAGCCGCCGCTACTTAAGACGAAGGGTTTTCTTGCCTTCATGGCCGTCGCAAAAAATGCCCTTTCGTTATTGTCTTGAGGTGAGAAGAGAAGGCCCATGGGATTTTGTGCAGGATGAAGGTGTGCCTGAACCCTGCCGTCAGCATCCAGTATCATGGCGGTTAACACCTCATGACCCTTGGTCGTCCCAGGTGATCTGGTGGCAATATTTTTGAGGCTCGTATAGAGAGACCAGTGATCCTTGCGCAGCATCGCCTTGGGTGTGGTGATGGCCACGGACTCAGCGAGGAGAAGGGCTTTTTCACCCAGCGACTCATGAAAAAGCTTCCAGTCCTGTACCACCATCACCGCCCCGATCATAAAGCCGACACCGGCCACAACAGTGGTGATGGTGAGTGACAGTTTTACCGCCAGAGGCCAGGATCGCCGGTTGAGAATAGACATAGCGTTATGTGATTAATGGGGTGGAAACATAGATGACATCGATGACATTGGAGTCACTCGCTGAACCGAGTTGACCATGGCGCGTATTTCGTTGAACAGTGAATCTGAGTAGTTGCCAAAACCATCGAGTTTGAGTTGAGCAAGAAGTTGCTTGCCCAATGGATCCTTATCCATATTTTCAAGGGTGGCTTTCATCAACCTGACCGTATTCGTGTTGACTCCGATACGGGAAACAATAGGTGGAAAGCCAAAGCTGGGAGATTTTTGTATGATGCGAGTCTTCTCTGTAATGTCGGGTCTAAAGATAGCGAGATATTCCCATATGTAGGAGTCGACGGCTCCCCCGTCGGCAACTTGTTCAGCAACAGCCTGTATCGTCTCTGCATGATTGAAGGTGAAAAATGTCTGACGAAAAAAGTGTGCCGGTTTTTTACCTTTCTCTGACATGTAGGCGAGTGGGTAGAGAAAGCCGGAATTTGAGTCAGGGTCAGAAAAGGCAAAGACTCTCCCTTTCAGGTCAGCAAAATTCTGATAAGGGCTTTTGTGATGAACGATGATGTAGGAGTGGTATTGTGGTGCCCCACGGTAGACAGGTACGGTCAGAAGCTGTAGAGATTCGGGCTCCCTTTTCTGAACATAGGGATAGCCGCAGATCCAGGCAAATTCAATACCGTCAGACTCCAGTAGATCCATCACCTCCCGATAGGATCGGCGCTGTACAAATTCGACTTTTCGGCCGATTTTATACTCCAGGTATTGGCTCCACTGATCGAGAAATCTAAGGTTTTCTGTAAGCACCACTGCCGTTAAGCCAAAGCGGATGGGTGGTTCCGGTGCAGCGGCATAAATCGGTGTAGTGTGAAGAAAAAATAGTAAAAAAATCAGTCGCACTGGGACTCCTCATAAAGTATAGCCGTATAAAATATACTGCTAAGTTATGTCGCGGCACCGCCATTTGGCAGGTATCTACTCTCTAAGGAACCTCTGAACAAGTCATGACCGATTGCCTTGCACTCAGGAGACGTAATATCTTCGTTGAAAATCTTACTAATAGCTCACTATCAGCTGCAATCTTCGCCTTGATCTTACGCCTCCTGAGCACAATTCAATTCGGCCAGACTTATTCGGAGGTCCCTTAACGGAGTACAACAACCATTCCCGGTAACTCCCTTCCTGTTTTACTACACCATCTGTTGAGTGTTGTTATTTTTACTCTTTTTCCAAGAAAGAGTGAAGTGAACTTTTAATTTAAATCCCTCTTGTTTTCATTTTGTTACCTTTTGGTTACTCGTTGTGCAGCGAATAGATTATAACCAAGTGAAATATAAAGGAAATCGATCGCGGTTACGGAAACATCCGAAATGTTACCTGCTGGTTACATATTAGCGGATTTTATAGCGGTGTATATTTTTACTTGTGCTATTTCAAGCGGATATAAACATGGCGCATCTCTTGCAGTCCCTACACTACCAAATAATCAATCCAAATTAATCCAACCAAATTCCGCTAGGTCGGGAAGAGGAGATGTAGGCCGATGAGTAGTGAGAGTGAAATTAACCTCCATGATATTGAACTTAAGAGAATATTCAGGCGGCGATGCCTGTTTTCTGCTTTTATCGGATTGATTCTATTTCTGATCGTCTCCTATTACGGGATGGAGTACTACACCTCGAAGTCCTCATTCTGTGGAGGAAGTTGCCACTCCATGACCGAGCAGTATGACGCCTGGAAGAGCAATACCCACCACAAGAGCAACAATGCTGAGGGGATGCAGGCGGAGTGTGTCGATTGCCATTTTCTGCCGGGCGAGAAGAAGACACTAAAGGTTAAGTTTGAGGCACTGCGTCACTTGTTCGCCTACCTCTATGACCCGAATGCACCTTTACCTATACGCCCGGTAATCAAAGATGGTGCCTGCCTTTCATCTGGCTGCCACACCCGTGAAGCCGTCGCAGAGAAGGAGATACAGTACACCGAAAAGGTGCGCTTCAAGCACGCTGCCCACTTCACTGACAAAGCACTCGATGGACACACAATCACCTGCGATACATGCCACTTCAAGACCTCGGAGGAGAAGCATTTTGAGGTACCCACAGAGATCTGCTTCCTGTGTCATCTGAAGTTGGAAAAACCGACGCTGGCCAAAGCGCAAATGGCCAATGGTGATGGCAAAGTAACAAAGATCAATTTTGATGACAGACCCTCGATCAACTTTAACGAGGGCGCCTCACGTTGCGATATTTGCCACACCATTCCCACCAACTCACTGCAAAGCCAGCTGCAAGAGCAGGGCATGGCAGGTGCCGGTGAAACAAATACCACTGACAAACCGATTACCCATCAAACCATGCAGGAGCAGGGTGTGGCCTGTGAGAGCTGCCACTTTGAGGTGGTGAAAGGCCACGGTGAGATTGAGACCGGCAACGTGGTCGCCAACGGCTGTCTCACCTGTCATAACAGAAGTCAGACACTCCTGGCAGCAGCGGGTGATCGGGATCTGATGCATGACAAGCATGTTCCCAACACCGCCGACTGCTTCGATTGTCATACGGTGGTGGAGCATAAGAACAGGACCGATCATCTCGATTTTGTACGTGAAGATTGTCAGCTCTGTCATGTGGATCAGCACAAGTATCAAAAGATACTGCTGGCAGGTATTCCGGTGGATGAAGATATCTCCGGTCCACCGCATCTGATGTATGAGGTCAACACCAACTGTATGGCTTGTCATCTAAAAAAGACCATGAAAAAAGGGCATGACGTGAGATCCGCCTCCGGTGAAACCTGTGCGGCCTGTCATACAGCGCAGCATAAGAAAATGCTCAGTGACTGGAAGAAACTGTTGGTGGGTGAAGTCGCTGATGCCGAGGAGCTGGAGAGAGAGGTGATGGATCTGCTTGCCGAAGTGAGAGCGGCTCTGAGCAAGGAGCAGCTGAGTGCGGCTGAAGCGTTGCTCGCCAAGGGTACAGAAAAGCTGAATATTGTCCGCGTTGGCAACGGCGTACACAACAAGAAGTATGCAATCACCATTCTCGATGGGGCCTTCGGAGATTTTGAGGAGACTATCGAGCTACTCGAAAGTGTAAATACAACATATTGATGAATTAGGTGATGGCTGAGGATTTAGCCATTGCTGTAGCACAGGGATGTGCATATATCTCTAGTCACAAGTGAGTTGCTGGAGATGAACTGAACGGAAAGATATTTTCCGTTTAATCGCCCTGACAAGTCGAGGGAGAGATTGAGTCAGAGGTTCCTTAGATCTGGCACCAATAATAATTGTGGAGGATGAGGAAATGATCTGGAGAATGAAATATGAGTGACAAGAAGAGAGAGGAAATTAGCCGCCGTAATTTTTTAAGCGGTGTTGGAGCAGCAGCGGTTGGCGCTGCGGCAGTGATGACGCCTGGAGTGAGTGTCGGCGCCAGCAAAAAGGGCGCACCCCGCTGGGCGATGGTGATGGATCTTCGGCGGTGCATAGGTTGCAGAGCATGTACTGTCGCCTGTAAAGCAGAAAATGATGTCTCTCTGGGGCGTTTCAGGGCGGTTATTCAAGAGGAGACCACCGGAACCTTCCCTGATACCAAGAAAGCGTTTTTGCCGTTGATGTGCAATCACTGTGAGGGCAACAAAAAAGATGGCGTGCCTCCCTGTGTGAAAATCTGTCCACAGTTCCCCGGCAAGCGCGCCAAGTATAAGACCCCCGATGGCAAGACCATCCGTTTCCGTAGTGGCGGAACTTACAAGCGTCCTGACGGTATGGTCCTGATCGATACGGAACAGTGCATCGGTTGTGGAAAATGTCTTGATGCCTGCCCCTATGGCGTGCGCTCTTTCAACCCCTTTGTCAAAGCGGGTGGAGACGACTCAAAACAGGTGGCCGATAAGTGTGATATGTGTGCGCATCGTGTTGACAATGGTGTTGAGCCCTCTTGTGTCAATACTTGTCAAGGGCGTGCCCGTATCTTTGGTGATCTCAATGATCCGACGAGTGAAGTCTCCAAGCTGGTCAAAGAGCACAATCTGGCGACGGACGCTAACGTGCTGATGGCAGAGGAGGGAACTGACCCGCATGTGTTCTATATCGATCCGGATAACATGCTGAAGACCCTCTATACACAGCGGAAGAAGGGCAAACTGGACCACTATGTGGATCAGATTCCATAAACCCTGACAGCTTGTATAAAGAGAGGAATTAATATGAAAAAGCTAAATCGTCGTAATTTTATGAAGCTGTCTGCGGGGGGTGGCTGTGCTTTGGCTGCTGGCCTGGGAGGCAGCCAGAGTGCATTCGCCGGCTCTATCAAGCTGCAGGCGGGTGGTCGTGACTTCTCCCCCAAAACGGGTAAGGAGCGGCAGGCCATCCCCACCGCCTGCTGGCAGTGTGTAACCCGTGACTCCATGATGGGCTATGTTGAGGATGGGCGTCTGGTTAAATTGGAGGGTCATCCTAACTCTATTCGCACCCTCGGTAAGCTCTGTTCCAAGGGCCAGGCGGGTGTTAATCAGGTCTACTTCCCTGATCGCATCCTCCATCCAATGAAGCGAGTGGGTAAACGCGGTGAGCACAAATGGAAACGCATCTCCTGGGATGATGCCCTGGATCTGGTCGCCTCAAAACTGAAGCCGTTGCGTGATGCCGGCACCCCTGAACTGTTCATGTACCAGTATGGGCGTCATAAAGCGTCTCAGGCGGCGACCATGTACGACTTCATGGGCGCTTATGGCACAGGAACCATCGGCAACCACACCTCTGTCTGTGAGGCGGCTAAGTGGACCGGCCAGGAGAGTCTGTGGGGTGGCATGTACGATAACTGGGACTACGATAAAACCGACTATGTGGTTATTTTCGGCAGCAACCAGTTAGAGACTCACACTAACCACATCCCGACCGCCCAGCGACTGATTCGGGCCAAGGTAGATCGTGGCGTGCCGCTCTATGTGTTCGACGTGCGTCTGACCAATACGGCAGCCAAGGCCGATCAGTGGGTGCCCATCAATGTAGGTCATGATGGTCTGGTGATGCTCGCCATGTGTAATGTCATCATGAACGAGGGGTTGCACAGAAAAGATCACTTCAAGTTCATGCGGGTGACCAAAGACCATCATGCAAGCGTTGATGAGAAGATGGCTGCGGTAAAGGCCAATGTTGCCAAGTACACGCCGGAGTTCGCCGAGAAACACAGTGGCGTACCGGCCGACACCATCCGCAAGATTGCCCGTGGTTTCGCCAAGGCGAAGTCGGCCTGTCTGGTCACCTATCGCGGCACGGTTATGCACTATCACGGTGCGGATCAGGAGCGTGCCGCCATGTTGCTCTCGGCCATCACCAACAACCTCGATCGTGCCGGTGGCCGTGTCATGGGCGTGGGTGCCAGCTGGAAGGCTCCTTCCACTCCAAAAGCCAAGATCCACAAGGCGCTGCATGTGAAGGACGGCTTTCCCGGTGAGGCGGCTTATCCAACCCATCATGTGAGCCATCAGGTACTGCCAATGATCAAAGACGGCCATAGCGGTCGTCCCAAGGTCTACTGGTGGAGCTGTTATAACCCCGGTTTTGTCAACGGTGACAACAATGAGCTTCAGTCGATCTTGAAGGACGAGAGCATCATGCCGTTCCTGATCACATCGACCATCGTCTATGATGAGTCTTCGCAGTTCGCCGATCTGATTCTGCCGGATACTACCTATCTGGAGCGCTGGGACTGGGAGGATATGGTATCGGCCAACCAGATTGCTGAGTTCTATATCCGTCAGCCGCTGGTGAAACCCTTGGGTGAAGCGCGTTGCCAGGGCGATGTCTGGCCAGAACTGGCGAAACGGATCGGCTTTGAACTCGCCTACTCCGACAAGAAGGATTTCGTTCGTCAATCCTGCGAGATGACACCGGGTGTGAAAGAGGCCGGTGGCTTCGATTATATGATGAAGGAGGGAGTGTGGCACGATCCCGAAGCCAAGCCCAACTACGGCTTCTATGAGGAGATTGTAGATGTCACGGGTGATGGTGTGATTCTCGATGAGAAGACCGGGGTCTACTGGAACTGGAAGAAGGCTGGTGTTGCCAGTGAAGCGGATGCCCAGAGCAAGGGGTATCTGGGTACCAAAGGTGCGAAAAAGGCGTATGTTGCCCAAAACATCGACGGTACGGCCTACAAGGCCTATCCACCCAATACCAAGTTTACCAAGGCGGGTTACCTCGACTTCTACTCCGACAACTTCGCCAAGAAGGGTCTTCCTCCCTTCCCGGTCTACACGCCGATACCAGAGCATGTGAAGATGGAGAAGGATGAGTTGAATCTCACAACCTACAAAGTTGCGGTACATACTCACTCAAGGACGGCTCACTGTAAGTGGCTGACCGAAATCAAGCATGACAATCCCGGTTGGATCAACACCAAGACTGCCGCTGATCGTGGCATCAAAAACGGCGATAAGATCCGCGTCTACAACGGCATTGGTGAGATCACCACCACCGCCTATGTGACCGAGGGGATTATCCCCAACTGCATCGCCATCTCCCACCATTTGGGCCGCCAACACTCTGGTGTTTACGGCTCCGGTAAAAGCTCGCCAATAGCTGGAGGTGCGGTGGCTGATAAGGATGTGAAAAATATCTGGTGGAAAAAGCATGGTGCGCATCCCAACGCCATCATCCCCAACTCTTCGGACCCGATCAGTGGTGCCCAGAGATGGATGGATACGGTGGTGAGAGTTGCCAAAGCGTAGTCGTCTTGCCCGGAGCACCCCAGAGATGGGGGCTCTTGGGCTTTAACTATAACTATTCAGCAAGGGGAGCTGATCTCATTGTAGGAGCGCTTTCTTGAAGCGCGATCGAACGTCCATCGCGCTTCAAGAAAGCGCTCCTACAGGAGTCTGCCTCAAAATGTGGCTGGATAAGAAGCCAGTCAATCACAATCTACAGTCATGCATCTTTGCCACTGTAGATGGGTAGTGACACTAACCAAGTAAAACAGGAGAGCTGGAATGGGAACTGACTGGAAAGAGCTGGCCGATAGCGCCAAGTCACGCAGTGAGATCTATGCACTATTGACCACCGTTTTTCGGGAAGATCCTACCGAGGCCTTTATCAAGGAGCTGCGGGGACCACGGTTATCGGCGGCATTCACAGAGATGGAGGTAGATCTGGGAGAGTCATTTTATAGTGCTCCCGAATCATCTGTGGCAGAAGAGCTGGCGGTTGAGTTTACCCGTCTGTTCATCGGTCCCGGAAGCCATATATCTGCTCATGAGTCTATTTTTACTGAAGTGGATGGTGACTCGGGTGGTCTGTGGGGGAAGAGAACGGTTGAAGTGAAAAAGTTTATCGAGACCACAGGACTTGATTATGAAGATGCCTTTACCGGTCTACCCGATCATGTCAGCGTTGAGCTTGAGTTTATGGGCAAGCTGGCAGAGTGGGAGGCCGATAAGTGGCTTCAGGAAGACCGAAAAAGTGCCGAGTATTGTCAGTCGGTACAGCGAATGTTTCTTGAGAAACACCTGCTGTGTTGGTTGCCCCAACTCTGTGATGCGGTGATGGTTCAGGCCGAAATTCCGTTCTACTTTGCGATGGCTGAACTGGCCAAGAATTATGTTGAGTTTGAACGCCAGGATATGGCTATTGAGGCGGCGGCTTAAGGTTGCGGTGGGGAGTGGCTTTGTGTTCACCAAGGAGCGAACTTGTTTGCGATGAACGTCGCACACTCCCTGCAAAACCTTATCGTCCCGAGGGCGGGGCTCCTGCAATAGGAATGATCGCTTTACCCCTGCGGCTTATCGGCGTCGATGTGATCTTTTGCGGAGTGAGGCAGCCTGATCAGGCCTCATGCCCAAATCAGTACCCTCCCCGATAGCAAACTCAACGGGAGCTCCCATATTGATACGGTAGGCTGCCCACATCGTGCCGAGCAGTTCTGCATTCGGCGCATAGACCAACAGCATATCGTTGCCGGCGGCGACTACTTTGGTGCTGAAATCTTCAACCTGCTCCTGGCTTGGCACTGCCCCGACAACCGGGATATTAAAATAGCGCATACCCAACGCTTCACTCTCCTGTCGATGCAGCTTTGCAGTTTTCTCAGCAGTTCCAAGGTCGATCACCGTCTTAAAGCCAAATATCTTCAGCTCCCCTATTTGGTTGATCGGGCGGCCGTTAGTTGCCTGCAGATAGGGGATGGCACGTCCCGGATCCGGCATGGCAATACCATATCCCATTCTTCTCGGCAGCTTGGCAGTTTGGGTTGAGAGTGTTTGTGGTAGTGGTGTTCCATCAAGGGAGGTGAGTATGGTATCAACGTCCCGGTTAACGTCGCCATCTCCCCACCAACCACAGGCCTGTACCGGAGTAACCTGCGATGTGACGAGACACAATAGACTGGTGGCGATAAATCCGGCTCGGTAAAAGTAGCCTGTTTTTTCCATTTTTTGTCACCTCTTAATCAGACGGTCGAAGTTTCAGCCATCCGTCATGTAATTTGGCGTAGGAGCAAACTTGTTGACGAAGATTATGCAGCGGAGCTGATCTGACGGTAGTTTCCTGTAACACCCTCTCAGTAATGGGGTGGCCTTTCATCAATAGCCCCCAAACCATCCTGAGGCTCAAGTGAACGCAGATGATCCTCCAGATTTAGAATCTTCCGTTGCATCATATCAATCAGGTTCTGCTGACGGGTCATGGTGAGGGTCATCTCCTGAAGTGCGTCTTCCTGGAAAGCCAGCCGGGTCTGTAGGTCAATGATGTCATCTTGCACGGGGTGTTCCTGTTTACGGGTGGTCTCTGAATAACTGCATTGTACTCTGTTCCCGCGCAGCTGTTGCCAGTGACTAATCCGGTCGATGTTCCCGCGCCAGGTAGTCGGTAGACTGCATCTCCTTGAGGCGGCTGACGGCGCGCTGAAAATCGAAGGCGAGGCGCTCACCCTGATAGAGTGAATCCGGTGGCTCAGCAGCGCTGATCACCAGTTTGACACCGCGGTCGTAGAACTCATCCACCAGATAGAGGAAGCGGCGGGTGGCGTCATCCAGGGCGGGGCCGAGACGAGGGATATCGGAGATGATGACGGTGTGGAAGCTGCGCGCCAGCTCCAGGTAGTCGGCCTGACTGCGTGGTGGTCCACACAGCGCCATAAAGTCGAACCAGATGACATCATCCGCCACGTACATAAGTGGAATATCACGACCAAATATGTGGATCGACTCGACATCCTGCGCTTTTTCAGGAGCCAGGTGATGGAACTCATCAAGCAGTTTTTCATCGACACCCGGTTCCAGGGGGGTGTGGTAGACGGTAGCCAGCTCCAGGTAGCGCAGCCGGTAGTCGACACCTGCATCCAGGTTAATTACCTTAGTATGCTGTTTCAGCAGTTCGATTGCCGGCAGAAAACCAGCTCGTTGCAAGCCATCTTTGTAGAGGTCGTAGGGCGGCGTATTGGAGGTGGTAACCAAGCTGATGCCACGCTGAAAAAGTGCTTTCATCAGCTTCGCAAGAATCATGGCATCACCAATATCGGTGACGATGAACTCATCCAGGCAGAGAATACGGGTGCGTTTGGCGAGGCGGTTTGCGACCTCCTCCAGAGGGTCTTTGGTGCATTTGAGGGTGGCCAGTTCCTGGTGAATATTGCGCATGAACTGGTGAAAGTGCAGGCGGAGCTTCTGCTCAAACGGGAGCAGGTTGTAGAAGAGGTCCACCAGCCAGGTCTTGCCACAGCCGACACCTCCCCATATGTAGAGCCCGATTACAGGTGTTTTGGCTATTTCACGCTGCAGTAGTCTGGAGATTAGGCGGTAAGGTTTTTTGGGTGGGGGTTGTAATAGCCTCTCGTAGAGTAACTGCAGCTCATTGGCCACCATCGCCTGGGATTGATTAGCCTCAATCTCGCCTTGTTGCAGCTGTGCCTGATAGTAATCAGCCGGGGTCATCTTTCAGGGAGTCGGTGTTGTCGGCGATTAGATTTCGCCGGGGGGGAAGCGGTCGTCGAGGTTGGCCGGGCAGAGGACGGTGCGCATGGTGCCGATAAGGGTGAGGAGCTGGCCATTGCGTATGCGGTAGTAGATGCGGTTGGCCTCTTTGCGCGAGACAACGATATTCTTGTTACGCAGCTGCTCCAGGTGTTGGGATATATTGCTCTGGGAGGTGCCGGTACGTTCGACAATCTCACCAACCGAGAGCTCTGCATCGCCAAGAGAGCAGAGAATTTTCCAGCGCAGTGGGTGGGCCATCGCCTTTAGGGCGTTGGCGGTCAGTGTGGTATCTTCATTGCCCTCTGTGGGCTCGGTGGTGTCGTTCATCATCTACTCCTGAATCACTCGTCAGCTGAGATTGTGCATACGCACCGTCTATGGTGCATTGATTTCATCCCGACGAATATAACCGCTCATGTCTTTGGCAATACAGATAATGTCACTGATACCGTCAGCGTTATCTTTTATGGCTGTACGGGAAAAGAGGATCGGTACTCTGCGACCATCGCTGGCAATAAAGCGCGCTTCAATCTTGCTCAGTGCGCCGACCCGGATCAGCGCCTCCAGCCAGGTACCAAAAAAAGCACCCGCCTGCTCATCCTCCTCCTCTTCAA
This sequence comes from Sedimenticola sp., assembly GCA_040505915.1. Classification (GTDB taxonomy): domain Bacteria; phylum Pseudomonadota; class Gammaproteobacteria; order Chromatiales; family Chromatiaceae; genus Vondammii. The sequence continues at coordinate 5,079 of JBEVXV010000872.1, read as the reverse complement.
AAATATCGCCGATACCCATCCCCAGCAGGGCCTCTTCGCTGTAGCCCAACATCTGGCAGCAGGCGGGATTGACCTCGATAATCTTGCCGTCAGGGCTTAACACCAGCAGCGCCTCCCCCATATAGTGGATGATGTTTTCCAGATGTAGTTTTGCCTGGGCCAGCTCAGCGGTACGCTCGGCAACCTTCCGCTCCAGTACCCGATTAAGCTCACGCTCTTTCTCTATCAGCCGGAAGTAGGTGCTGATTTTATTGATCAGCTGATTATCATCAATCGGTTTGAGCAGGTAATCTACCGCACCGACATCGTAACCCTTCTGCTGAAACTCTTCGGTTTTGAAGGCGGCGGTAAGGAAAATAATGGGGATATCACGGGTTTTCTTACGGATCTTCAGCATTGATGCCGTCTGAAAGCCATCCATCTCCGGCATCTGTATATCGAGAATGATGAGGTCGATGTGGGGGTCTGCGTAAGCGATGTCCAGCGCCTGTTGGCCGGATGTGGCTTCCACTATCGCTACGTCCATGTGCTGCTGCACAAGGGTACGCAGAGTGAAGAGATTATGCTCATGATCATCGACGATCAAAAGCTTGAATCCGGTATAGCGATTCATACAGTTTATTCTCTATCCTCTTCGTGTAGATGCTGTGCTATGGCATCTTTCAGCAGCCCGGGATCAATTGGCTTGGCGACAATGTTGTCGGCACCCGTCGCGCTGCAAGGTGACTCGGAATCGGTTTCGGCATCACCAATCAGTGCGACGATGGGCAGCTGCCAGTGATGAGCCTCTTCTCTTATGCGCTTGATCGTATCACAGCCATCGGGGGGGGGCATTATGATGTCGATCAATACTAGGGAGAAGGGGCCGTCCTCCTCCAGTACCTCCAGCGTCTCCTGACTGTCCGCTGCCGCAGTTACCCTCAGGCCCCAGCCTTCAAGCAGAGGGGTAATCATAAGCAGGTTCTGCACGTTGTTATCCACCACCAGCACCTGCTGACCACCAAAATTGGCAGTGGGCGGCTCGCTCGTTACCACAGGTGACTCTTCTAGCCTGTTTTGGGTCACGGTCGATTCGCTGTTTCGGCCCCGCTCAAACTCCAACGGCAGCAGCAGGGAGAAGGTACTACCCTTCCCCTCACGGCTCTCCAGGGTAATCTCGCCTCCCAGTAGGTGGGCCAGTTGGCGGCTGATAGAGAGCCCCAGGCCGGTACCGCCGTAGCGGCGGTTAGTGGAGCCCTCCGCCTGTTTGAAGGCCTCAAAAATCTGTTCATGCTTCTCTTCAGCTATGCCAATGCCGTTATCCTTGACGCTGATACGCAGCTCGCAGTCACAGATGTTGCTCCTGCCCTCGGCCATCAACTTTATCCAAACATCACCGCCGACGGTGAATTTGACCGCATTGGAGAGAAAATTCTTCAGTACCTGCCTCACCTTGTCGGGGTCGGAGATCACTCTCTGGGGTGCATCCGGCGCAATCTCCAACTGCAGATCTATTCCTTTGGCATCAAATTGCGGCTGCATTAGCTCAATCAGGCCTTGCAGCATAACCTTGAGCTCAATGCTCTCCAGGTGGAACTCTGTGCGGCGTGCCTCGATACGTGAGAGATCGAGAATGTTATCTATCAGAGTCTGCAGATCGGTGCCCGCCTCGTTGATCACCTTCGCCTGTTTTTGATGCTCAGGGTCAAGGCCACTGTTTCTATCACTGAGCAGTTTCGACAGTAGCAGAATGGAGTTGAGCGGTGTCCGCAGCTCGTGGCTGACATTGGCAAGAAACTGGGATTTATAGCGGTTTGACTCCTCCAGCTCTCTGGCGTGGGCGCGCAGGTTACGGGTATTGCGTCCATGCTCCGCTGCGAGGCGGGAGAGGCTCTCTCCCAGGGTCTTCAGCTCTTCCGAACTGGTCCAGTTGAACGCCACTGCCTCTTCATGCTCAAGAATATGCTGGATACCGTCGGTCAGCTCATGACTCACCCGGGTGGCCCTCCTCGCCAGCCATTGAGAGGCGGCCCAGATGACGACAATCAAAATAAAGACGATGCTCATTACGCGCAGAGTGACGGTGTTGCGGAACTGAGCAATAGGAGAGGGGTCAACCTGCCTGCCGACCCATAGCGCCCCCGCCTGCTCGGTGATAAACATCGGCACCCACATAATCTGCTGCCCCGCCCCTTCCCAGAGGGTGGCTTTGGCTTCACTGAAGCGCTGCTCCAGCCCGGGAAAGCGTTCAAAGGCATTGCCGCTGGGGCTGTTTGGATCCAGGTATTTAAGAAAAGTGCCGTTGGCGTGGACCCAGAGGGTGTTGCGGTAGTAGCGTGCCATACCGCCGACATCGACGCTGATCATTGCCGCTCCAACGGGAGTGTTACTCCCCTGATGAATAGGACTGATTAGACGCAGGGTCATAAATTTACGTGGATCGACCGCCCCCGCTTCCGGGTCAAGGCTGATGGGGCTCACCAGTACCTGTCCCGGCTCCCCACCGAGGCCGGCGGCGATGAACTCCTTGGGCGGGCGGGTGGGGCGTTGGACGGTGGGTTGCCACGTTTGGTCGGCGGTAACGCGGTCGAGCCAGAAGCGCTCCTGCCCGGAGGCATCAAAGAAGACAATCTGGACGATATCGAGTTGGTTTTCCAGTATCTGCCCTATCCAGTGGACGTACTGGGCTCTGGCAAGGTTGATGATCTCACCATTGGCGGGATCATCGCTACCGAGCATGGTACCGGGGGCTGGCAGCTTGGTCAGCAGGCGCACCATCTCGTTACGGCTTGCCAGATGTTGGTCGAGATCGCGGAAATCAGCCTGCAGGTTCTGTAGATGGGCCTCGTGGTAGAAGCGCTCCATCCGCTCCATCACCAGAGGCAGATTGATCAGCACCGCCAGTAGCAGCGGCGTCAAGGCAAAGATAAAGGAGAACAGCAGAATTTGTGTGCGGAGCTTCATAGCGATGATAGTGCAACAGGCATAAGCCGACCTTACCCCATATGGGGTAAGGTCGCAAAACTGGCCATGGATTGCATGTCACTCAATTTGTTGGGCACAAAGACGTGCGCTTCACCCCCGATGGCACGGACTTTTTGAGAAGTTACTACTGATCAAGAAATTAAATATTAAAATCTTAGGCGGTCGACAGCTTTTGGCTCATCGATGAAGCGGTTGCGGGTTCCCTGTAACTTGTGGATACGATCATTACGCCGCCGTTCATTTTTATCCGGCGGATCCTGTCGGTGCCACCGTTTTAGTAGCTTGCCCTGGTTACGGAAAATCTTTACTCCGTAACTGTCGTGCATATGGAACATGGCGCGGGCGATGTTGCCGCGTGCTTCCGGTCGCGGCTCAATCTTGCGTTGGCGCTTATCCACTTCAAAATCACATCCCCCAAACTGCCTGCGCTCACCTTTGATAATGCCGAAAGGGAAGCTGCTGCGTGCTTTGTTGATCTCTTGGCGTGCCGGGTAGAGGTTGTGCATGTCCGCCTCGATACGATTGAAGCGGCTACTCTTTTTGCGGCAGGATTTGCGGCTGCGACACCCCTCAGCACGCATGGCCCAGGACATGGGGAGTACATGCTCGATGTTAATTCCACGGCCCCTTCGTGAGTTGAATTTTTTACCGCAGTAGAGGGTTTCTCCACCCTGTGCGTAAATCACATCCCAGAACTGGGGCAGGGCCTCGAAGTATTCACTAAACCTGTACTGCTCCTGGCACTGTGCAGTGGTTGCTGTTGTGAGGAGGATGAGTAGGACGGTCAGGCGTTGAAGGGTGCGGGTTGTCATTGTGGGAGTTAATAGTCTCTGATCTGCCTTGCTTGGCCGTTGATGCCGGGTTTCACAGGCTCCTTGAGTGAGTATGTGAAACCCGTGGCTCCCTAGGAGCCTGTCTGAGAATAGGACGCCTACTGCGGAAAGCCCATTTTGGCCATTTTTTCTGCTCATTTTCGTTGAATAAGAGTAACTATTCGCCTCAAATGACCGGAAAAAATGACTCAAAATGGACTTCCCTCGCTACGGTGCCTATTCTCGGACAGGCTCCTGAAAGGTTACTACCGGGAGCGGCTAATCAAGTATTGATGTAGTCGCGCAGGTATTTCACCTCTACCGACATATCCTCCAGTCGCGCCTTCACCAGGTCGCCAATGGAGATGATCGCGACTGGCTTGCTATCCTCCATTATTGGCAGGTGACGGAAGCGGTGGTTGGTCATCATCTTCATCGCCTCATTAACGCCGGTATCCAGTGTGGCGATAATCAGGTCGCGGGTCATCGCCTCGTCGATGGCGGCACCGGTAATGTCACCTTTGCGTTTGGCGCAGAATATGAGAATGTCGCGTTCGGTGAGAATGCCTTGCAGGTCACCGTTATCCGCAATCACCATCACTGAACCTACCTTTTTGTCACACATCAGCTGAATGCCGTCGAGAATGCTGATGCCAGGTTTTGCTGTGATGACACCCTCGGGCTTACCCTTAAGTACCTCCTTCAATTTCATTATCATCTCCTTCTTAATTTAAGGTGGGATAACCGTAAGTATAGGCAATGGGACTTAAAGTGCATCCTTTAGGATATCAAGGATTAATCCACTGGCCTCTTCAATCAGTAGTACATCGCGATCCACCACTACCCGTTGCTGACCGCTGGAGGGTGCTGGCAGCATCCGTTCAAGGTTGTTTGGAAGGTCACGTTTATCCAACCCGGGCGGTAGGTGGCCGTTGCGTTCCAGCTGCTTGGCAAGACCGGGTGGCAGCTTTTTGCGCTTGGCAAGTCCGGGGGGGAGCCCCTTGCTCTTCTTTCCTTTTACCTTCCCCTTCCCCCTTTTTTTCTTTGCGTAGGGCTTATTACTAGTGTCTGGATTGGAGTGGAAGTAGTCTCTTATCAGCTGCCGCTCAAATTCGCTGAGGAGTGTATTGCGTAGCTGCGCACGGTCTCCGTTCTGGGCGATGCCGACTGTACTGAGAGAGAGGGTAGTGAGGAGAAGTATGAGAGTGATGGCCAGTCTGCTCATGAGGGTACCTATCTTTTCGTCTTTAGTTGGCATAGGTTATCTCTATTCGCTCATAAGTTACACTCTGTTTTTATGAGT
>JBEVXV010000871.1:0-7637 GCA_040505915.1 Sedimenticola sp. | reverse complement strand
CCTCCAATATTGGAGGCTATTGAAATGGTTCATTAAATTCGATTGAAATGCTTGCAAGTGATGTTATTAAGCATACTGGGGTCCATATAACATTCAAAATCAGTTAAATGGCCCAATTGTGGGTGGAATTTGTCCTAGGGGTGTTGGCATTACAAAACTTGCCGATAATATGTTTTTTCGAAACTTTATTAACGTAGGGAACAAGTTTTAATAACGGAAGTGACATCAGTTACATCACTTTTCACCTGTCAACTGGAATTCAATACCCGCCAAAACATCTGCGTGAATTACGTTACCGCTTCATAGTCTACGTAAAAATGCCGTTTAATTCCCAGTGTTATACACATTTCTTATTGTTACATGTTTCTAATAAATATATAAATGCATCCGTTGAAATCAGTACTAAAGATAATGTGCAGGATTGCACGGATAATATCGAACCATTCAAAATTCCAATGAAGAATGTGTTTGCCATTGAACTTTTCAAATAAAGAAGAGTCTAGAGAATATTAAAGTATATATAGTGCAGAATATGTCTTCGGCTTGTAGCTCAGGCAGTTCAACGCCATCCGAGTTGATTTGTATGCTTATATAAGTTAGCTATTGTAATGAAAATCATATTCTGACGGCAAAATTGATGTTTTATTAACACCTCTCAACGGTAACGTAATTCACAAAGTTGCTTTATATTATCAAGTTGAATACCATTAAAGTATGATCGTGTTATTTGCATGTATTTGCTTTAATATGTGTACTTTATGTTAATATCATAATACAATGTATATATAGATATCAAAAAGGTTATTTGGTCTCATATGAGTTTTTTTTATCCGTCCTGCCACATGAATGTAGTATTTTGAGTTCCAACTTAATGCAACTGCACCTTACATAATTAATATGAAAACATTATTATTCGTATGATCACTTGAAACATATAGTAATCCAAGGGAAACACAAAGATATTTCACATGATGTACAGTTTACAATTATTAGAAGACGCATCATCATATTGCGTCGGTAACGTAATTCACAAGTGTGCTGTCTCTGTAGAACAATCTTTGATATCCTCATAAAAACGATTGTCAGTATAATGCAAATAAGCCGAACTGTTAAATTTAACCGCATGTCTACAAGTGTTGAAACTGAACGTTTACTTTCTACATAATGTAGCTCTTATACATTGTGTTCTAACTAGATATCAAGTGATCGTGTAAAGTGTACAGTTGACTATTATTGTGTAATTGACTCGTTACTTGACTAGATTGCGAAATATCAAACACAGTATAAGAATATGAACTCGTAACAATAATAAACGACATGTGAACCATACTCCTGGTACTATCATATTGTACAACTTCGTTCATGAAAAAGCACAACTGTGCAACGTAACGTAATTCACAAACACATGTTTGTGTTAATTGTACCATCAGTATTTCTTCAGGATGTTATCAATCTCACTCTGTGGTAACTTATACATGCGCCTAGTTTTCCCCTGTAGCTCAGGTTCACTAACACTGCATAATATTGCAGATTCAGGAATCCAGATTCTATCTGGTTTTTCTGGCCACTTGAACGAGAGACACCTTTTGTTGCTGCCTTCTGTCATAAAGGATACATTGTATTCATTGTCGTCCGGATCATAGTCCAATATTTCCCCCACATACCACTTGCCATCATAGACTGCTGCTACAAATGTTTCATTTGGTAGTACTACGCTGTGATTTACTTTCTGCTCATACGCGTTTTCATCAGGAGTAATCTTCGTGCTCTCATTGATATCTACCTCTACAGATGTAGATGCGACTACGTGACGGTTCGTCTCAGGACTTATTTCGGATTTGGCCAATTTGGATTGCCTTTTCTTCTCGATCTGTGATTTCAGTTTATTGTATATCGTACTACTAATATCCATTTCCTCTGGGGTAGACACTGTTTCTGTATTAAGGTCTGGTATTGATTCAACTCCAGACGACACTATATTTGTTGATTTCGGATTCAGATCATGAATATTCCATCCGGGACACTTCGCCCGAAACACTCCATCGCCGAAGCAATCTCTGCAAAAGCATGACGTATCTCTAACAGCAATCCTATTGTTAGCAAGTGGGACTACTCCATGTACATGCATTGTCCCTTTTATTGGTTTGGCGTTCATTGTAGTTACTTCGTCTTGTGCTTCAACGCACTTGGATTTCGGAACGTACATATACTTCACTTTACTGTTCTCCAGTGAATCTCCCCAATTGTAAAAATCTTCAGCAGTTTGAATAACGGTGCATTCCCTTTTTACCGCCGAGTCGGCTAAACGCTTGGCACAGCCTCCAACACCATCGCATGGCCCTTTGCCGTGTCCAGCTTCGAAGTAAGTCCACGATGCTTTAACTCCATCGAAAAGTTTGTCATGCTGACCGATTATAGTCATTATATGCTTGTTTCTGTACTGAGATGTTGGGGAATCTGTTATGTAATGAATTGTGTCAACATTTGGTAAATCTGATTTTATATCTGGAACGATTCTCTTCATAAACGCATATACCGTTCCAGCACTGTGCGATTCTGTATCAGACACATACACCGTTGATTTGTGACTAAGGTTCCCATTTATGTCCTTTCTATAAATCACTGCCGGGTGAAGTGTCACTGAACTTTTATCAAAATACGCAGATTGAACCTCGTCAGCTTGACCACACGAGTAATTTTCTGCAAAATCCATCTGACAGATTGCATGGTTTTGAGGCAGGTTCTCTTTAAGCTGCTTCACCGCTTCATACTGACACTTTACACGTTCATTATGGTGTCTGAATTCTTTCAAATCATTCTGCATTATTTCCGAGAAATGTTCTTTAGTAGTTTCACTTTTAACAATTTGCATTCGTTTGGTAACTTTTCCTTTGTGTTCTACATCTACTCGTTTCCATTCTGTGTACTCTATGTTTGCTTTGTCACTTTCTTGGATTCTCGTGAGGATTTCATCATCAGTGTGTTGTTTAACAAGTGAATCTGGATTCGTCATTGTTGTAATTCTTGCTGACTTCATAGCTTTTACCTTCAGTGCCATATTCTGATGCCGTTGGCATAGACACGTCCTTCGAGAACTGAATGTCACTAGGCTGATGTATCGCGGTCTACATCGATTGAACACTGATAAACTCATTTTAACTTCGGGGTTTTCAGACAGAAATTTCTGGTACACGTTATACATGTAATCGTTCATAACTCTTTTTTGGTGTTTGTCCTTGCCTACTTTAATTGCGTCTTTCTTTCCTGGCAGTGTTGCGCTGTTATCATCTCTTTCGAGGAACGTTACCACTTTCTCCCTCAATACCGTTCTAACTTTTTTTAGACGGGTCTTTTCTATTGGAACTCTCTGCGTAGCTTTACTTACTGCTTTTCTAGTAACCTTCAATCTCCTGCTCAGTTCGCTATTACATCTGTACTTTTTCAGCAGTTTCCCGGTTAGTACTTTAAGATACGTTCTCTGTGCTGGCTTCCCGCCACCTTCTTTTATGCTCGTTTTCGCCTGTTGAAGTACACAGTTATGAAATTTCAATTTCTTTACCAACGAAGGACATTTGGAAGGTGATATACCGGCTGCTCTGATCTCTGCCTTTGATTTACTTCTAGGTGTCAGTGTCTTCGGGCTCTTTTCATGTACAGGACTAGTCATTTCATTTCTTGTTTTGGATCTCCACAGTTGTTTCCGAAGTTTTGCCTCCATTCTTTTCATATTCTTTACTTTTTGTTCCAAAGTAGATATTTTGCATTTTGCCTGTTTAAAATGTCTGCTGGGTTTATATTTTCTTCCACCTTTGAAATTCATCTTCACTTTTAACGTTCTTTCATTGCTTGTACCGGCGATAGGGTCTTGGCTCGTCGAATCACATGGTCCTGGTTCAGAAGTAATTGTTGGTGTATTTGTTTCCATAATCTCATCGTTAATTTCAGATAGTCTTCTCTTCTTTTGCATACATAATTTAATAGCGTCCCGTCGTCGTTTCAATGTCTTTTTGGGAAGTTCTACTGTTGGCACATAGTATTTCTTGACCCGATTTGTTTCTTTCCTTAAATAGTTTCTCCCTTCGCTCGCCTTTTTCCGTTCCCGGTAGGCTTTTTGAATTTCTGCGCGGGACTTCCCCATTGTTCTGTAAAATATAAGGAAATCCTGGTTTTATGTTTAGTAAAACTGATGGACAAGTGTAAGTAAGCCATATAAGTGTGTCTGTTAGACACAGATGATGCCCCAATTGGGCACCTGTTCGCCGAATCATGATGTGTAGAAACGGACTTAAACCAACACGGTATACCAAAATGTCCCCAACGTGGAAAAATCCGGTGGAATTCAAATAATAGTCACAGGATATATAAGTCAGTTTCTGACCAATAGCTGACTGCGCTGTCCAAGTTTGGTGGGTGTAGACCTGTGTTATCGTGGATGAGAAATAGACTTAAACGCACAAAATGTACATACAGATAGACAGACAGACGAACGGACAGACGAACGGAGAGGAGCAAAATGTATTGGGACTAGAATAATAAGGTCATGAACCCATAAACGTCTAATGACATTGACTGTGAATTACGTTACCATTTTTGTGAATTACGTTACCATGTGGTAAGGTGTAGGTCTTATCGTGGCTGAGAAATAGACTTAAACGCACAGAATGTACATACAGATATATAGACAGACAGACGGACGGGCGGACGGACGAACGGAGAGGAGCAAAATGTATTGGGACTAGAATAATAATGTCATGAACCCATAGACGTCTAATGACATTGACTGTGAATTACGTTACCATTTTTGTGAATTACGTTACCATGTGGCAAGGCCACAAAGTACACATAATCAAAGGAATCATTGCTGGCGGAATATAATATACAGTCAGAAATGGTACATAAGTGGTGCATGAGGGTAGGAAGCGAGGACAGATGCTGGTAGGAATATGAAAATGTACATTTATACCAGTGAAATACACTCCACTTCCAAAAGTCGCATGTAGAAATCACACTACTATACGTAAAGCAATGTTTCTACACATTATCATCAGATTTCATACCGGACAAGCGCCTAGTTAAGACACAATGACTCACAAGGCTTCAACAGAACACGGTCTCATTGTCATTATTGTTTAAAGCAAATGATATATATATATGAAAACCCTGAACACTAACTGTGAATTACGTTACTAGTTGTGAATTACGTTACCATCTTTTGCTGGGGTCCAACGTATACACGCAACACATTTTTTGCGAAAAACACTAATGTTTACAAGTTACTATTTTATTTTGAATAAAACAAATTAAAACACTAGTACGAAAGTGGTGGAACTGATTAAGACCAGATCCAATGGAAATGTGTGTAACACTTACCACATTCAACGTCTTGAATCTTTGGGGAAATGGCGTCCATGCAACAGGTACCACGTGTTTATGTACACACCGGCAGCTACAGACGGTGTAGCCGTCAGAATATGTACAGGAAATGTATCCTATTACACAAAATAATTGATTCGTGAATACATAGTAACGTAAATCACAGTAACGTAATTCACCGACGAGCTTGTTATGGTTATTACAAACTGAAACATTTGCCAATGTATACAAATCTAATTGCAAACAGGGCGGACGGAAATGCCTTTTACATAGGCATATAACTGTGTGGTACCTATACCAATATGTGCAAAGAAGAGACAGTAACGTAATTCACAAAAAATGGTGTTGTTATAATAATTGATTTTAACAGTGTTCTGCTCATTTACTCGCACCACAATATTTTTTTAGTGGGTAATATGATATATTGCTTATGTCACTAGTTGCAAATATCACCAATGAAGTTATTTGGCGGTGTGCTTACAGTAATATATGTGTACTACAAAACTGTAACGTAATTCACATATCTTTTGAGGACAGCACCATTTCGGGGTTTTACGAAATACAACTATTAAATTTTCATCAAAATGTGCTTTCAGATACATTTCCAAACCCTTGCCAACACCGAGGTGTAAAATAGTTTCCAAACTGGCGAACTTTTAAATCTATACATATGCATTAAAACAAATACCCTGCTTTGAGGACAGGGTTTTCTATGCTTTTCCGCCATATACTGACGTATATTCTGACAGAAAGAACGTTAATATGTTGGATATTTTGTTTGTTTAACTTGACAACATACTACGTGCTGTCATTTCAAACTGAAATCCGTAAGATACCATGCTTATTTTGACATATTATATGTTGAGGACACGGAAAACCTGCGTTTGTACCATTTAACTGATTTTGAATGCAAGATGTACCACATGCAGCAGTTCGCGATTAAGATCATGCAGTGCCCGCGCTCCTTCGCCCTCAGGTAGCAGGCACCCAGCCACAACGGTGAAGCCCAGGGCTTCCAGTCGAATGGCAGCATGATGTCCGAATCCTAAAGCATGACCCGATGTTATAACACTTTTTTCAAATCTCTGACTCATTTTAATCAATGATATGTTTGAATGGTTTAGAATACCTGTAAGTATACACACTTTTTTAACGGTGCAATAAACCTTATTTCTATGAAAACACAACTCGTATACAGGCAATGGGATACTACAAATGAATTTGAAATGGGGGTGGGGTTGTTAACACTACCAGAACCGCCTCTGGAGATGCCCCTGGTGTTCATTGAAAAAGAGTTACAGGGGAGATATACATGTAGGTATGACAGACGTGTTTCAATCGGTATTAATATTTATCAGGCGTAGATATACTATACTAGGAGAGGCAACGAAATTCCGAGGCTTTTGGTTTGGAAATTCACTTTTGCGGGGAAAGAGCGTTTCGGCCTGGGTTAGAGCCGGTTTCATTGCAATATGAGATGCCGCGTGGTTACTGGTTCCCATGCTTGTAAAAATTGAAACTTCCTACTCAAACATACTGATTAGTTTTCACTCAATATCAATCAATCGGCAAGCTTGAGTCTGAGATTTATAAGAAGAAAGGCTACATAATCTCAGATTAGACAAGTATGTTTTCTCCAGGAACTCCGAACTCCTCCTACATTACCCACCATCAAGACCTCTGTCGACATAATTGTCAATGAGGCTAACTCTGAAAATATGTATTCTATATAAAATTATGTACATTGTAGCTTCCCAAAATTATGTCAAAACCTGTAGCATATTTCGCGAACATTGCTTACTGCACTAACCGCTAAAGTGCACTAACTGAAAGCAATCCATGTTTAGATAAAACATAGAGTTTTTATTAAAAATTGAATATATATTATATTAAGTTATATCTGCACTGTTTCCAATCATTGGCTTTTATAATATGTAAATTGATTAATGGCTAATGGTGGGTGCTCTCTGTTAGCCGACTTTTCGTGTTAATGCACAAAGCAATGCTCGTATACACATACTAATTGAATTGAATGTAATTGACCACATAGTTGTGTTCCCATCACTGAACAAAATGACCATATTACTTGACAATTTTACAATTTACAAATAATGTTAGGTAAGTCGTTTTATATTCAATAGTATATAGCGTAGTATGTCAGCCTGCTTGCGTTGATAATCGACCGTACGGGCGGATGTCCTTACTATTGGTTATTTATACCATTTTTATATCAGCCCGGCTATGAAAAATCAACCATTATCGCA
>JBEVXV010000870.1:0-4768 GCA_040505915.1 Sedimenticola sp. | reverse complement strand
GCGACGTTCAACAGAATGATGCGTCGTATGTTGAAAGGACTGACACACACCGATCACTATGTCGATGACATACTTGAACATACTGCCACATGGAGTGAGCACATCGTGGAGTTGAGAGAAGTTCTCCAAAAGATACGTGATGCTGGACTTACAATTAGACCTACAAAATGTTTCATTGGTTACATGTCTATGGATTTTGTAGGGCACACAATAGGTGACGGAAGAGTAGCCATGGAGAAAGCCAAGGTGGAGAAGATAAAGAATGCACCGAAGCCAGAGACCAAAAGACAGGTAAGATCCTTTATGGGTTTAGCAGGATATTACCGAAGGTTCATACCCGGATTTTCAGAGGTAAGTGCCCCGTTAACAGACTTAACCAAGAAAGGACTACCAAACAGAGTAAGTTGGGATGAACCACAACAGAGAGCCTTTCAAACTCTCAAAGACTTGCTAACTCGTGAGCCTATTCTGAGGATGCCTTGTCCGGAACGAGAATTTATTCTCCAGACAGATGCATCCGATGATGGAGTTGGAGCAGTGCTCATGCAAGAGTTTCCAGATGGTAAATTCCCGATAGCATATGCAAGTAAAAAGTTGCTCCAACGGGAGAAAAACTACTCTGTTATTGAACGAGAGTGTCTCGCGCTAGTCTTCGGTGTCAAGAAATTCCAGCGGTACTTGTACGGTAAGGAGTTTGTTTTACAAACCGATCATATGCCGTTATCTTACTTGCATAAGTGCAAGTTAGAGAACGGAAGACTGATGAGATGGGCTCTGTTCCTGCAGACATACAGATTCAGGTTGGAAGCCATTAAAGGCAAGGAGAATGTAGGGGCGGATTATCTCAGCCGTATGTAGATAATAGCACTATATATTAGTCGTGGACAGTCAGTAGTCGTCTATCGAGATATAGTAGTCAGATGTATGTACATTTAGCTATATTTCAACGTCTTGCACCGTACAGGAAGTACAATATTAGACAAAAAATTGTGTTGAAGAATCACAAGGATCTTTCCCTTTTGTTGAATTTAAGATTCAAATTCAAGCAAGATGGAAGGGAGCTTGTCAAATATATTGTTAGTGTATTATTGAATTTAAGAGTTAAATTCAACTTGAGAAGGGGCGTGTCAACATATTTGTGAGCTCAAACTGTGTTATGAGTTTCATGTTATGTTGGGTTGATACCTAAAAGTAAGCGGTGGGTTGAACAACAACAACTACTTGAAAAATAACTAATTATCTCCCTTGGACAAGAGAGTCTCCATTTGCAATCGAATGAGTTGAGGTCAAATTTGTCATTGCAAGAAGTTTCCGCCTTTCCCGACGTATTGTGGAGGCGTATCCATGCGGACTAGAGCATAACGTCACGGCTATTATGTCCTATGAGCAATGAGTCTATATTGAAGCCGAATTTTGGTTTAACATAGCACAGTTGGGTGAAATATCCATTTGACCTTGGGAGACAATATTTTCAGACAGGAATCTGATCCTGGAGCTAAGATAGCTCTGAACTAGAGTGATGTCCATATTGCCATGATACACCGTTCCTTGAACAATTTCCTACGCAGGTGATATATTGTGATGCCGGTGTAATTATCAAAACCAGTTGTCGTTGTTGGCTCACACCCCGCTTCCTCGAGTAACTTACCAACATGAATGTTACGTGTTGTGACGACGGTCCGAATTATACAACAAGGCGTTGTTGATGAACTGTAAATAGCGTACCCATGACCCTAGTGTACTCCATTTTACATTCGCCCCTCCGTCTGCGGTTGTCTACCTCACTCGAATAATCGAGTTCGTTTACCCCGGTGGATCACTAACATTCGAGTTCGTCGACTCCAGTGGATCCTTACCATTCGAGCTCGCCGACCCCAGTGGATCATTACCATTCGAGCTCGTCGACCCCAGTAGAACATGAGAGGGTACCAGTGTATCGTAGTTCATACATTGTTATATCAACGAGACGAACGTGTTGAGATAACAATACAATCGTTGTTATATCAACATTACGAACGCGTTGATACAACAATGTAACCAAGTGGAACATTAACATTCAAGTTTGTGTACCCAAGCGGAACATTAAAATCTGAGTTCGTGAATTCCGTGGAACATTAGTGTGTACCAGTAACATACATTGTAACGTTATATCAACGAAACGAACGTGTTGAGATAACAATACAATCGTTGTTATATCAACATTACGAACGCGTTGATACAACAATACAATCTCATTATAACCTGTTCATCATATTCATGTATTTGTATGTCATGTTTGTGGTTTGCATAAACCTGTTAATGGTCAGTACACTTATTTATGCCTCACTCCTACCCCGATTATAGCTAGTCGGTATAACCCAAAATATTTATGTACGAGCGGCGCGATGCTGATTGTCTGTTTGCCCCCAGCCAGTAATCATCACCGCTGTCGACCGTGACATTTGGGGGCTCGTCCGGGATCCGACACATTCTTATAGCATTTATGTAATCGAAGGGAACGAGGCCTGAATACTGAATACTGATTTATTGGTGATATTGACAGAGAAAAACAAAGCACCCAAATATATTGCTATGTTCATACGTGCATACATACGTGTAATCAATCCAGCGTTGTTTCTCATATTACATTTTGTTCTTGCAGATGTGTTGACACATCCACTTCGACCATACCTACCTTCTTATGAGATTTATGAAAACCTACTTTTGTTTTGCATAAGGTGTAGTTTGAAATACACAGTTTCGTATTAAGGTAGAGCACGGTATATCGTGTACTAGGTATATAGCTAGTGGCCAGTGTGAGGAACAGTTACCAGACGGTAAGAGGAAACCGGTGTGTAGAAGAGAGTGGCGCTGACGGTGGTGGCTGTTATCAGGGACAGGCCAACGTTAAAACAAGCAAGCTCACACTGTACACACTCGTTTACAGCAATGGTCCATGGTAGCCAGGTAAAATATACAGGTATAGAGATATAGTGTGGTAGTAGTTTGGAATATCACAGAACACAGGTAGGTGTCTTAGCCAGCAAGAGGTTTGCAATATACCAAGCCACTCAAGGTAAGAGTTGCTCAAAACCTGAAAGGTAAGATTTATATTCGTAAGTGCACGTATACTCAATAACTGAAAGGTAAGACTGATTTACATAAATACTGCATTTCAATGTGAAATAGAATATCTGCATTAATATACGGTGTCTATTCAAAGGTAACCCAATATCATTTTTATAATTTCAGGTTGACATTAAGATGGACTTGGATAAAATTATCTCCACGGGAGAACGATTGGGATTAACAGGAGAAGAACTCCGATTATATGTAGACAAGAAGGAGGCAGAGTTCTTTGATAGACAGGAAAGATCACAGAAACGAGATGACGCGAGACTTGCACAGCAAGCAGAAACACGGAGACGTGAGGCCGAAGAAAGAGAAAAGCTGGGAGAATTGGAACATGAAAAGCAGGTCTTGCAGCTGCGAATAGAAGAAGCAAGGAAGGCTAGTGGTCATACTGATAGCGGGGTCAAGGCGCTTAGACCAAAACTGCCAAAATTCGATGAGGCTAGAGATGATATGGATGCTTTTTTGGAGCGATTTGAGCGTTTTGCCAGTAGCCAGAGCTGGCCAGACCGAGTGTGGGCTATTAGTCTATGTCCATTGCTAACGGGCAAGGGTCTCCAAGTGTATTCCAGCATGCCACCTGAAGAGGCGGATGACTATACAGGACTAAAGAGAGCGTTGCTACAGAGGTATCAATTAACTGAGGAAGGGTTCAGACGTAAATTTAGAGATTCCGAACCAGAAAAGGGTGAAACTTTGTTTCAGTATACTGCTAGAGTGAGACGGTATTTCACTAGATGGACAGATATGGCAAAGTGTGAAAAGTCATACGAGGGATTACAAGATTTGCTTATTAGAGAACAAATAATCTCAAAATGTTCCACAGACATGGCGTTATTTCTCAGGGAGAGAGCTCCAAGTAGTGTATCAGAGATGGTTACATTAGGGGAGCAGTACATGGAAGCACATGGTGGTACAATAGGCAAGAGTAAGCAAACGAGGACAGGAACTATGCAGTACAGTAATCCAAACAGAAATGCTGGTGGATATGTTAAACCAGCAACGGTCATGCCAAAACTAGACAGTATGAGAGATAGGCTATGTTTTTTCTGCAGTAAAAAAGGCCATATAGCCAGAGATTGCCTGCTACGACAACAGCAGAGTAGAGGGCCGAGGCAGGCAGCAGGGATTCAGATCCAAGGTGAACTGAGTGGCAGTACACCATATGAGAATAGTAAATGGAAGTCAGCTGGATATACTAAACCGCCATACAAATGGAGGAAAAGTAAATACCAGAATCAGAACCCTTCACCTAATGAGAAGTATAGAGACGAGGCAAAGGATGACAATACTGAGGTGAAGAGAGCAGCTGCTTGCCAAGATGTGGGGCAGCAGAGACAGGCAGTGTACAACTGTATAGAAGATGGATACCTGAAGTTGGCCGATGGTAGTGAGGTTCCAGTCATAAGCGGCGCTTGCGACGGACACAGAGACATACCAAAGGGCCACTCTATGCCAGTACATGAGGGACTGGTGGGTATTTACAAGGTGCAAGTACTACGCGATACAGGTTGCAGTAGTGCAGCAGTGCGGGAAAGCTTCGTGAAACCCGAGCAGTTGTTGGATAGGGAGCACCTTTGCGTTTTGATAGACGGAACAGTGCGGAGATTCCGCATGGCAAATATACACGTTGATACGCCATTCTATACAGGTAACA
>JBEVXV010000869.1:561-2840 GCA_040505915.1 Sedimenticola sp. | reverse complement strand
CATGCCAGTTAGCCGACCTGCTAACACTGATCAACTTGTTCATGTTGAATGAGAATCCGGTTTTCAGAAGTTTATATCGTTTTAAAAAAGTTTTTCAAAACTTCGGATCTCGCTTTACTAAACACTACTATTGTAATATCTGCAATACACCAGTCAGTGAAAATGTGCCTATTTGCCCAAATGGAGCAAGCTTGGAGGATTTGTCAAAGAAAGGGTCAAAGAATTACTTCCTGGAATTATCTGTTGTGACACAATTGGAAAATTTGTTCTCTCGAAGTGAATTTAGGGATGGACTAATGCACAGACATGAAAGAACTAAGAGACAAAGTGACAATATTGAAGATGTGTATGACAGCGAAATGTACAAGACCCTCTCTAGCCCAGGTGGACCTCTCAGTAAACCATTTGAAAATAACATTTCGTTTACATTGAACACCGACGGCGTGCCAATATTTAAAAGCAGCACATTTTCGATATGGCCAATTTTTCTCATGGTCAACGAACTTCCGTATAAAATGAGAAAAAATCAGAATGATATGCTATTATGTGGACTTTGGTATGGTCAGAACAAACCTTTGATACATTTATTTTGCCAGCCACTGCATCAAGCTATGATGGAATTGGAAAAAGGTGTTGAACTTAAGCTAACCAACGGTTCCACGTCAGAGACTGTTCCAGTAAGGGTTTTTTTATTTTGTCTCTCCTGTGATACTCCTGCTAGGAGCCTGATGCTGAACATGAATCAGCACAATGGCGAGTTTGCGTGCCCAAAATGTCTACAAAAAGGATGCAACCATAGAACCAGCGCTGGCGGAAACATAAGGGTGTTCCCTTATGATACGCAACTACCGGGTATGCCTGAAAGAAGTGTTTGAGTGATGCCGAGGAAAGTGTCAGGACAAGTGCCACTGTTAATGGTATAAAGGGCCCATCATTCCTTATGTTTTGTCCTCGGTTTGATTGTGTGAAAAACATCAGAATTGACTACATGCATCTTTTATGCCTTGGTACTGTGAGACTTCTATTAAAGTTGTGGTTTGGAGTTACTCATTCTCTGGAGGATATTTCTTTATACAGGCTGACAGACATTGTGGATTCCCGCCTAACGGCGATCAAACCCCCACACTTCATTTCGCGAACACCCCGTAGTGTAACAGAGCACATAAACGTCTGGAAAGCTTCGGAACTGCGTTCATGGTTATTTTTCTATTCTCTACCTTGTATTATGGATTTGTTAAAACCAAAGTACCTCTATCATTACTGTTGTTTAGTAGAAGGGATTTATCTTCTAAACCAAGCCAGTATAAGTATGTCTGACATAGAAACAAGTGAAAGGCTTCTTAACTATTTTGTGTTTATGTTCCCTGCACTGTATGGGGAAAGGTACCTCACAATAAACATTCATTCATTTGTTCATTTATCAAAGACAGTCCGACAGTTAGGGCCACTTTGGTCTGTATCATGCTTTTCCTTTGAAGCAGCAAATGGAGAACTACTCAAACTGTTCCATGGAACGCAGTATATCGATTTGCAGATCGTAAATGCTGTGCATATCCATCAGCTTCTACCATCCCTGCTTGGTTGTTTGCCCGGAGACAGTCCAGCGATGCCTTTTGTAAAGTCGTTGTTAAAACAAAAAGAATCTAGTTGTGGCATATCTGTTTGTGGAAAAGGCCATATATTGGGACTAACGCCAGCACTTCAGCGTTTAGTGTTTGCGTATCTAAGAACACCTGCAGTTAATGTTACATATCAATGCAAAAGCATGTATAAGAGGAATAATCTACCGCTCAAAACATTATTCTGATAAAACAATGAGAAACTCGTATACAATTAAATTTGTAAACTGTGACGGATCAATTCAGTTTGGACACATAATCTGGTTCGCAGAAGATTTGCCCAACAGTTGTGGTGCTAGCTCCTCTCATCTTGAAAATAACAGTAAACATTTCTGCTGCATTTCAGTATTGGAAGAAACTCCTGTTAATTTTTACAATAGAAACCATCAGGGTATTATGCCAGATCATTTAATTGAAGCAAATTTCTTGAAGTTGGGCTTGAAATTTCTTCATGTTATGAAAGCAAGCGAAAACCTTGTAATTGGGACTAACGCCAGCACTTCAGCGTTTAGTGTGTGCGTATCTAAGAACACCTGCAGTTAATGTTACATATCGTGCAAAAGCATGTACAAGAGGAATAATCTACCGCTCAAAAAAGTATTCTGATAAAACAATGAGAAACTCGTATACAATTAAATTTGTAAACTGTGACGGATCAAT
>JBEVXV010000869.1:0-551 GCA_040505915.1 Sedimenticola sp. | reverse complement strand
GTTGGGCTTGAAATTTCTTCATGTTATGAAAGCAAGAGAAAACCTTGTAATTGTACCACTCACTAGTGTGATTGAAATGTGTGTATGTATTGTGGTGGATGAATTTGTGTTTGTCTGTCAGGAGCCAAATCACCAAGAACTGAACATATGAATTGTCTATGTATATGTATGTTTATTGTATCTCCCGGACCACGGGGGATACTATGGATTTGACGTCAGCACACTGCCGCCGCGTCCACCGCCGCGGAGACTTTCCTGTCCGGGCTATAAGTCTGAAACTGTATGGAATATTTTAACGAAACTTCATCCATGCATATATATCGTGTCAACGACGTTTCGCGCGCAAGAACCACTACTCTCGCATCCCTAATTTTGGAATTATTGCCCTTTGTTGATTGTTAAAACGAAATCATGTCCGGAATATCCGGAATATAAGTCTCAAACCGTGAGGAATATTTTCACGAAACTTCATCCATGCATAGGTATCGAGTAAACGATGGGTCTCGCGCAAGAACCACAACTTTCGCCTATCTAATTTTTGAGTAATTGCG
>JBEVXV010000868.1:16816-24839 GCA_040505915.1 Sedimenticola sp. | reverse complement strand
CCGCACCGGTGAATGCCTGGACGACAGGCAGAAAAGAGTAGGTCGCCAGCGCGGGCGCCTCATCAATTTTTGTCCAAATAATCTTCGACATTTCTGTTCCTCAAAAATTAAATATTTTGAATCCACCACGCCTCCCCCCGAAGGGCAGGCGTGAGAGGATAAACGATTAACCCCGGATCAACCGACGTAGCTGCATTTGCTGGCAGCGGTACGGGTATCCATGTTTTTGCCTCGATTGGTATGGTCGTCGATCTCGGCAGCACTTCCAATCATTCGACCGAAGAGGAAGGTGGTGAATGCCGCAGTCTCCATTGAGCTGTCGCTAATCTCACCCTCTGCATACGGCTTCCACAGCATCTTCAACAAGATCACAGCGATAACTGCATCGACGTTGACACAGTATACATCGCGGCTGACGCCGGTATCGAACAGTGCCTGTACCAACTCGTGGTAGAACTCGAGGAATATATTGTAGTTACCACGGCTCTTCAGCAGTTCGTTTACGAAGACTTCACGCGGATCGTAGTTCACCGGTTCACCTTTGAATACAGGGTGGCTGACACAAGGGATCTTGGCGTAGGAGGGGTTGCCTTCGGCCTTGGCCTTCTTCTTGTAGGCTTTGTACTCTTTGGCGTAGGCAACAGCCATCTCTTTCAGATTCAGACCATGGTCTTCTGCGCCAGGATCTGCCAAACCGGAGTTACTGAAGCGATCGACGAGGAATGCGATTGCCTCGTAACCGTTGCCGCCATGGGCATAACCGGTATGGGTAAGGAACCCGATATAGCCTTTGTTAGCCTGGATACGTTCGGGTACCTCTGGACCATCAGCACTGACGGCACCCTTGGCGCCTTGAGCAGAGATGGTTCCAGGACCATTGGTAACGATCAGCCCCAAGAGGACGGAGAAGGCATAGAGCTCGCCTTCTGTCGGCTTTCTACCGAACAGCGCCAGATGAGCAGTCTCGGAGAAGCTCCAGCTGCTCATCAGTTCGCTATTGGCAACACCGCAGAACAGATCAGATGACTGCTGTTCAGTACTCGCTGTTGAACCAATCAGTGTGCTGAATATGCGGAAGTGCCAGGACATGTTGATAACGGTTGAGCGGTTGATACGCTTGCGCATCAACGCATTCCAGCCGATATGAGTGGTAATTGCACCCAGCACAACTTGGCAACGCAGGCGTCCACCGCTCTTTTCAGCCAAGGCTTGGAGGAAGATGATGAACAGTGAATGAGCACCACGCGCTTCAATCGCTTCGATCAAAGCAGCACCCTTACTGCACTTTCCATCTGAGATAAGTTGACTGGCCAAGTCACCAGAGAGCGCCTCATCCAGCTGCGCCTGGAAATCGAAGTCTTCATTGGAGGGATTATCAAGGCCGCTCTTTTTGAACAGTTCAATAAGGATGTTCGCTGTGGTACGAGAAGCCTCGACCATTTTTGGCCCAACCACCGCAATCGCTGCTGATAGTGCCGTATTTGGGCTGTTGCCCGCTTCGCGAGCGGCCTGAGCAGCCGCCAAACCTACCTTGCCATCCTGATTAACAAAGGCATTCAGTGCGATATTGGCGAGATCGGTGCTGTTGGCATCCGGGTATTCGCGTACCAAACTCTGAACCAGATTCTCTTCAAAGGTGTGAGTGGAGGCATCGAGTACACTGGTTCCATGAAGCTTGGATACCTGAGTCTTCGGATCCATCATGGAAGCGCCAGAGGCATCTTTCATGGTTTGACGCGGGAACACTACGCCCACCTGCTCATCCAGCCCGGCTATCTGTTCATTGTAGGGCTCCAGAGCAGTAACAATCGATGGATTCAACTCGGGTGGCAGGTCGATCCCCTGGGTGTTGCTGAACCAGCACTTCATCGAGAGATCGCCTACTGAATCGAAGTCTGGCTGCTTTCCACGCTTCGCCATAACCGCAGTCAAAGCGAGAGGGATATGAGAGATGTTGACAACCACTGCACCCTTTTCAGAGCAGACAGGGTTCTCCGGTGTGTAGATATCATCCACACCGAACTTCTCCATAAACCACTCTTCTTTAGCCGACGCGTTGTCACCGCTACCGGCAATGGCACCTGCATGGCCGCAGGCCTTGGTCAGTTTCGCCTTCCAGCGACCGACCACACAAGCGACTACCGGCTTGTCAAATTCGAGATCGCGCTCGTAGTAACCACCGGGCTCGATATACATGACGGCCGCTTTTGAGCGGGCATCATTATGGAATGCGTTATTCCACTCTGGTGCTGAGAAGTGGATATAGATATCTTTACCCGAGGAGAAAGAGACCGTACTACCCCAGCCGCCAGTGGCCAAATAGACCGCGATGGTGGTGGTGAAGTTACCCGAGTTGGAGAAGATGGCAACAGTGCCTGGGAGTAAGGACTCCTCGGGTGCATTGCCACCAAGGGCACCACCGATACGGATATGGTTGTGCGCATCAGCGATACCCAGGCAGTTACCGCCAAAGATATCGATACCGTGCATCTGACCAATGGCGCGGATCACTCGCGCATCCCGTACCGGGATTTTTTCTGTCAATATGACAATCTTTTTCAGAATGGGGTTGGCGCGTACAGCCTCAATAACGCCGTCACGAACACCTGCCGGTGGCAGGTAGACCACTACGGTGTTGAACTCACAACCGCTGTCGACCGCTTCGGCCACATTATCGAAGATGGGAATATCGCCCACAGACGTTTTCATTACTGTTCCGGAGCGTCCGGGAGCAGTACCACATACAATATTACCGTTGGAGTATGTGTGGCTTACCGGTGTAACACCGCGGCTCTCACCGCCAGTAATGTTGAGAACGCAGACTTTGTCCTCTTTAACGGCGAAATCCGCCAGTGTATCTGTACCCACGAAGTAGTGGGGAAATGCTTTTATGCCTTGTGGATGCATGTTGGCTTCCTCATTTTCTCACGGCCTCTTCTATCGGCCCTGAGTGTGTTATTCATAGTCCCGATAGCTCAGGCAATACCCATTTTCTTAGCGACGATCTCACGCCCACCGTTTTTCATCCACTCATCAGCGGCCTGAGCGAAGTTAACCACTTCACTCATCGCAGAGTCGTAGCCAAACATGTGGTACGGCAAACCCAGCGCATCCAGGGTGTCGCGCATATAGCCCAAACCACGAATCAGGTTAGGACCGCCGCGGCCAACCACTACATAGAGCGGTTGAGGCCCATGGGTATTGAAATGATCGCGCAGGGCATCGGCCATGGCGCGGAAGGTCTCATAGATATCGGTATTGTTGGCTTTTCCACCGATAATGAACAGTACGTTAGACTGCTCCAGCCAGTATTTATAGACGATACGGCTGATATCATGCATCTTGGCATAGGGAGGGTTGCCGCCGAAGTCTGAAGAGATGGTTGCCGCATCACCCAGCAATTCGGTTACCAGGGCGTTGGCGCCACCACCAAAGGTCATGGCAGAGATAGTGCCCTGCTCATTGATGACAAATACATCTGACTGACCCTGGTAGGTACGAAGCTGATTGACCTCCAGTTCGAAATCGGAGTAGCTTGAGGTGTCCAGATCTTCCGGCAACCCTAGGCGCTTCATGTTTGGATCATCCTCATCGAATGCACATTTGAAGTCACAGGCGATGGGTGACAGGCGACCATTCTTTGCCTGCTTCATGCGGATAGGGTTGAGCTCCAGAGTGGTCATGCCGTAGTTGTGGAACAGGTCCCACAGCTTGGGCAAATTCTGCACCAGAGGGCTTACCAGCTCTTTCGGCGCACCAATTTTGCGCAATGCGTTAGAGATAACAAAGCCTTTCAGGCCAGTAAGCGGGTCAAAAGGGATACGGGCTATCTGGTCTTCAGACAGCTCTTCGATATCAATGCCACCGTGGTGAGTCAGTGTGATCATGGGTGCCCGATACTCGGTACTGTCGGTGAGTGAGAAGTAGATCTCATGCTCAGCAGGCACGCCACCTTCAAAGGTGACACCTTCAGCCTTGGAGTGGGTATTGTTATGGAAGTGCTCAGCGAAGTAGAGGCGTGACTTCTCCTGCATCGCGGTGCCCAGATCCTTGGCCCGACCAAGTAGACCATGTTTGCCTTTCTTGCCTACACCGCCTTTGAACATCGGCTTGATAAAGACTTCACCATGGCGTTCGATCAGGCCCTTGACCTCATCGTTTGTCGCTTCAGGTCCCAACACCTCAGATGTAGGGAAGTCTACGTACTTGAGGAGCTTTGCCCCCCAATACATGCCTGTTATTTGCATTTTTCAGTTACTCCTAAATACCAGTTTCAGCGACAGTTTTCTTGACTGTCTCGATTGTTTTATCAAGTAGAATCTGCTCTTCTGGGGTGAGGTCAAATTCGACCACACGCTCCACACCGCCGGCACCAATCACACAAGGCACACCAACGAACAAGCCTTCAATTCCATACTCACCCTCACACAGGGCGGCGGAAGGGATAACCCGCTTTTTATCTTTTATAAAGGCTTCGGCCATCTCAATTGTTGAGGCAGCCGGACTAAAGTAGGCACTGCCGTTGCCCAACAGCTTAACCACCTCAGTACCCGCCTCCTGGGTACGCTTGATGATGGCATCAATGCGCTCCTTAGGCAGTATTGAGGTGAGGGGCACGCCGCCGATGTTTGCTGTACGGATCAGTGGCAGCATCTCCGGCCCATGTCCACCCATTACCATACCCGAGACATCCTGTACCGAGAGGCCGGTCTCCATGGCAATAAAGGTACGGAACCGCCCGCTATCCAAGGCGCCTGCCATACCAACCAGTTGGTTCTTTGGCATTCCCGAAAACTTATGGAAGGCGTAGACCATGGCATCCAGAGGATTGGTGGTCATAATAACGAAGGCGTTAGGGGCGACCCGTTTAATGTTCTCTGCAACATCTTTTATTATCTTAAGGTTGGTGCCGAGAAGATCCTCTCTGGTCATGCCTGGTTTTCTGGCAAGGCCCGCAGTGATCAGGATAACGTCAGCACCTCGAATATCCTCATAGTCACTGGTGCCTGTGAGGGTGGTATCGTAGCCGTCGTGGGGGCGAAGTGCCATCATATCGAGGGTCTTGCCCTTCACTTGGCCTTCCATCGGCTCGATATCGAGTACAACCACATCACCCAGCTCTTTTTGGGCACAGAGAAGTGCCAGAATGCCGCCAATCTGGCCGCCTCCTACCAAAGCTATTTTTTTTCTCGTCATCTATTCACCTTTTGGTCCGCATCTCGCATAGCTAAAGGGATATCCAGCCAGCCGGAGTATTATCGTTGTTAAAAATTAGACCTAAGTATCTTCAGTAACGCCGGGCCTATTTCCACATTTAAATAAATCTAATTGCAAATTTCTACACACCCCAAAGGGGTACCTGCGAATTTCCGTACATATAATACGCATTTAAGCATGAGAGTCCATTTTTGGAAATTAGCCACCCCTTTCCATGCAAAATATGAATAACCCATACACAATAGCCGGGTATTTAACATAGCCCCTACCTGATCAATTTAAGGCGAATGCAACCTATTGTTAAAGTTGATTTTTATCGAAAAAAAAGCAATTACCGGAGCCCTCCGTCAAGACAAAAACAGGCAAGCACTCTTAAACATCCCAGTAACCAAATTGGAGCAAAACACCTCGTTTCCTATCAATATTATTCGATATTCTTATCGTTACAATTCGATATCCTTATCGTTACAATTCAATAGATTAGGCAGCCACGACTCCAGTGCTTGCGCAAGAGCATACTTCAGAAAAACCACACTATGCGAGTGAGATTTTTTGGGGCAGCAGTGAAATTATTTATGGTCTATTTAGCCCCCCCTATAGAGGGCGTATTAGTGGCATAAAACAGATATCACTGATGGGCTTTATACATTACAAAACAAAAGGTTGTAAGCGTGGGTGGTAAACAGCCAAACAACAGGGTAAGCGGCTGATTTCAACCGATGCAGGGATCGCTAAAGGGGCCCGCAAGTGGATTTATCATGCAGCGCAGCATTTTTATGGGGCAGATTTTTAGTAACTATTCAGCTGGGCTTGGGGCGGTGTCGAATGGCACTTACTTAAGCGCTCTTTAATACCGTAGGAGCGACTTTAGTCGCGATGAACGCACACCAAACCCTGACTACCTGCCTGATTCCTTCACGACTGGAGCCGTTCAACAAGTAAACCGAGTGAAATTCGTCCTAAGGGCTCGCTCAGCACAAATCAGGGAGCATAACCTGGTGATCCACCCCCATCAGTATCGAAATCAGCGCCACCCTGACCCACATGCCGTTCCTCTCCTGGCGCCAATACTTGGCCCGGTGATCACTGTCGATCTTAGGATCGATCTCATCACGACGAGGCAACGGATGCATAATGACGCAATCCGCTTTAATCCGTTCAAGGTGGTGATAGCGAAGACAGAAGCCGGAGTGATCGATGTTTTTTGACTCCTCCCCTTCATCGTACTCATCCTGAATACGCGTCATATAGATGGCATCGGCTTCAGTAATTGAGCCCTCAAAATCGGTGGTCTCAGTGAACGGAATCACTGTGCTGGAGAGATACTCCCGCAAGTCACCCGATATCCGAAACTCCTCAGGTGAAACAAAGATGAGCTTCACATCGGTGTAATTGGTCAGCAACCTACTGAGTGAGCGAACGGTGCGGCCACGCTTGAGGTCACCAATCATGCAGATAGTCTTGCCATCAATCTGCTTATCGCTAAAGCTGCGTTGCAAAGTGTAGATGTCTAGCAGAGCCTGCGAGGGGTGTTCATCAGGCCCGCTTCCGGCGTTGATGATGGGTACCGGCCTTGGCGTCGCATCAAGGAAATCAGAAATACGCTCACATAACCCGGCCTCAGGGGAGCGCATAATGATCAGATCGACGTAGCTTGAGAAGGTGCGCAGAGAGTCATCTATCGACTCCCCCTTGGATTCTGAACTGGTTGAACTATCGCGAATCTCTGAAGTCTTGATGCCGAGGATGCCGCAAGCCGAATGAAACGACATAAAGGTGCGGGTTGAGGGCTGGGTAAAATAGAGCATTGCCCTAACATGGGGTAGTAGCGACTGAAGATAGAGGAGCCCCTCCTTGGTCTTATCATAGCGTCTGATGAGATTCACCAGATTACAGAGATAGTCGAGAAATTCCCGATCAAACTGATCGGCCATGAGAATATGACGCGGCCTGTTTTTTAGCATCTTAACCCCTTTTTTATCTTCGCTAATTCTGCCTACTTATCCGGGCAAAAGCTACATCGGTCTAGCTCTTTGTTTAAACAAATTGTCGTAGGGGATTTTAAAGAGAGAGAGCAAAGATAGAGGTGAACTAATCTACCCTCGGCTCAGGGTCGCTTAGGATCAGGTCAGGTTTAGAGAAAGGCGCCAGTCGCTCGGCTAAATCGATAAACTCCAACATGGGTGAACCACGGTAGAAACGGGCCATCGGGCGGTCCCGCCAGATCCTGTCAGCGTAGGAGTGAACGGTGTGAGGCGTATCACCCGTGCCATCTCCACCACGATCAAACCCTTGGTAGCCATCCCAGTAGTTGCCCCGCCAATCGTTAGCCAAAGCGCTGGAGGGGGCGCTGACCAGTACCTCTGTGAAGTTGTTTTGAAAGCGATTACCATGAATCACATGGCCGCCCTTCTCACCATAAAAATAGAGCGCCACATCGTTGTAAGCAAAGAGATTGTCGTAGAGATAGATGATATTGACAGGATCTACCGGCGCATTGGCGATAAGCCCCACAGCGCAATGCACCAGACTGTTGCCTTTGATCGTCACCTGGGAGCTGTCTTTGATAGAGAGCCCGGAACCTAAGGGGTTGCGCAGGTGAATAATACGATTACCTTTGATGGTAAGACCGTTGGAAAAAATCACTACGATGCCGGTTCGATTCTCGGATATCTGGTTATTCTCCACCCAGTTGCCATGAGAGTAGATAAACTCCATCCCCATCCGGCTATTACGGACACTGTTATCGATAATGCGATTGTCCATTGAGTTGGTAAACAGCAGATCCCGTATGTAGCTGAACTGA
>JBEVXV010000868.1:0-16806 GCA_040505915.1 Sedimenticola sp. | reverse complement strand
CCTGGATCAGGTTATTACGGCTGTACCACATACGGATACCGTCACCGCGCAGACTCTCCTCCTCCCCCCTTGATGAGACCCGATTACCACGAATTATATTGTTGTTGGCCTGGTGGATAAGGATACCAAAAAGCACATCATCCATGGTGTTGTTCTCGATAAGAGTATCTTGCGCTTCCAGCAGTAGCCCGGCATCCATACCATCGTGAGAATCACCGGAGTGGGTCAGGTGCATCCCTTTTATCACCGCACCATCTGCCTTGACACTCAACACCGTTCCTTTGCCGCCACCATCTATCGTCACCCGCCCCTGTCCATCGATGGTGATAGAGCGGTTAAGAACGATTGGCCCCTCATAGGTGCCCGGAGGAGGACGCAACACACTTCCTGGCGGCGTCAACTCAATTAGTAGCTGCAAGGGGGCAAGGCAGAAGCCGGGAGTGGCAGAGACCACACCTATCAGTAACAACAGTGCTGACCAAGCTCGCTTCATACCAGATTTTTCATGGATGCATAATAGATAACCCACCATCAATACCTGCGGGTCGATAGTGAATTTGAATGGTAAAGCGTCACTGCTGTCCCGTTAACTCCCTCTCCCTCATAGGGAGAGGGAATGTTTTATTGCAGTATGTCATGTTGCTGTTGATATATGCGCCCTAAAAAATACCTCCACCAAAGGAGTTACTGCAACATACTACAAAGTTAACGGGACAGCAGTGGTAAAGCGTACAAAAATTGAGCGGAGATTACTTTAAGAGATATCAAATTGATAAAAAACAGCACTGCTAAATACAGTACCGTTTATCACGATCCATGCTGTCCCAAACCGGCTATAACGGCAACAGGAGCCTGTCCGAGAATAGGCACCGTAGCGAGGGAAGCCCATTTTGAGTCATTTTTTTCGGTCATTTGAGGCGAATAGTTGCTCTTATTCAACGAAAATGAGCGGAAAAAAAGGGCCAAAATGGGCTTTCCGCAGTAGGTGTCCTATTCTCGGACAGGCTCCTAGGTTACCGATTGGGTAACAGACCCTCAACCACCGAGCGCTCTTCCAACAGCTCTCGCTCAGACACCTTGAGGCGAGAGAGACTCAGCTGATCCAGCTCCAGCCCCTGAACAATCTCATACTCACCCTCTCTACAAGTAACGGGAAAGGAGAAGACCACGCCCTCACTGATACCGTAGCTGCCATCTGAGTGAACACTCATACTGACCCAATCCCCTTCCGGCGTGCCCAGTGCCCAGTCACGAACATGATCGACCACCGCATCTGCCGCCGATGCCGCAGAGGAGAGTCCCCGTGCCTCAATAATCTCAGCACCTCGGCGCTGTATCCGTGGAATCATATGGTCTATAACCCAGTCTCTTGTCACCAGATCGTAGGCTGGGGTGCCGTTAACCAGGCAACTGCTGATATCGGGATACTGAGTCATAGAGTGGTTACCCCAGATGGTCACGCGGATAATATCCGCTATCAGAGAGTTACTCTTATTAGCCAACTGCCCCAATGCACGGTTGTGATCAAGGCGGGACATGGCAGTAAACTGCCGTGGACTCAGATCGGGGGCATTGGAGGCCGCAATCAGGGCATTGGTATTGGCCGGGTTACCCACCACCAATACCCGTACATCCTTTGATGCATGTTCGTTGATGCTCTTACCCTGGGCAGCGAAAATCTTGGCATTTTCAGTGATCAGATCCTTGCGTTCCATCCCCTTGCTTCGGGGCTTGGCACCGATCAATATGGCGTAATCGGTTTCACGGAATGCGATAGCGGGGTCATCGCTAAGAACTACATCGTGCAGTAGTGGCAACGCACAATCTTCCAACTCCATCCCGACGCCATTCAGAGAGGAGAGCGCCTGGGGAATCTCCAGCAATCTGAGGATCACCGGCTGCTCAGAACCAAACATTTCACCTGAGGCTACCCGAAATGCCAGCGCGTAACCGATATGACCAGCAGCGCCAGTAATGGTGACTTTAATGGGCTTTTTCATATATAACCATCCCGTCCTATGCTATTAATGAATTATATCGGGCAATAAGTATAATTTAACAGCATCGACATAGAAAGGCTCAATAGAGCCTTTAGAATCCCTTTGGACATTCATACTGATTTATGTAAATCAATAAAATAGTTCAGAAATCGTAGTAGGCAGTGCGAAGGTATTCGGCGATACCACGTAGCTCACTTTCTGAAAGTTTCACTTTGCCATCACGTCCATAGGACAGCACTTGAGTAACCAGTGCCCCAGGTGATGCCATTTTGCGTTCATCCAGAAGGTAGATTGTAGAGCTGTGACAACTTCGGCAATAGAGATCGTGAAGATGGCGGCTGCGTTTATTTTGTCCAGCCGCAAGATCAGATAGGGTTAGCAGCAACAGAAGCGTTAAAAACAGCCAGCGACTTGGCATAGTGCTCATTCTGCCTCTTTATCAAAAAGTCCTATCGTGCGATTGGAGAGTATCAACTCACCCCGTCCGCCGTCGATCACCCTGAAACGGTAGCTGATCTCAACATCGGTATTATCAGCCACAGTGCATTTCATCTGAATCTCATCACTGCCGACGCCACCCCAGAAACAGCGGCGCACCGCATCCTCTCGCCCTTTGATATAGAGCTGAGCCCGGCCATCAAACCCCACCTCGAAGCGAACAAACTCACCATCGGCGGCAACAGAGCGCCAATTTCCCGAACCAGGATGAGCGCCACAACCAGCCAACAACAGAGGCAAAAGCAGTAATGGAAGTTTCTCTTTAAATTTCATGACCCTATTTTTCATTAGTTTGAGCTGATTAGCCTTGACCCACGTCATTCCGTTTTTCACTGGCACGGGTGAGGCAGACGAAAGAATGTGCCACAATAGCGCCCCATAAACCGTGGATCAAACCCCAGCACCTCTCAGACCTGATAATCTCTGTTATCGGATAAGAAGGTGCATCAACCTAAAAAGACCTAGAGCATGGCCCAATATATCTACACCATGAACCGCGTTGGCAAAATCGTACCGCCAAAGCGGGTCATTCTGCGCGACATCTCTCTCTCCTTCTTCCCCGGCGCCAAGATTGGCGTATTGGGACTCAACGGCTCGGGTAAATCCACCCTGCTGAAGATCATGGCGGGGTTGGATACCGACATCGAGGGTGAAGCGCGCCCACAAGCGGGAATCCATGTGGGCTACCTGCCCCAGGAGCCGCAGCTCAATCCAGACAAAGATGTTCGCGGTAACGTGGAAGAGGCGCTGGGTGATCTGAAGCAGGCGATGGATGAACTTGAGCAAGTGTATGCCGCTTATGCAGAGCCGGATGCAGACTTTGATGCACTGGCGGCAAAACAGGCAAAACTGGAAGACCTGATCACGGCTAAAGATGGGCACAACCTGGAACGCACTCTGGAGATTGCCGCTGATGCCCTGCGCTTGCCACCCTGGGATGCCGATGTCACTAAGCTCTCAGGTGGAGAGCGCCGCCGTGTAGCCCTCTGCCGCCTGCTGCTTGAAAAGCCCGACATGCTGCTGCTGGATGAGCCCACCAACCACCTGGATGCCGAATCCGTAGCCTGGCTGGAGCGCTTCCTCCACGACTATCAGGGTACCGTTGTGGCGGTGACTCATGACCGCTACTTCCTCGACAACGTCGCTGGCTGGATTTTGGAACTGGATCGTGGCCATGGCATTCCCTGGGAGGGCAACTACTCCTCCTGGCTGGAGCAGAAAGAGCAACGCCTGGAGCAGGAGCAGAAGAAGGAGCAGGCACGCATAAAGACCATGAAACAGGAACTAGAGTGGGTACGCTCCAACCCCAAGGGACGCCACGCCAAAAGCAAGGCGCGCCTGCAGCGTTTCGATGAACTGCAGAGCCAAGAGTTCCAGAAACGTAGTGAGACCAATGAGATCTACATCCCACCCGGTGAACGCCTCGGTGATCTGGTGGTCGATGCGAAAAATCTCACCAAAGCGTTTGATGACAAACTGCTCTACAGCAACCTCACCTTTAACCTGCCCAGAGGCGGCATCGTCGGTATTATCGGCCCCAACGGCGCCGGTAAAACCACCCTCTTCCGCATGATCACCGGAGAGGAGAAACCCGACGCCGGAGAGATATCTATAGGCGAAAGCGTACAGGTGGCTTATGTAGATCAGTCCCGCGACTCACTCAATGGCGACAAAACCGCCTGGGAGGAGATCTCAGACGGCCACGATCTGATCACCGTGGGAAAATATGAGTTCAACTCCCGTGCCTGGCTAAGCCGTTTCAACTTTAAGGGCACCGATCAGCAGAAGCGGGTGGGCGACCTCTCCGGTGGTGAGCGTAACCGTCTGCACCTGGCAAAGCTGCTGCAAAGCGGCGGCAACCTGCTGCTACTGGATGAGCCCACCAACGACCTCGACGTAGAGACCCTCCGCGCCCTGGAGGAGGCACTGCTTACCTTCCCCGGCTGCGCCGTAGTGATCTCCCATGACCGCTGGTTCCTCGACCGTATTGCCACTCACATCCTCGCCTTTGAAGGCGAATCGGAAGCCGTCTGGTTTGAAGGTAACCATGCTGACTATGAAGTGGATCGCAAACGCCGCCTGGGTGCCGATGCGGACCAGCCTCACCGCATCCATTACAAGCGGCTGGATCGTTGAGGATAAAAAGTTTGGTCATTATTCAGCGGGTACTCGGG
Source organism: Sedimenticola sp. (assembly GCA_040505915.1). Taxonomy (GTDB): domain Bacteria; phylum Pseudomonadota; class Gammaproteobacteria; order Chromatiales; family Chromatiaceae; genus Vondammii. Next base: position 12,134 of record JBEVXV010000868.1, on the reverse strand, counting down.
TAAAGGACTGCATGGGGAGGCTTACCCTCACCGTCTACAGCTTAATGATCTTCTCTGCATGGAGGCACAGAAAGAGGAGTTCATCCGTAATACGCGGCAAATAAAGAGAGGTTAATTCATTTAATTGCTCAGGCATGGCTAAAATTTCTTTATCGCACCCCTAATTTTTTATTGATATAGATGAGCCAAATCATTACAACCCCAGCAACTCCATAAATAATGGGGGTATTGTTATTTTATCAGTTGACCAAGAGCGACTGAAAAGGATAATGGGGCATCTTTTGACGGTGAGTCCATCGGCGAACTATTACAAGTAACTACAAATTCTAAGGGTTCGGAAAATGACCATAGTATCCCCAAAACGCATCCACTACTTCGGCAAAACCAAGTCCGAAGGCACCAAGGAAATGAAGGTTCTGCTCGGCGGCAAGGGCGCCAATCTGGCAGAGATGACATCAATTGGGCTCCCTGTACCACCGGGATTTACCATCACCACTGAAACCTGTGCCGAGTACAACAACCTGGGCGGAAAACTACCCGAGGGGCTGCTCGACGAGGCGCACAAGAACATGGCGCTGATGGAGAAGGAGACCGGGAAGCGATTTGGATCTGATGATGACCCTCTGCTGGTCTCGGTACGCAGCGGTGCCGCCGTCAGTATGCCGGGCATGATGGACACCGTACTGAACCTGGGCCTGACCGACAAGGCCGTTGAAGGACTGGCAGCCATCTCCGGCAACCGCCGCTTCGCCCTGGATGCTTACCGCCGCCTGCTCAACATGTTTGGTGATGTAGTAATGGGGGTTCCCCATGATGCCTTTGAAGAGGAGTTCGACCGCATCAAAGAGCAATACGGCGTCACTCAGGATACCGATCTCAGCGAAGCGGGCCTGGAGGAGCTGATTGCAGCTTACAAAGTGATCTACAGCAAGCACACCGGCGAAGAGTTCCCTCAAGACCCCTACCTGCAGATGCAGAAAGCGATCGAAGCGGTCTTCAAGAGCTGGAATATTCCCCGCGCAGTCCGTTATCGTGAGATTAATGAGATCACCGGCTTGCTCGGCACTGCGGTCAACGTACAATCGATGGTGTTCGGCAACATGGGCGACGACTCAGGTACCGGTGTTGCCTTTACCCGCGACCCCTCCACCGGTTTGAACGAGTTTTATGGTGAGTTCCTGATCAACGCTCAGGGCGAAGATGTGGTCGCCGGTATCCGTACCCCCCAGAACGTCAATGAGATGGTGAACTGGCGTAAAGATATCTACGAGCAACTACTTGGAGTCAAGCGTACCCTGGAAGATCACTACCGTGAGATGCAGGATATCGAGTACACCATTGAGCGGGGACAACTCTTCCTATTACAGACTCGTACCGGTAAGCGCACAGGCTTTGCAGCTGTAAAGATTGCGGTAGAGATGGTGGTTGAAGGCCGTATTACCAAAAATGAAGCGATGCTGAGAGTTCCTGCCAACGATCTGAACCAGCTGCTACTGCCGACCTTTGCCCCCGATAGCATGCGCGAAGTGCTAACAACCGGCCTACCGGCTTCTCCAGGAGCATGCTTTGGCATGCTCTCCTTCTCCGCCGATGAAGCAGTCGACCGCACCCATGCAGGTGAATCTGTACTGCTGGTGCGTAAAGAGACCAGCCCTGAAGATATCAGCGGCATGCATGCAGCCGCTGGCATTCTCACCTCTACAGGTGGCATGACGAGCCATGCCGCCGTAGTCGCCCGTGGCTGGGGTAAATGCTGCGTTGCCGGCGCTGGCGAAGTCGAGATCAATGAAGCAAACCGCACCATCACCATCAACGGTCGCACCTTTGGTGATCGGGACACCCTCAGTATCGATGGCTCCTCTGGAGAAGTGATGGTCGGCGAAGTGGAAACACAAGACCCCCAGCTCTCTGATGAGTTTACCGTGCTGATGGAGTGGGCGGACGAGCACCGTGTGCTGGCAGTTCGCACCAATGCAGATACTCCCGCAGATGCAGTCCGTGCCCGTGGCTATGGCGCGGAGGGCATTGGTCTGTGCCGCACTGAGCACATGTTCTTCGAAGGTGAGCGTATCACCGAGATGCGCGAGATGATCCTGGCAGAAAACAAGGCAGATCGGCGTGCCGCCCTCGACAAATTGCTTCCGCATCAGCGAGAAGACTTCAAAGGCATCTTCACCGCCATGGCGGGATTACCGGTCACCGTACGCCTGCTCGACCCTCCTCTGCATGAGTTCCTCACCCATGAGGAGCATCTACAGGCAGAGCTGGCCGAACGCCTCGGTCTGCCGGTCGAAAAGATCAAAGCCCGCGTTACTCAGCTACATGAATCCAACCCCATGCTGGGACACCGTGGCTGTCGCCTCTCCATAACCTACCCTGAAATCCTTGAGATGCAGGTAACCGCCATCACCGAGGCGGCCATTGAGTGTCAACAGGCGGGGATTGATGCCCAACCTGAGATTATGATTCCGCTGGTAGGTACCTATAAGGAGCTGGCGCTGCTACGAAGCAGAGCCGAGAAGATCATCGCCGCTGTAAAAGCGGCCAAAGGCATCACAGAAGCCTTGGTGATCCCCATCGGCACCATGATTGAGATCCCCCGTGCTGCCCTGACTGCCGACGAAGTGGCACAACACGCCGACTTCTTCAGCTTCGGTACCAACGACCTGACCCAGATGACCTTCGGTTACAGTCGTGACGATATCAACTCCTTCCTCCCCGACTACATTCGGCAGGAGATTCTTGAAAAAGACCCGTTCCAGTCTATCGATGTCTCTGGTGTTGGTCAGCTGGTGGAGATGGCGGTAGCCAAGGGTCGTAGCGTCAAGCAAAACATGAAGATGGGCATCTGCGGTGAGCATGGCGGTGACCCCGCCTCCATCGACTTCTGCCACACCATCGGTCTCAGTTACGTCTCCTGCTCCCCATTCCGGGTGCCGATTGCACGCCTAGCTGCCGCCCAAGCGGCGGTAAGCAAAGTGGGTTAAGGCAATCTTAGCGTCGTCGGTTTGGTCATTTTTCATGGCCATTCCGGCGGTCTCAAACGGCCAGGGGTTAGCCAGTGTCGCAGCATGATGAATATGTTTTATATCTGCTTTCAGATGGCACCGGTGAGACCGTTGAAAACATTATCGATGCAGCAATAACCCAGTTCAGAAAAGACAATATAAGGTTAGAGCGCATTGGGCAGATACTGACTAAGGAGCAAGTCTGTGTTCAACTGGAGAGAGCCGAAAAAGAGCATGCCCTGCTCTTTTTTACCTTTGTTGACCGCAATTTAGCCAGTTTCACAGATGGTGAGTGCAGTAAACGCGGTATCGAGTGTCTGGATCTCATCAGTCCTATACTGCACAAGTTGACAAAATTTATCGGTCACTCCCCGGAGGGGACACCGGGGCTTCTTCACGAAGTGGGAGAGGAGTATTTTCGACGCATGGAGGCGATGGAGTTCACGCTCAAGAATGATGATGGCCAATCGGTTCGTAACCTGCAGGAAGCCGATATGGTGCTGGTCGGTGTGTCACGGACCAGTAAAACCCCGCTCTCCATCTATCTCTCCTGCCGAGGCTATAAAGTTGCCAACATCCCCCTGGTGATGGGTATCCCCATCCCCCCTGCCCTATCAGAGATGGACCCAAAAAAGGTTGCTGGCCTGTTTCTTAGTATCGACCAACTGGTAAGCCGCAGAGAGGTTAGGGTAAAGACCCTGGGAATAGCTCCGTCAACCGACTACATCAATTATGACGAGGTGAAAAAAGAGCTCCGCTGGGCCAGGGGTCTCTGCCGCGATCACGGCTGGGCAGTTATTCACGTTGATGGCAAATCGGTGGAAGAGACGGCCCACCAGGTGCAGGTAAAGCTACGAAAGAGATAGCGAATACCATCAAGCACGCCGCCAACGGGTTCCTCCGGCCCCATCCTCCAGCACCACCCCCATCTCCATCAGCTCATCACGGATACGATCAGCGGCCCCCCAGTCTTTGGCAGTGCGTGCATCCAAGCGCTGCTGGACCAGTGATTCAATCGTCTCGTCGCTGAGACCATCATCGGCAGCCATGCCCCGCAGATAACGTTCAGGATCATCCTGCAGAATACCGATGATAGCGCCCATGCGCTTCAGTTCGGCACCCAGGGCGGCGGCCTGAGCCTCATCATTTTTTCGCACCCGGTTCAACTCTCGTACCAGCTCAAACATGGCCGCCAGGGCTTCAGGGGTGTTGAAGTCGTCATCCATCGCCTCATGAAAGCGACTGGAGAACACCTCGCCACCACCGGCGGTGGCCTCAGGCAGACCACGCAGAGCGGTGTAGAAGCGAGTCAGTGCCCCACGGGCATTAACCAGATGCTCCTCATCATAGTTGAGGGGACTGCGGTACTGGCTGGTGAGGATAAAGTAGCGCACCTCCTCTGCCTGATAGCGCTGAAGAATCTCACGCACAGTAAAGAAGTTACCCAGTGACTTGGACATCTTCTCATCATTGACGCGGACAAAGCCATTATGCATCCAGTAGTTGACGAAGGTCTTTCCTGTCGCCCCCTCAGACTGGGCGATCTCATTCTCATGATGAGGGAATGAGAGGTCGGCCCCGCCACCGTGAATATCGAAGGTGTCTCCAAGGCAGCAGGTAGACATGGCCGAGCACTCGATGTGCCAACCGGGACGCCCTTGGCCCCAGGGTGACACCCAGGCAGGCTCATCCGGTTTGGCCATCTTCCATAGAACAAAGTCGAGAGGGTTGCGTTTGTCGCTATCCACCTCAACCCGGGCACCCGCTTGGAGATCCTCAAGTGATTTACCTGAGAGTTTGCCATAGCCCTTAAAACTATTGACTGCATAATAGACATCACCATTACCCGCCTGATAGGCGTGACCCTTGTCGATCAGCCGCTGAATCATGTCAATGATCTCAGCGATATGGGTGGTGGCGCGGGGCTCATCATCCGGCGTCAATACCCCTAGAGCGGCGGCATCTTCCTGCATCGCCGTAATAAAGCGTTCAGTCAAGTCACCGAAAGGCTCGCCGTTTTCGTTGGCTCTGTTGATGATTTTGTCATCAATATCTGTAATATTGCGGATATAGGTGACATCGTAACCCCTCTCCCGCAGATAGCGGTAGACCACATCGAACACCACCATCACCCTGGCGTGACCAAGATGGCAGAGGTCGTAAACGGTCATGCCGCAGACATACATCCTGGCCTTGCCGGGCTCCAGGGGTTTGAACTCTTCTTTCCGGTTATTGAGATCGTTGTAGATCTTCAGCATGTCTGCTCCGATAGGTCAGATAATGGTAAAAAACAGGTCACGCCAGAGGCGAGAGGTGAATGTTAAACGATTGCCAAGCGCCAACAAAGTGCCGATAGGACTTTTTCACGAAGCCCATACCCTTTATGATGTCGGATTCATGCCGCAGACTACCCCTGCTGACGACAATAGATTCTGGAGATAAGAGAGATGAAAGTACGTTTTTCCCACCTACTCTCAACCCTACTCATTGGGCTGAGCCTCGTAACCGTGGTCCATGCAGAGACCACCCAAGTGTTGATAAAAACCAACCAGGGCGACATCGAACTGGAACTCTATGGCGATAAAGCGCCTGCTACTGTTAAGAATTTTCTTCGTTATGTAGATGAAGGCACCTATAACGGCACCATCTTTCACCGCGTTATCAACGGCTTTATGATTCAGGGTGGCGGTTACACCGTGGAAATGGAGAAAAAACCAACCCATGCACCCGTCAAAAATGAGGCTGATAACGGCTTGACAAACCAGACCGGTACTATCGCCATGGCACGCACCTCTGATCCCCATTCGGCAACCGCCCAGTTCTTTATCAACCATGCCGACAACGATTTCCTCGACCACAGCAGCAAGACGACTAGAGGTTGGGGCTACACCGTTTTTGGCCGGGTGACACAGGGTATGGATGCAGTTAACACTATTGCCGATGTTTACACCGTGACCCGCCACGGCATGAAAAACGTGCCGGAGGAACAGGTCATTATCAAATCCGTTTCACGTATTACCAAACAACAGTAAGGAACCGTACCTATGATTACGCTGAAAACCAACCAGGGCGATATCGTCATTGAACTGGACCACACCAACGCCCCGAAAACCAGCGAAAACTTCACCCAGTACGTCAAGGACGGCTTCTATGACGGCGTCATATTCCACCGGGTCATCAGCAACTTTATGGTTCAGGGCGGTGGCTTTGAGCCTGGCATGTCAGAAAAGACAACCCGTGCAACTATCGAAAATGAAGCCAAGAACGGCCTCAGCAACGTCAACGGCTCTCTCGCCATGGCGCGCACCATGGACCCACACTCCGCCAGTGCCCAGTTCTTCATCAATGTGTCAGACAACAAGTTCCTCGACTATCCGGGACAGGATGGCTGGGGCTATTGTGTCTTCGGTAAAGTTATCGATGGCATGGATGTGGTGGAAAAAATGAAAGGTGTAGATACCACCACTCGTATGGGCCACCAGGACGTACCTGTCGATGACCTCATCATCGAACAGGCGATTATCGCCGAAGAAGAGGCGGAGGCCTAAAAGCACCTACCCCCTATGACAGATGCCCTCTTCATCTCAGATCTACATCTGTCCAGGGCGCGCCCGGCGGTCACTACCCTGTTCCTCCGTTTCCTGGAGGAGCAGGGAGGCACGGCCAAGAATCTCTACATTCTTGGTGATCTATTCGATGCCTGGATCGGTGACGACGATAACACCCCTCCCATACCCGAGATCAGGAGAGCACTGAGAGCCACTGCGGCCCAGGGTACCGATATTCACCTGATGCACGGCAACCGTGACTTCCTCATCGGCGAACAGTTTGCCGCAGAGGCGGGCTGTTCATTGATATCTGACCCTACGCTCATTCAGCTCCCCCAAGGAGCAGCACTGTTAATGCACGGTGATCTGCTCTGTAGTGATGACCGGGAGTACCAGCAGGCACGAAAGTTTCTCAGAAGTGGGGGCTTTATTGATGACTTCCTCTCAAAAACTGTTGATGAGCGCACAATCCTGGCAGCTGAGTACAGAAAACGCAGCGGTGAGGTGATCTCATTGAAACCGGCGGATATCATGGATGTGAACCAACAGGCGGTCGAGGCGTATATGTCCGGCAATGGTGCCACACTACTGATTCACGGCCATACCCACCGGCCCGACTCCCACCGCTTTGCACTCAATGGAGAAGAGCTGAGACGCATAGTCCTTGGTGACTGGTGTGAAGAGCAAGGCCCCTATCTACGGGCTGGAGTAAGCGGCCTCTCCAGCCATCTGACCATACCCTGATCAGTAGATCGTCAACTGAAAGCCAGACTCCCATCGGCAACTAGCAGATTCAGCTGCTACCCTTAAGGCATGAATCACAAACAGCAACATACACTGGAGACGCTGTTTAAGGAGCCGGTCAGCGGCAACATGCACTGGCGGGAGATCGAATCACTATTGAAGTCTCTCGGGGTGGCGCTTCAGCTGGGGCATGGCGCACGTATCAGGCTGCAGCTCAACTACACTGAAGGCTCCCTTCACCGTCCCCACCATAGTGGCGTCTTAAGTAAAAAAGAGGCTCGACACCTGCGGCAATTTCTGATCAGTGCCGGTATTGACTCCCCATAACAACTCACCAACCTACGACCGTCGAAACACCATTTATTACCTATGCTGAACGTAACTTCTCAAAAAGTCCGTGCCATAGGGGTGTCATGGTTCGTTATTGATCAGTTCATATCTCTTCAGCTTTCTTTGCTCACTGTTGCCACCTTTGCTTCAAGCGGTAGGTTTCTCTAAGAATGATGGCTACGACTTCGAATAGTTCTTCTGGGATTTCGTCGTCTGTCTTTACTTTCACGTAGCTCATATATGGATCCGGCTCTGGTCATTATCGATCATGACTATCTGGTCAGTAGTACAATTTATTATTCCGCCACATCAACCATTGCTACCATGTCCGCTCTTTTGGCATTTGTTAGCAGTAATACATATGGCTATTGATAATAAGAACCCCATCAAGTGGGCGCTAATCGCGCTGCTCACTCTTCCTACCCTCGTCAACGCACAGGAACTAGCGTCCGTCAAAGCGGACTGCTACATGGAGGGTGAGGGTGAAGGCTTGGAAGGTAAAGATCTGGATGAGTATGTCAGTAGTTGCGTTGAAGAGCTCTCCGGTCTCACCCTGATTAAAACCGAATAGAACCCGACTTCAGACAAAAAGGCATCGGCCGGAATCTATCGGTCGGTAGATCCTCTCCCTGTGCAGCTCTCCCAGGGCGGAGGCGGCGGTATCGCGTGCGCTGTCGTGATTGTCTATACTTGCCCCTCTATTCTCGGGCAGGGAGCCATTATCTAACAGGCAGTTAGGCCACTATCTTAAACCAAATTCTTGTCACTTTGGGCTCGACAGTAACCGGCAAAATGCTCAGCAGGTTTAGGTTGCAGATAGTAGTACCCCTGGCCATAGGGACAACCCAATTCGAGTAGTATGTGCTGTTGCTCCAGGGTCTCAACACCTTCCGCCAGGGTGTCCATATTGAGACTCTGTGAAAGATCGACAATAGCTCTCAGCAGTGCCTCGTTCTGCCCTCCTCGCCGCAACTCCGCTACAAAAGATTTATCTATCTTCAGGGTGTCTACCGGAAAGTCCTTGAGATAACTAAGCGCTGAATAGCCGGTACCAAAATCATCGATGGCAATACGCACACCCCGTTTGCGCAACTCCCAGGCATATTTGACAAACTCACTGTCCGACTCCAGCAGTGCAGACTCAGTCACCTCCAGTTCGAGGCATTCGGGAGGCAGTCCGCTGCTCGCCAGTGCGGTGTAGACGGTATCGAGAAAGTTTGAGTCCCTAGTCTGGTATGGAGAGACGTTAACGGACATACGTCCATTAAAAACCCCTGAGTTGCGCCAAGCCACTGCCTGCTTACACGCCTCTAGTAGTATCCGAGAACCCATCTCGTTGATCACCCCTATCTGCTCAGCGGTCGGTATGAAGTGGATAGGCATCACCAATCCTTTGGCAGGATGTTGCCACCGCACCAAGGCCTCACATCCAAATACCTTGCCACTGCTTAGCTCAACCTGTGGTTGATAATAGAGCTCAAACTGCCAGGTGGAGATGGCGGTTCGCAGCTCATTCTCGAGGCAGAAACGCTCCTGTGCCGCTCGCTTCATCTCAGTTGAAAAAGAGACAAATATATTCTTGCCTGCCTCTTTGGCTGAATACATCGCGGTATCGGCATTCCGCAGCAGATCACTTACGCTGGCACCATCATCGGGATAGAGGCTGCCACCAATACTGGCGGTAACGGTCACCTGACTGTCACCCAGATCAAATGGCGCCTCCAGGCATTGTGTCAACTTGGATGCCACCGCAGTGGTCGCTGATAAGTTATCCGTTTCAGCGATAATAATAAACTCATCCCCTCCCAGACGACCGACTATGTCATGGGTGCGTACTGCTGAGGAGAGCCGCGTGGCTACCTGAGTCAGCAGTAGATCACCTACGTCATGCCCCATCGTGTCGTTGATTAATTTGAAACCATCGAGGTCGATAAAGTAGATGGCTAGGTTTCTCTCATACTGTCCGGCGGCCTCGATCATCGATTTCAGTGTGGTGATAATTGAAAAACGGTTGAGCAGACCTGTCAGGGTATCTCGAGTCGCCAATGACTCCAGCTTCTCCAAATTCTCCTTTTCCGATGTGATATCTGCGATCACCGCCACATAGTTGAGCCTATCACTCCCCTTGCTACGCACGGTGGTGATCGTCAGGCGAGCGGGAAAGTCTGTCCCCTGTTTTTTTCCCAACCACACCTCTCCTGACCAGAAACTGAACTCCATGAGTGTGTCATAAACTGTTTTATAGAAAGCCTTGTCCTGCCTCACCGATGCCGTCGCCAGTACAGACCGCCCCTCCAGCTCATCTGATGAAAATCCGGTGATTCTTGAGAAAGCTTCGTTGACCAGAAGGATATTGCCGTCGAAGTCGCTGATCACTACGCCTTCATCGGTACTGGAGAAGACGGCAGAGGCGAGCCGGAGCTGCTGCTCCGTCTTTTTACTCTCTGTAATATCGAGGCAGCCGCCAATCACCTTTAATACCCGGCCATCAGGAGCGCGAATTATCCGTGCTTTGTCTCGGAAGAAGTGGGGCTGTGCATGCTCATCCTCGATCATATACTCCAGGTCGATACTGTTCTGATCGCTCTCACTACTGTCTATGGCCGCACGGAACTGCAGCAGATCCTTCTCATTGATATCCTGCAGCCAGTCATCCAGGCTGAGTCTACCCTTATCCTGGGGTAGCCTACCGCGTGAACGCTGATCTTCAGCGAAGTAGTGCAGCTGGTCCTGGTCTGCATCCCACTCATAGATTAGATCACTGGTCACTTCTGCGGCGATCCTGAAGCGCTCTTCACTATGCCGCAGCGCTTTCTCCGCCAGCGCGTTCTTAAGGTGTATCCTGACCCGACTGATGGCAACATCAAGGTTGACCGGCTTTTTGATGTAGTCCACAGCCCCACTATCGAGTCCCAGCAACTCATCTTCTGCCTGATCTTTGCTGGTAATAAAGATCACAGGGATATGTTTCAGGGTCTCTTCCTGCTTCAGGGTCCTACACACCTCATAGCCGTTCAGCCCCGGCATTACAATATCGAGAAGTATCAAGTCAGGGAGGGGGTACGTGTGAGCAACCTTAAGCGCCTTCTCTCCAGATGTAGCCACTTTGACCAGACACTCATTGCGCAGTGATTCAGCGAGCACTGCGATATTGGTCGGTTCATCATCGACAATAAGGACAACCGGTTTACTGTTAATACTGGGCAATTTATGAGCGCCTATATAATGGCCTAAAGAGTATTGATAAAAAATAAAATCAGGCTACATTCACTTTGATAGACAATCACTTCTCAGCAATTCCGCCAGGAGAGTGTCATCGGCTAGGAGCTAGTCCGAGAATAGAAGCCGTAGCGAGGGAATTTCATTTTGAGTCTTGTTTTTTTGATCATTTAAGGCGAATAGTTTCTCTTACTTCAACGAAAATTATCGGAAGTGATTCCCTCTTTTTTCCCCGCTACCAGTTTATCTCTAATCTGACCCGCAATAATAACCAGTGAGTCGTGATCAAGATCTGCAACGGTTTGTTGTAACTGCATCAACAAAGCCGGCTCAACCCGATGACGACAGGGGCTGATTATCTCTGCAACAACCTCACTGCCTATATATTCATAGTTCTCAGCCATCATCTCCAACTGCTCAATCCGCTTAAGGATCACATCTATCGGTACAGACTGTGGGTCTGTTTCATGCGCCTCATCATCTACCAAGGTGTCTGAGCTTCGAATAAGGGCCAGGGTAGCCTCAACAGCAGCATCATACTCCCCCTGCAGCTGAGCCAACTTATCTGCCTGCCGTGCCCCCTTTAACTCATGCTCAAACGCTACCGCCGACTGATAGAGAAGTAAAGCCCCGAGATTCCCCGCCACACCTTTAATGGTGTGCAGTAGATCTAAAGCATCAGAAAACTGCGATGATTTCACCCGCTCGGCAACAGAATCCGATGATTTGCTGTGCCGTTCAGCCAGCTGTTTGAGCATCAAGGCGTAGAGCCGCCGGTTCCCTGAGAGCTGGCGTAAGCCCCGCTGCAGGTCGATGATACCCTCGGCATCCGATTCAGCAGGCAAATATGGATACTTGCGCTTATCAACCTCTGATACTGGTAATGAACTCAATGGTTTATAATCACCTGGTGGGATTCTCCGGTTCAGCGCATCCACCAGTGATTCGCGTCGTAATGGTTTAGCGATGCACTCATCTGCACCTGCGACAAGACAGCAGTAAAAATCCTCATCCTGTGAACCTGCGGTCATTGCAATGATGGGAATAGTTGAAACAGCATCCAGCTGCCGAATATGCCGTGTCGCTTGTGGTCCATCCATCACAGGCATATGCATATCCATCAATACAATCACCACCCCGCCACACGTCACGGCATCCACAGCGGCAGCACCGTTGTCAACAGTGACGACCCTGAGGCAGCGCTGACGCACATAATTCTCTGAGCAGGCCAACTTCCCCTTAAATCAATTTTATGGGTAATAGCAACACCAGGCAGCACACCGAG
>JBEVXV010000867.1:0-5606 GCA_040505915.1 Sedimenticola sp. | reverse complement strand
CGTTTATACATTATATATTTTAAACATTTACTAGAATTATTAACAATACTGTTCCAATTTTGGATAAACTGATCATTAAGACTAGAATTAAAAGTGACTGTCAAATTCCCGACTGTCGGGTTGAACATCTGTGTCTAATTCCCGAGGGGCGGAGCAAGCTGTCGCGCTATTATGAGACCACTAAATTGACACTTCCATCCGCTTGAGTGTGATGATATGATATGATATATATTTATTTAAAGTGCAAGCTGTTATACATGTACATATAAATAAACTGAATAAATCGTTACATATAATTTTCAATTCAATTTATTTATTAGCAGTTAAGCACAACGTGCTTCTCGCCGTATTTAGATGTTATGACGGTTCGAGAAGAGCAATAAGAACACAATATTAACACAGTGGAAAATGTACAAGTAATGACATAAATTTATATTGCTATTAACATGCAAAGGCTGTGAATTATGTTATGGTGTATGGATCTATCCGACCAAGAACGAATCGCACTTGATCAAACAGATCCACCACCAGCGCAAACACACAGCCATTCTATGTCGCAAGCAATCAAAGTTCATTGAAAACAGTGTTAATAAGAGTCAACATATTTGATGATGTATACTAAACTAAGGTAACGTTTGATGTTCCACAGAATCGTCTTATGCAAGACGAGTCTTTGGAAATTCAAACTTCACAAGATTGATTCAATAGTTAAGATAATTGTATGAACATTTCGGAGCAGATGCAGATTAATTTCCGCATCTGTTCGTAATATTCATACCGCTTACCCACTTATATCGAACTGAGGTGAACATTTCTAGCATCAGTGGCTATGTACACGTATTTTGAAAGGCGTTTCAATAGAGATTCATTTTCCGTGGTCATTAGAGCGGTGAATTTAGTCGTATTCGCCCAACTACAAAAATACCGAGGTAGGTGTGTTCTTCGCAATACAGTATAAAATGGACAGACAAGAAGAAAGTGATATTCATTTTCAATAACATTCATGTTACAGAGCCGGCACAAGCGATTTTCTCTAGCAATGTGACGAAACCGCCCTTCTTCAATTTCAAGTGAATGAGCAGAACAACGGAATCGTGTTAGAGCAATCCGAAAGTTATCATTTTCTACTATTGTGAAATACTTTTCCATAGAGAACCCACTTTTTATGGTTTTATATGTTGAAAGTTTGCGAGAATTTGCGACATCACTGAACCAGCCCTGTAAGTATTGGTCATACACTCTCTGTATAACCATATTTAATTGTGGTTTAGATACTTCCGGTTTATTCCACAGATATGAAAATCCTAGATTGTCTAAAAGTGATTTAACATTAGACACCCATGGCGATATTGCAGTGGCCACATCAGCTTGGAATACATGCGAAAGCAGCGAGTTATCTGTCAACAAAATTCTGCGCCAGTATTTCAAAATGCGCTCTTTACGCTTGATCACTAATGGGACGCGACCTAGCTCTCCATATATAGCAAGTGTGCATGTCTGGTTTCGCACTTTAAGGATCTGTTTCAGAAACTTTAGATGCACTCTCTCTATATCTGGAGCACTATGAAATCCCCAAATTTCAGACCCGTATTCCAGGATAGGCAGCACCATCGTATCAAATAAATGTAACTTATCTGTAATTGTTAGTTGAACCTTGTCAAATAAACTATTCAGTGAAAAAATAGCTTTTGTAGCCTGCTCAGAGAGGTGTTTTTGTGCTTGGAAGAATTTACCATTTGACGATAATGTAATACCCAAATATGTGAAGCTGGTCACATTCTCTAATACAGTGTTTGCGTATGTAAATTGAGTGTTACAGTGCCTGTTGCTACCCTGAAACACGACCACCTTTGTTTTACCTATGTTTACGGTAATACCCCACCTATTACAATAGTCGTGTAGCCCGTTTAGCAAGCTTTGCAGACCATATTCTGTTTCAGCAAATAGAGCAGTGTCATCAGCAAATAGTAGGAGAAATATTTGCAACTGATCGATAGTAACAAAGTCAGCATCTGTGTTGTTGCGTAAATGCTCAGCCATATCATCAATGAAGATGAGGAACAATATTGGAGATAACGGCTCACCTTGCTTCACGCCTACACTACTATCGAAAAAGTCGGACATTCTACCGTTAGAACGGATACAAGCTTTAACTGATTGATACATTTTGTTAATCATCTGTACAAATTTACATGATGCCCCTAGGTCCTTCAACTTGTACCAAATACCATTACGGTATACCATATCGAATGCCTTTTGGAAATCTACGAAGGCACAGTATAACTTCTTCCGTTTCCTAATTACCCTGTCTATTATGGATTGCAGTATAAAAATACAGTCTACTGTACTCCTATTCTTTCTGAAACCAAACTGAGAGCTGGACAAGAGGGAATTTTCTTCCGACCATTTTCTTAGCCTATTGTCTAGCATTTGAGAAAATATTTTCGAAAAAATGCTTGTCAGAGTTATTCCCCTGTAGTTGTTTGGATCCCGCTTGTCTCCCTTCTTTGGAACTGGTATTACAATGCCCCTAGTCCAGCTCTCAGGATAGATGCAATTAGAATACAAGTGGTTGAATATTTGGCACAGTAATGGGGTTAATTGATCTCTGGATTCAATAAATATTTCAGGTACTAGCAGATCAATTCCGGCACTTTTGTTCCGTTTTAATTTACCGACAGCACTATCGACTTCTTCGTATGAAAATGCACTATCTAGTATCTCGATGGGATTTTGTGAATTGTTGGAGTCTACGTTTAGAACATCAGACACGCGGGTTTCAACATCTAAATCGCGAAAAGGCTCCGCAATCGAATATACCTCCTTAAAATGGTCAAAAAAGTCATCGAGACTTACATCCGGACTATTATTCGCGTTTCCCCTAATTCGCCGTATTTCACTCCAAAATTGCCTGGCATTATTTTGCGCAAGTTCCCGAAGCCTAATTTTACGGTCGCGTTCGAATTTGCGCTTGGCAAATCGCTTTATTTTACAATACACACTGCGCTTTGTCACTAGTACACTATGCGTCGCGTCACACCTATATGACCGATATGCTTTGTTCGCTACCTGGAGATCTGCACGGGCAGTTTCACACTCGCGAGTAAACCAAGGACTATTGTGTTTGGTCACGTGACGGCCGGTATTGATCTGTCTAGACACGCCGAATACACTAAATGCTGTATTGTACAGGGTGTTTGCAAATGATTCGATACCAGTGTTAATATTGTCATGCGAGTCAGACACAATATGGTCAGTTATTTGCTGTAGCGAATGCATGTTAGCCTGTACACATACTTTGTATCTATCCACTTTGTTATGATCCCATACAAGTTTGTTCAATATTTGACTATGCATGACATGTGGATTAGAGGACACATTCGCCTTTATAGATAATTGGATTGGGGTATGTGGTGAACAACTATACAAGTCATGTATCACAAACTGAGTTATTGTGCCAAATAGGGATGGATCAGCAATGAAGTAGTCTATAACACTATTTCCCCTATCAGACAAATATGTATATTGGTCAGTGTTGTCATAAAGTCTACCGTTCACAATTCTAAGATTTGCACCTTTACACAAATCAAGCAGTTTATTACCAGATGAGTTTACATGCATATCCATTGATGATCTCTGGCTGAAATTGTAGTCAATGTTTACATCTTCTACACCATCGATCGTGTGTATATATTTTGTAAAAGCCGACACGGGCGTAGTTCCATCGTCCCGGTCACCGGTTCGTGCATTCAAATCGCCGGCGATTACTATTTTCCCCACTTCGGAATACTTTCTAACACCCCCTTCCAAGGTTTCAAAATAATCCACATCCGCAAGATTGTAGTACACCGAGTCTTTGGGAGGTATATAAATGAAACACATACACAAGTGGTCATTTAGGCCGCAACGATTTTTATCAAATTTTACCCATATATAACCACTACTCGATTGTTCTAGTATCTCAAATCCCTCGACAAGTTCATTTCTAACGAATAGGCAAATGCCACCATGCCCTCTGTTACATTTCCGATTAACACTATAGCTAGCCTCCCGCGGAACATCGAAACACTTATATCCACTAATTTCATATGAATCAGTCGCGGTTTGCCATGTTTCACTACAAAACACGACATCATATCCCGACACTAAATTGAGAAAATCTGGATCACGTATAGAAGTTTTCAAACATTCAACATTCCATGCCAGGAACGAAATTTCATGCCCTTCTCCGGATTCCTATGCACGATCAGGGTTGTATGGTCTCCCATCCACGATCAGTTTGTCACGTGACAACACTGCTTTACGACCTTTGCCGCGTAGTTCCAACATGATGGGAATCAGCTGTCGACGCTTTTCTTGGACAGATTTGGGATATTGCTCAGTCACTTTATACGTAGTACCCCTCAAATTACCCTTGGCCCGGACAGCTGACTGAATTAACGCCTTATCGTCAGATCGTATAAGTTTCATAACAATCGGCTGTGTTTTTCCGGGAACTTTCGCTCCGATTCTGTGCGCCCGGTCTATCTGAATTTTACTTTTTGGCGTTGGTATGTCAAGCACAAATTCACAGAAATCGTAGGCCAATTCAGTGCAGTTTTCTTTGTTGGATACAGATGCATATGATATGTTTTCTCCGTTACTATGTGTGATGGGCGTGGTATCCATCGTTTCGGCACTTGATACTGTATTCTCCGATGGGACATGTGTTTGTGAGGCCGGGGTTAAAACGGGACGTCTAAAGTTTTGATTCTCTTGAACACCCATTATTAATAGATTGTCACGCATTGATCTCAATTGTAAGTCTGTTATGTCATCTTGTAATTTTTCATTTTGCTGTTTCAGCTTTACATTTTCGGACGACAAAGTTTTGAGCTCACCCTGTACATTGGATATACATGTTTTGTTTACACTTGTACACGTGCTGACTGTATCATACTGGTCGCTCAGGAATGTTTGACTGGTTTCAACATCACTTACTCTCTTGTTTGTGTCAGAGATATTACTTTCCATTCTGTCAAGACGGGCAATGATGGAAGATTGTGTAGCCGCTATGGAGTTTAGTGTAGTTTTCTGCTCATTTTGGGTGCCCTGAAGTATGGACAATGATTTTAGCACCAGGTCCATTTTCGAGGATAATAACAGCCAGCCTACAGAGGCTCATGATGCACTAGCATTTGATATTCGATATGTTCTCTTTAAAGTACATTTTATTCAAGTTCTACAGTAACGAATTTGTCAACACATCTTCAGAAGTACAACTAACATATATACACAATTTGAATGTAGTATGATTTGTTTTAAGGAATATTACGTTTGCTGTGGCATTGTCAAGTGATAGTGACCAACTCCCGAATATATGCGGAAATTGATCACTAACCCTTGACAATGTGACATTGTACGTGTGATGGCAGACTATTACAATTGTAAATACATATCATTCCGTGGTAAATTATAGCAAAATTATATACTTATAGTGCCGGTTCCAATGTCTGCCAGATCATATTGCACCAACGTGCAGTCTGATCAGGACGTACGCCGGTATTAATTCAGTTAACTCTTTGCATGCTAGCGGTGAAAGTAACCTCCAAATATGTCATGGAATT
>JBEVXV010000866.1:0-8934 GCA_040505915.1 Sedimenticola sp. | reverse complement strand
GAGATTCAATAAGATTATCATTCGTTCCAACTTAATTTCTCTTTGTTAATTATTCCATAAATATTTAGTTGGTGACATCCTGACATAATGTACACCACCTGACCGCTCGGTTGTAACATAATTTGGTGTCAAGAAGTGAAAAATAATTTTAATTATTAGGGCCTGGAATAATTTCTTTTAATTTAATTTCGATCAGAAAGTCCACCCTTTGCCAGAGTTTCCCACCCCATGTGAATTAAATGCCACAGCCGATGTCCCGTTTGAATAGAAAATACCCCGTTGATCGTCCAACCTGAGACCAGTTGGTGACCAGCCGCGTCCGACACCGGTGATCGTCCAACAGATGAGCCAGTGATTCCCAGATTATGCCCGAGTAGAAGCTACCCTGTACCTAATCCACTGTCCCGTTTTGAAGAAAACAACCCCGGTGATCGTCCAACAGAGGAGCCAGTGATTACCAGATTATCCCACGAGTACAAGCCACCGCGTACACAATCCAGTCACATGTTGAATAGAAAACACCCCCATTGATCGCCCAACCCAAGACCCGTACGTAATACAGTCCAGTTCTTGACAGAAAACACCCCCGCTGATCGTCCAACAGAAGAGCCAAGGATTACCAGATTATTCCCCGATTATAAGCCATACCGTACATAATCCCCTTTCCTAGGTTTAATAGAAAACACCCCCAGTGATCCTTCAACCCCATTACCAGTTAGTGGTTACTGAGCAGAGTCCGACTCCGTTGACATTCCAACAGAGAAGCCAGTGATTACCACAAATTCCCCTGAGTGCAAGCCATCCCATTTTACAGGAAGAAATATACAGAATGTCAACACGAAACATGGGTCGACGCCGGACAATGAAGAAACTACATGAAGCAGCCAATTTAGATGTCGCTGGTGAACCTGACACGTCGGGGTCAGAGACTGACGGTGCTACTGGTGTTCAGCAGCCATTGGTCCCACCAGAACATTGCACTACTACTGCGGTTCACACAGTAAATATGAAATCACCAGCGCAAAGTTGCAATGACCCTGATACAGATAACCAGGCAGATAACCAGTCTAGTTCAGATGACAGCGACGTTGATAGGGCAAGCCAGCAGTCACGTAGAACACGTCCCAGTGGTAGGCAGCTGATACATGAGAGTCTTCAGCAACTCGTACAAGGTACACAAGACGTGCTGAAGAATATTGCAGACACCATGGAGGAAAACCAACGCAGAAATCATGAACTATTGGATAGCGTCGCAAACTCCGTCCGTCTTATGGCTGAAGAAACATTGAAGAGGAGCAGGGGTACAAGTGAACAGCCGTTACCTGACCTACATCCACACAATACCAGTCGCAATAGCTCCCCACCACCACTATTAAATTCAGGGCGACAAAGCCACGTAACTGATATCACATATTTGGATGTTCCAGTGACTGTCCCACGGTTACAAACGGAAAATATATCATCTACTCTACCGGATCCTCAACAGGAAGCATGTATCACGGTGCCTGATTCAATGGCCTTTGAACAAAGCACCTACAGAAGCATGCAGGCGAATAATAACAATCAAGCACCAGTACATGTACCGCCGCCCACCACTGTCCGTTCACAAGTTCGCAGAGATGTTGCCGTGTCAAACAACCACATGAATAGGGAAGGACATGATGCTGACATTGTTCCTGCCAAACAGATTATGTCTCGAGAAATTCCGCAACACCATGGCAGAATGGCTAACCTTGATACTGATCATGATACATGTAATGACCGATGGGATAGTCACCAAATGCCGACACACACGGATATATCCCTGTATTTACCACATGAGGAGACGGCACTAGGGTCAGCCGTGAGGGCAGACGACCTACACAGGGGTCCCGATGAACGAAGGCATGATCAGTACGATACACAGAAATCCATCGAAATACCCCATAGCGTCCATACCGAGAGAGATAGTCACAGACTAACACAAGTGCAGACAGCAGGAGAGGATGAATTTACGAGACATAGGGAACCCTACATGCATCTGAGCGATGAGGACCAACGTCACGCACATAGGCATGACACACCGGTCCGTATACTAAACATGACATCCGACACAGAGGGTAACATGTATCCAGACAGCAACCGTCGAGATGTAACTATACAGCGGGATAATGCCTCGTCTATGGTTCGGAATAGAAATGCGACTGACGGTGATACGTGTACAATGTATGATGATACAAACCGTTCACCAAACCATGTGTTTTCACATCACGAGATGGTGCCGGATAGAGCAAATGCGGAGCAGCGCCAACCGCTGCCACCTAGAATGATTGGAGGAGGTGACAGTCAACTGATTAATGCTACAGAAACACAGCATGCCGTGAAACTGCCGAATTTCAATGGAAAAGAAGGTTGGATGGTGTGGTTCAACCGATTCCAGACCATTGCTAACTTGTATAGGTGGAACGATGCCACAAAGTTAAAGCAGTTGCTACCTAGACTGCAAGGTGAAGCAGGAGAATTTGTTTATGGGGAACTACCACAGACAACTGTTAGCAACTTCAATCTCTTGGTAGAGGAGCTGGGTAGTAGATTTAGAGTAATCGAGACCCACAAGACATATGAAGCACAATTTAGTAGAAGAAATCAGCATCCGGGAGAACAGGTAGAAGAGTATGCAGCGGCTTTGAAGAGACTTTATGACAAGTCACACACACATAGAGACACGGACGCTCGACAAGAAGCATTGCTCCGTCGTTTCTTGAATGGCTTAGATGACGACCGGGTTAGGTTTGAAGTTGAATACCATAAGGAGCCAACTAACATCGATGATGCTGTTTACCATGTTGTAAATTACATGGAAACCAAACGCACTACACAGCGCATCAAGAACTGGGCAGTTAGCTTTGCACCTAAAGTAGCAAGCTCAGAAAGTGATAGTAGTGAGGCTGAAAGCTACGCAGCGGGGGCACGCAACACCAAACGGAAACGTTCTGTAAGGCAGGTATCCAAGGAGCAAGGTGACAAAACTTCAAAATGGACCGACAAGTCCCTTACTGAAGCTAGATCAGCAAAGAGAAGTCAACCAACACCTGGCCCATCAATGGTTGGAGTGCCACCAGAGCTCGAGAATCACATGCAGCAGTTGATAGACAGGAAATTAGATGAATATCACCGGACACGCATTGCAGCGAGATCTTCGGCTTTCGCCAGCAGAACCAAGGTGGCGAATGCCAACCACTGGAACCCAGATTCAAGGCAAATACAATGCTTCAAATGTCGGGAATTTGGTCACTTTCAGAGAGACTGTCCTATGATGCGAGATCCGGCATCCACCACTAGGACACGGCCCAATACCTATATGAACCAGGAAGCTATGTATCCCAACACTACCCCAAGACCACTGCTACAAACTGATTCATGGAGGGCAAGGACCCCGGAGCGTACATCGAACAACCGTGATGAAAGAACTGCCCCAAGTGCATCGCTGTCTTTAAACTAGAAAGGACCGGGTGCACTGGCCGTGACCTGGTCTACAGTAACAATGGCCAAGCAACAGCACAACCAATGGAAGAAAACACCAGTATGAAACCCAAGGGCGAGCAGCCTAAAGACATTGACCACACATCATTATCCACAAACAGTAACTTAATTAGTGACGACACAAATTCAAGTAGAGAAGTAAACTTCCCTGGAGAAACAGGGGTCGACAAGAAAGTGTGTATAGAAAGGCGTCTTCGACGTAGTGATGGGGTATATATTGAAGGACAAGTCGAAGGGGTAAAAACACTTTTCACAGCTGACACCGGTGCCACCCGCACGCTGATTTCACGAAAGATGTTTCAGAAAATACCGGAGGAAAAGAGACCACAACTGAGAAAGTCTGTAACATTGACGGGCGCGTCTGGAGCACCATTGAAGGAGTATGGTGTAGCTACCTTTAAAATGGCACTAAATAAACTCGAGCTAGAGAGAGAAATTATTGTTGCAGACATTGAGGACGAAGCCCTGTTAGGAATGGACATACTGATGCAGGATAAAGGGGGCCCGGCTGACATCATGTTGAGCAAAGGAGTAATATGCTTAAATGGTGTCGATATACCATGCATCAAAGTGGGAGAAACCAGGAAGACTAGACGCGTCAAATCGGCAGAAGATTACTGCATACCGGCACACTCTGAGATGGTGATAGATGCCTTCATAGAGAGAGCTGAGTCTGATGACACAGACACACACACCACTGTCATAATAGAACCAACTGAAACATTTTGCAACATATATCCTCTTTCAATGGCAGCCAGTTTATCTGACTACAAGTACAACACCTCCCACAAGATACGACTATTGAACCCCCATGCGGAACCAGTGAACATCAAGCAAGATGTTACACTTGGATCTGCCGAAACAGTCGATCTAATTGGGATGTTCTATGATGGTGATACCGCGCATGAGCAATCCGAAACCAAGCTCTTCACCAGTCACAACAGTACAGCACGACGGCACGAGTTGCAGCATACGGTTCCAAGCCATCTGGAGGATATGGTGAATTCCATCGCTGTTGAGATGTCAGAGGTCGAGAGGGAACAAGTAATGTGTACACTAGAGAAATATCAAGCAGCATTTTCCCGCAATGAGTTAGATTTGGGTATCACAAACATGGTCGAGCACACCATAGATGTGGGAGATCATCGACCAATAAAACAACCACCAAGACGCGTCCCGATAGCATTCGCAGGTGAGGAAGAAGCTGTTATCAAACAAATGGAGAAACAAGGGATAATTAGGCCAAGTACCTCCCCTTGGGCCAGTCCAATTGTGCTTGTTCGGAAGAAATCAGGAAAGATCCGACCATGCGTTGACTATCGACGGCTCAATGGAATTACTACAAAGGATGCTTTCCCATTACCAAGAACAAGCGACTGTATTGATGCTTTAGCTGGAGCCAAAATTTTCTCGACCTTTGACATCACATCCGGCTATCATCAAATACCTGTAAAAGAGTCGGACATACCCAAGACGGCTTTCTGCACCAAATATGGCCTGTGGGAGTACAGTACCATGCCGATGGGACTCACCAATAGTCCAGCCACCTTTCAGCGGTTGATGGAGTTGGTAATGAGAGGATTACAGTGGCACACTTGTCTAATCTACCTCGACGACATCATAGTATTTGGATCAAACTTCGATGAGCACATGGCACGGGTTTCGGAAGTCTTGGACCGAATTCAGTCATCCGGTTTGAAGCTAAAACCAGAGAAATGTCATCTCTTACAGACGGAAGTGACTTTCCTCGGCCATTTGGTAACTGCTGATGGCGTGAAACCCAACCAGGCGAACATAGCAAAGATACAGCAGTGGCCCAGACCCACAAATGTGACAGAAGTCCGCCAGATTCTAGGAATGTGTAATTACTATCGCCGGTTCGTTAAAGACTATTCCCTCCTCGCCCGACCCTTAACCAGTCTGACCTGCAAGGGCCACGATTTCAAATGGACAACCGAATGTCAGAAATCATTTGAATGTTTGAAAGAAGCATTGATCGGTTCCGATATAATGGCATTTGCGAGAGATGACGGCGATTATATATTGGATACAGATGCCAGTGACTGCCAGATAGCAGCTGTATTAAGTCAGATCCAAGATGGCAAGGAGAGAGTCATCAGCTATGGAAGTAGGACTCTCAATAAGGCGGAAAAGAACTACTGCATTACGGATAAGGAGCTTTTAGGAATTCGCCACTTTGTAGGGTATTACAGACAATATCTACTCGGTCGTCGCTTCCTTGTCCGCAGTGATCACCAGGCTCTTGTTTGGCTCTTTCGATTGAAGGAACCAAAAGGTAGAATTGCCCGTTGGATTGAGATACTCTCAGAATTTGACTTCAGTATTGAATACAGAGCAGGTATCAAACACGGCAATGCGGATGCGCTGAGCCGGTGCCCAAATCCCTGGGACTGCGATTGTGACAAGTTTGACAACCTCGAACGCCTCAGATGTGGTCCATGCAAGAAATGCCGGAAACGTTCTGACGATATGGAATTGAATAAGAATGAGATTTCAGAAGTTGGCGATCCCCCATCCGATCCCAGTGTACAGGATGTGCGCATGGTTGTCACCAGATCAATGGACCAAGATCCTGCAGACTCCGTTGACAGTACGACTCAGTCTGAAACCATGGAACTGCTAGACTGGAGTGAATGGGTTTCCGCTGAAGATGCCACTGTAATACGTCAGAACCAGCAAGGCGACAGCGCCATCAAGTGGATCATGGATGCCCTGCTGTCCGGACCCAGACCAACACATTCAGAGGTTGTATCACTGCCTCCCGCCACACGTCACTACTGGAGTCTTTGGGACTCCCTCCAGATGATAGAAGGCATGTTGTACAAACGTTTCTACAAGAAGGATGGTTCCGGATCATACTTACAGTTTGTAGTACCAAAATCTCACCAACGTGATATCTTGCACCAAATGCATGATGCTGTATTGTCTGGACATCTAGCCGAAAAGAAAACCCTTCAGAAAACTCTGCAGCGTTTCTACTGGTATGGCCTGCGAGAAGATGTGAAACATTGGGTCCGGATATGTATTGTTTGCCAGGCGAACAAGAAACCACGCAAAACCCCAAAGGCCCCACTTGGAAACATGACAGTAGGTTTCACCTTAGATCGCATAGGCACCGATTACATGGGACCTCTACCAGTTACTCCCCGGGGTAACCGCTACATCCTAGTGGTCAGTGACTACTTCACCAAATGGGTTGAAGTGTTTGCCATGGAAGATATGACTGCCGCTAAATGTGCAACCATCTTGCTTAATGAAGTGTTCAGCAGGTATGGGTGCCCACTTAGCCTTCACTCTGATCAGGGTGGGAATTACGAGAGCGACCTCTTCCAGCAGCTGTGCCGAATGATGGAGATCAAGAAGACCCGTACATCAGCTAGAAATCCCAGAGGCAATGGCCAAGTGGAGAGGTTCAACCAGACCTTGCTCCGTATGATCAAGTCCTACCTCAAAGGTCAACAGGATGACTGGGATCTGAACCTCGGCTGTCTCGCGGGCGCATACAGAGCTACCCCCAGTGAATCGACCGGACTGACTCCAAACCTACTGATGTTGGGCCGAGAAATCCGTCAACCGGCCGAACTACTATTTGGGGGAGAAAGTTGCATCCCCCGGCCTCATACGAGTTATGGCGACTACGTAGACAACCTCCGTACCCATATGCAACATGCTCATGAGATTGCACGCAAAAATCTCAAAGCACAGGCGATCCGACAGAAGGAAATCTATGATTCCAAATTGTCGCTACACACCTACCAGCCTGGCGATATTGTCTGGTATCTGTGGGAAACTCACCAGCAAGGGGTGGCATACAAACTTCAATCCGTCTATCAGGGTCCCTTAATTGTCCTACAAAAGATTAATGACCTCATTTACAAAATCCAACTGAATCAACAGGGGGTGGAGCGGGTTGTGCACCACAACAAATTAAAACCTTTTGTAGGCGATCAGGTTCCCACTTGGGTTCGAAAGCGGTTAAAGAAGTTAAAGCAGACAGTAGCAAATTTGTCGTAGGAGGCCGCATTGCTGCTAAAGTTATTGGCATGCCATCAGTCTAAGAATTGTCAGATTGACCACTGCAACATGCATGTAAACCCTCAGTAGGTCCAATGTAGTGCAACAGCCATATACTCTATTTGCAGAAGAAATGTCACAGATTACCGTGAAATCCCTGGTTAACATGCGTGGGCGAGCATACCGCTGTCGACTGTGCCCTGTGGTGAACCCCCTGGTTGGAGAAAAGAGTCGGGTAGAAAGCCACATTTACAAGAACCACGTGCCCCTCGAGAAAGTTCCCTACTACTGCAAGCTGTGCACGTTCCGCTGCACGAAACAGGAAGACCTGGAAAACCACGTACTGACCTTCCGGATGCACCGGGTGAGGGCCAGGCCCGACGTTCCCGATGAGACCTGGCTGGTGCAGTCGGATGACCCATATATATTGGGCCCTAACGACATGGAGCAACTGTCTGTGGCTGATTCCGAAGTGGTTTGGCGGAGCCGAAGTAGGGCGACAGCGGGCGAGGCCTCGGCAACCATCACCTCCAACTCAACTTTTCCGACATCCGACCTGAACCTCCAGGCGTACGTACCACGCCAGTTCACACCACTCCCTGATCCCTCCACGGATATACTCAGACAAGTTCTTGGCACGCCACCATACATCCCGAGCACAGAATTTGCTGCCACACCGGGCCTACAAACGATCTCCACAACAGCACTTTCTTCACCAACACCACCAGCTGCGTCGATATTGTCCTTCTCGCCGATTACACCTGCCCGACAAGTTGTTCAAACGCCGCCCTCTACAGTGACACCAGCGTCCACCGGTCTAGCTACACCGCAGTTGATTCAGAGGCACCTCACGTTCTCACCAGTTACACCCCGATTGTCCAGCACAGCTACGTACTTACCATCCATGCCATCAGTGACATTTAGTTCTGCTAACACTCTACCAGCATTTCCATCACTGATCTCCAGCCTTGGTACAACCGTCGCCAACACTTTTGGACTGTCCACAAGCACATCGAGCACGGTTGCTAGCCCACCGCCGCACCCACCTGTGAGTGTGACATCTAGATCAGCTG
Organism: Sedimenticola sp.; assembly: GCA_040505915.1. Lineage (GTDB taxonomy): Bacteria > Pseudomonadota > Gammaproteobacteria > Chromatiales > Chromatiaceae > Vondammii. Next base: position 304 of record JBEVXV010000866.1, on the reverse strand, counting down.
TTTCACCTTCACCCAGCACTTCAGTGTACGTTCCGTCCACATCTCCTGTCAAAACCAATACCACCCCAGCATACCAACCTACCCCAATTCAGAAGACCACGGACAACACTCAAATTATTCAAGCCCTCAACAATTTGACATCTGCCATTAATGATCACAATTCCAACCTACAGACCATTCTCACCAATCAACACCAGATGTTCCAAGCACTTATTAACTTGCTAAACGACCGCCGACACGACAACCCTGACGACCGGAGGAACGATGACCGTGGACACGACAACCCTGACGACCGGAGGAACGA
>JBEVXV010000865.1:0-2911 GCA_040505915.1 Sedimenticola sp. | reverse complement strand
TCGATTTTCGTGTCAACACCTGCCCTACCCTCTATGGTGAAAAGATCGTAATGCGTATTTTGGATCCCACCAGTGCCCAGGTGGGAATTGAGGCATTGGGGTTTGAACCTGAGCAAAAAGTTTTATTTGAGACGGCCCTAAAAAAACCTTACGGAATGATACTGGTCACCGGCCCAACCGGAAGTGGTAAGACCGTCTCCCTCTATACCGGGTTAAACATGCTGAATCAGCCGGATGTCAACATCTCTACCGTTGAGGATCCGGTCGAAATTCAGGTACCGGGGATCAACCAAGTCAACACCAACACAAAAACCGGGCTCACTTTTGCCGTGGCGCTTCGTGCTTTTCTTCGTCAAGACCCTGATATCATAATGGTGGGTGAAATTCGTGACCTGGAGACGGCGGAAATTGCCATTAAGGCGGCCCAAACTGGTCACTTGGTACTCTCAACCCTCCATACTAACGATGCGCCTCAATCTCTTACCCGTCTTGCTAATATGGGGGTACCCCCTTTTAACATTGCATCTTCTGTACTTCTGATTATGGCCCAGCGCCTTGCACGGCGCCTCTGCGAACACTGCAAAGAGCCGGAGGAGATTCCTCGAGAGGCACTGCTTGAGGAGGGTTTTCAGGAGAATGAGTTAGCTGACTTGACTACATATAAAGCTGTAGGATGTGAACGCTGCACTCGCGGTTACAAAGGGCGTGTTGGTATATTCCAGGTGATGCCGATCTCCAGTGACATTGAGAAGATGATCCTGGAGGGCGGCAACTCCATGCAACTGGAAGCCCTAGCAACATCTGAGGGGGTCGCAAACCTACGTATGTCAGGTTTGAGAAAAGTGAAAGCAGGCCTTACCAGCCTGGAAGAGATCAACCGGGTAACTAAGGATTAACGATTATGGCTGCAGCAGTCCAGAAGAAAGTTGAGAAACCCAAGATTTTTGTATGGGAAGGCTCCGACAAGAGCGGCAGACGAATCAAAGGCGAAAGCCGTGCAGCCAGCATAGCGCTGGTTCGTGCAGAGCTTAGAAAACAGGGAATAGCCCCTCTAAAGGTCAAGAAAAAACCAGCCGTCCTCTTCAGTACCAAGAAAAAAATCACACCGAGCGATATCGCCGTCTTTAGCCGCCAACTGGCCACTATGATGGAGGCAGGCGTCCCCCTTGTTCAGGCCTTTGATATTGTTGGCCGGGGGCACGAAAATCCTGCTATGCAGGATCTGATTCTTGCCATCAAAGCAGATGTTGAAGGTGGTACAGCCTTGGCAGAGGCACTAAAGAAACACCCGCTCTATTTTGATGACCTCTTTTGCAATCTGGTTCGTGCCGGTGAGGCAGCCGGTGTTCTTGAAGTTCTTCTCGATAAGATCGCAACCTACAAGGAGAAAACAGAATCCCTCAAGGGCAAGATTAAAAAGGCGCTCTTTTATCCCGCTGCCATCATTATCGTCGCCTTTCTTGTCACTGCCTTGATCATGGTTTTCGTTATTCCTCAGTTCCAAAGTCTCTTCGCTAGTTTTGGTGGCGATCTGCCAGCATTTACAAAGGCTGTGATTGCCATGTCTGATTGGATGCAATCCTACTGGTGGTTGGTAGTGATTATTGTAATAGCTACTGTCTACGCCTTCTCTTACACCTGGAAGCGCTCCCGTAAATTCCGCCAGACAGTGGACAAAATGATGCTGGGAGTACCCATTATCGGAGTCATTCTCAATAAAGCAGCCATCGCTCGTTATGCCCGCACGCTCGCCACCATGTTTGCTGCAGGGGTTCCACTGGTGGAGGCACTTGAGTCTGTCGCTGGCGCTACCGGCAACGTCGTCTATGGTGATGCTGTTATGCGCATGCGTGAGGATGTCGCCACCGGCCAGTCCCTGCAGCTCAGCATGAAACAGCAGGGACTCTTCCCCCACATGGTGATTCAGATGGTCTCTATCGGTGAGGAGTCGGGTGCACTGGATAGCATGCTAGCCAAGGTGGCCGATTTCTATGAGGAGCAGGTAGACAATGCCGTCGATGCCCTCAGCAGCCTGCTGGAGCCTTTTATCATGGTCATTATCGGTACCCTGGTAGGTGGACTGGTGGTCGCCATGTACCTGCCCATCTTCAAGATGGCTGCCGTGGTTTAACCAACGTGACGAAAACTGAATTATGTTGCAAAAGGAGAAACGAATATCCTTCTAGGCCTTATTAATACAGCCCTGACGCACATCATCACAGCCCCAATGTTTCCATGCATTCCCAACCTAACTGAAAAATATTTTTCGTTTTAGCGGGTAAATACATCTTTCCACATCTGGCATGATAAGCGTGAGCAAGTCACTCTGACAGGCTACTCGGGAAGGTACAGATTGAAAAGCTGGAGAGGCTTGCTGATCGCAAACTAAGGTTTCGACCTCAAAGCAGACCGCCCCTAAACAAAGGGTAGCGTGCCCTTTCCCTCTACTTCCCCCACAACCCAGCGTATATCTGCTCAAGGGGGGTTCAGTTGATCCTTACAAAATTTAATCAGGCTGTCAGCGATTGCCTCCATACCTGGCAATTCTTGCATAAGAGAGGCGAAGTAGTCAGCTGATTCGCTGTGCTGCTTGATCAACGGAGCATCATAGGCGGCATCCATCAGGTCGTAACAGTTGGTCACTCGCCGGTGAGTGATCTCCGCTAGTGGTATAGCGACCGGACTATCGTGCAGTGAGGCGGAGGACAGCAGGCAGCTCACCGGGATGCCGCCATCAGCGGCATCAATATGAAGCTTGTAGCCAGTCCAGCTTGTCTTGTATCCCTTGCTGTTACGTTTCGTACCCACATTACAGGCAGCTGGCAGGTCAGCCTTCATCTCGGCGAGGGTCATGCCCGCGTTTTGTCTTTCCAATCGGGTGGGTTCCTTGGGGTGTTCCTCGTCCTTTTTC
>JBEVXV010000864.1:0-1726 GCA_040505915.1 Sedimenticola sp. | reverse complement strand
CCTTGACACAGTCGGCCACCACCTGCGGTGTCATCATCAAGCAGGCACCAAAACGCCCTGACTGCACCCTGTCTGAAGGGCAGCCGACATTCAGGTTGATCTCGTCATATCCCCACTCCTCCCCCATTCGTGCGCACTTCGCCAGCTCCGCAGGATCACTCCCTCCCAACTGCAGGGCAACAGGATGCTCCTCTTCAAAAAAATCGAGATGGCGCTGCCGGTCACCGTGGAGCAGGGCGCCGGTGGTCACCATCTCGGTGTAGAGCAGGGTGTGCCTGGTGATCAGGCGCAGGAAATAGCGGCAATAGCGGTCAGTCCAGTCCAGCATCGGGGCAATGGACAAACGCCTATCTACTATAACTTGTTGTAACGCTTTGTTATTCATAACTTAAACATGTGTTCTAGACGTTCAATAGTTACTTAAAGTTGTACGTTTTTGTCTAGCAGTTGCTACAAAAGTGCTACATAAATTTCTTGTAGCAACTATCTGGAGGTATCGTGGCGACCATTACCAGCAGAAAGTGGAAAACCAGCATCAAGTATACGGCACAGATACGTGTCCAACTTCATGGCCGAAGGTACACTGAGAGCAAGACTTTTGCGAAAAAGTCGTTGGCGAAGAAGTGGGCGCAAGCACGCGAAGGGCAACTCTCCAATCCGGGCAATCTGGAGAGGGTGATGCACGAGGGAATCACCATCAAGGAATTGATTTCTACTTACAGAGAGGAAGTCAGTTCCCTACGTAAATTTGGTCGCTCCAAGGATGCACATCTAAAATTCCTCATGGAACAGCCTCTGGCTGAAAAAAACGCTTTGGCATTGAAAAGTGCGGATCTTGTCGAACACGTCCGTGCACGTCGTCTATCGGGTACCGGTGGAAGCACCGTAAATAATGACATCGTCTGGCTGAGGATTGTTTTTAAGTATGCACGTAGCGCGTGGAACATGCCTCTCGATCTTCAGCAAGTAGAGGATGCAGCGGAAACCGTGCGTCAGGCGAGGCTGGTATCGAGGCCAAGGCGTAGAAAGCGCCGCCCGACAGCTGATGAGTTGAGAAGCCTGATGAAGTATTTCAATAAGAGGACAAGATCCTCTATTCCGATGGGCCTGATTATCTGGTTCGCCATCTATTCCTGTCGGCGACAGGATGAAATCCGTCAGATTCGTAGGAATAATCTGGATGAGGTTAACAATAGTTATCTGGCACAGGATCTCAAGCATCCAGACGGTTCAGATGGCAACGACCACACTGCGCTATTACCAGAGCAGGGCTGGGTGGTTGTGGATGCAATACTGGAGCAGGTTGGGATGTCGATGGGCGTTTACTGCCTTTCAATGCCAAAACAATCAGTGCCTATTTCACAAATGCCTGCAAGATGCTTGGGATTGAAAATCTGAAATTTCATGATCTGAGGCATGAAGGTGCATCTCATTTGGCTGAAGACGGCCTGACCATTCCGCAGATCCAGCAGGTTACCCTGCATGAGTTCTTGGATAGTCTGTCACGCTACGTCAATATGACACCAATAAGAGGTGAGAGGTTGGAGTTTTCCGGTTAATTGTACTGTCTTGATTAATCACTCAGGGATTTTCAAGTGACTGTTGGATAGGAATGAGGCACTATTGGGTCTCTATTAGTGATAATTAGGAATTATCGATGGACCATGTTGATGCCTACGAACTTGCAATCAAACGTATCCTCGACCTTTCGACTAAGGACGCCACT
>JBEVXV010000863.1:0-87440 GCA_040505915.1 Sedimenticola sp. | reverse complement strand
GAAAGGCTACGGTCTCGCGGATTTCCCCGATCTCTTGCTCACTAAATACTCGACCACATTGCACCCAGTCTACGGGGGCTTCATTATCCATTGATGCGGGTGATGTGGGCACGCTGACCTTTGACTACGTAGATGTAAATACCGGCACCATCGGCTGGACCTACAACGTCGAAGACCGGGATGTGGACTTCCTCTCCGAAGGAGATAAGTTGACGGTGATCTACAATGTCACCGTTAACGACGACTCCGATCCGGGCGGCACCCGTTCGGACGACAGCTCTGTCATCAAGGAGGTCAAGGTGGTCATCACCGGCACCAATGACCGGCCGGTGATCGATTCAGCAGCCTCCAGCCTGACCGATGACACTGTAGTTGTGCAGACCATACCTACACCTGGTGATGATATTATGCGTGAAGGCAGTGGTCAGATTGCCTTCACCGACGTTGACAGCGCCGACATCAACAGTGCCAGCGCGGTATTGGTCTCGGCGATGCGGACGGGTAGCATAAAACTGGATGTTAGTGGTAATGGTGGTGTGGACGGGCTGATCTTTGGCGACGTAGAGGAAGATGCCGGCACCGTCGATTGGACCTACACTATCGGTGACGCGGTGCTGAGCGCCCTCGGAGGGGGTCCCTTCGTCGGGGGAGATACTCTGACGGTGATCTATAATGTCACCGTTAACGACAACTCCGATCCGGGCGGCACCCGTTCGGACGACAGCTCTGTCATCAAGGAGATCAAGGTCGTCATTACTGGTGAAGATAAGACTATTCACGGCACTACAGGCGATGACTCTTTTGATGGTACGGCACTCGTTGATCACCTTTATGGTTGGGCAGGTGATGACACACTTAATGGTTTGGCAGGTGATGATCTCATCTTTGGTGGGACAGGTGATGATCTCATCTCTGGTGGGGCAGGTGATGATCTCATCTTTGGTGGGGCAGGTAACGACACCCTTAATGGAGATAGTGATGCCGACACTTTCCATTATGAGGATATGGATGAAGGCCTGGATACCATTCTCGGTTTAGAGGGTGTTGATACTATCAACCTGGATAAACTATTTGATTCGCTAGGATTGTCAGCTACTGATCGTACTACATTGCTGGGTGATTCTGTCGGTGGCCCTGCTGTAAATGTTGCTGGTGGTACTGTCAGTGGTAGCTGGGAGACTACAACGGCAGCCGACCCAACAGGTGCAGATGATCTGAGGCTCTCCATTACTGATAATGTCGCCGGTAAAACGGTATCGATTACATTTGATGACTGGGGAGCGGCATCTCGGGATGCTCTGGTGGACCTGATTATCAGTGATGAGTCATAAGCCTCCAATGGTTGGGCCAACCCTGCGGTGCAATAGCCGCAGGGTGGCTATCGTCTTGAGCCGGTCGGCTATCCGTGCTGGTTAGAGTGACATAGATGAACGAACATATTGATCTAGATGCGCTGTTTGATGCACTGAACATAGGCAGTGAATCGGCAGAGATGGTTGCTGCTTCAAAGCAAAGTATAAACTTCTATGAGAGGTTTACTGAAGGAACCGGCCTGCAATTGGATACCTTGGATAGTTTGGAGGATATCCTATCTGGTGAGAGTGTCCCTTCAGATCCGTCTTGAGGCTTCCTTAGCGATCACTGGGGCGAAGGAGCCGCTAATCCTTGCTTTCATTTTTCATGGCTCCACCAGCGACAGCCAGCCCTATTTCACGTGCATCCTCAATTGATCGATCCGACCTGCAATTAGATGCATTGAACAGCCTTGAAGGTCTTATGCTTGGAGGGAACCTCTTTTCAGGCCAATCATAATCTATCTGGTTATCACCAGGATGGAGTGATGCCCACTCCTTTTTGTTCAGTCACTCATGATCATGCAGATTTCTACTCTGCACTCTTTAGATATCCAATTGGCGCGTTCAACTGCGGTTTCTAGAGACCACTCTATTAGTTACTCCTATGGCATCACTGTGATGGGAAGTTGTAACATCCACCACACGTTTTTGATGTGACCAGTGGGTATGCTGTTTAACCGAGTAGATAGTAAGAGCGGGATTATAGGCATCATACTGAATACGAGCTGTATTAAGAAATAAACTAATATTTCATGGGGAATGATGTCTCTTTCGAGGTTATTCCTGTAACTTTCGAAAAGTAATCAATTTTTTAAATATAGAAAGCCTTGTAGTTTATAGCCCATTTGAGGTATAAAGAGCATAGCTGTAAGATGCTGCAAGACGTACTTGGGTGTTTTACTGAAAAAATAGCGGAGGAATTGGAACATGCTCTTCAAGCGTAAGTGGACGAAAGTGTTGGTGGGAACTGCCGGAATTGCAGTGGCTCTGGTAGGGTTTTCTGCATCGGCATTGACTCTGGAAGAGGCGGTACAGACGGCGTTGAAGTCATACCCCTCCATACAAAAAGCTCAGGCCGCCAGAATGGCAATTGAAGGTGATCTTGGTGTGGCAAACTCCCGTTTTCGCCCCACTATTGACCTGGCTTTAGGTTATGGACGGGAGTATTCCAACAACCCAACAACCCGGGCCATAGGCGTGGCTGCCAATAACAATAAAGAGGGTCGCTATCTCCATCGTCAGGAGGCCTCTATTACCTTGACTCAGGTGCTTTTCGACGGCTATTCGCGAGACTCTGAGGTTGCGAAGCAGAATGCGCTGCTCAAGGGTGCGGGTTATGACATACGCGACGAAGCGGAAACGGTTGCCGCTGATGTGGCATTTGCTTACATCGATATCCTCAGATACTCAGAAACTTTGAGGTTGTCAGAAGAGAATCTGGAAGTTCATAGCAAAATTCTTGACAACGTTAAGAAGCGGGTCGATGCCGGTCAGTCGGGTGTTGCTGATCTTCAACAAGCTACCGCCCGTCAGGCAAGCGCAAAAGCCCGAATCGCAGAGGTGCGCCTTGATCTTGATAAGGCTAAGATTTCCTTCAGCCGTCTTGTGGGTACCTCGGCTGACAACCTCGCTGAACCTGAATTTGCCGCTAACATGCTTCCGCCTGATCTGGAGACGGCAGTTCAACAGGCATCTGAGGTTAACCCCTTGATTGATCGCTCCCGCTCTGAGACCGCTTCGGCCAAGGCAGACATAGGTAATGCCAGAGCAGGTAACTACCCGACGGTTCTATTTGAGCTGCGCGGAAGTGATAATCACGATCTGGATGGTTCCACTGGTGTCAATAGTGATGTGACAGCCATGGTGCGTCTCAATATGAACCTCTATCGTGGTGGTGCAGATAAGGCGAGAGAGCAGGCGGCAAGTAGTCGTCATGGTGAATCGATGGCAAGCCTTGCTTTTTCTCAGCGGCAGGTTGAGGAGGAGGTACGGCGTGCTTGGAGTGCCATGGAGCGCCAGGATGAGGAGGTAATGGGCCGTTTCGATCAGGTTTTGGCCAATGGCCAGGTTGTTGATACCTATCGTGAAGAGTTTGATGTTGGCCAGCGTGATCTTCTTGATCTGTTGGACTCTGAAAATGAGCTTTTCATATCACGTACTCAGCTGATTTCAGCAGAGAGTTCTACTCTCTACGCTCGTTATCTTGTGGTTGCCTCCATGGGGCAGCTGGTGGAGAAATTGGGTGTTACTCTGCCAGAGGTAGAGTAGTGATAAGCTGAATCTGCTTAGGTAGTCGTTAATTAAGAACCCTCTCTTTGCTTTGTCTGGAGAGGGTTTTTTGTGGCATCGGGGCGCACTCACTGTAGGAGCGCTTTCTCGAAGCGCGATGAATTTGCACTCTGGTGGTCGTTTCATCGCGGACCAAGAGACCGCTCCTACGGGGTGGGTGGTTTGCTAATCGCCACTTGTGACCTACTCAACCGATTAATCCAGGTTCAAGATCTCTAGCGAAAGGCCGATGACCTAGCTGAAGCGTGCAATTATCGGGTGTGGAGATGGGACTGGCTCACTGTATGGCTCCTGCAGCTGAAGTGTTTGCAGAGATGAAACAAGAGAAAAAAAGAATCAAGGTTCTCACTATGGTGGAAGGAGCCATCAATGGCTGTGGAGAGGGTGTTGGATCGCTGTTCCTTGTCGATTCCTATACCGATAATCTGACGGCTGACGCAGATACTATTCCAGAAGGGTTTACTGACGGCTATGATGCGGTGATTATCCCGGCTGAGGGTAGTGAGCCTCTTCTTCCCCGCTTGGTCGGTCATATTCCTCTGGTTGCGGTTGCTCAGTCGCCGGATATCAACGCGGTGTTAAGGTTATTGAGTGCTGGTGTAGACGAGGTACTGACCCAGGCCGACTGCCAAGAGGGACGGCTTACCTATGCGGTCATGACGGCGATGGCAAGGTTCCGTGGCAAGCACCCCGTACATGGTGCTGGAGATGTTCCTCCTCAGATTGAAGAGAGGGCGTTACAGACGCTTGATCGCCTACCGTTCGGTGTGGTGTTTATTACAACCGACTCTCAGGTGCTGTTTATGAACAGTGTGGCAGAGGGTATCTGTAAAAATGGCTCAGGTCTTTATCTATCAGAGAGTAACCACTGCTGTGTTCGTGACCCGGATGAAAATGCTCGGCTTCATCGGACGGTGAAGAGAGTGGTAGAGGAGCACAGTTATCAGGATGAGGGGCCTTACACACTCAATATTACGGGTGCGACCAAGGGTGACGAGCTCACGCTGCTGGCTGTGCCTGTGGGTTCTGGCAGTTCCAGCCAGGGTGTGGCGCTGTTTCTCAGCGGCAGTGGCGGTGCTTTTGACCTATCTGTTGATACAATTAAACTAATTTATCGATTTACCAGCTCTGAAGCAGAGCTGGTGATTGGTCTGGTACACGGCCTCACGCTGGCAGAAATTGCCAAAGAGAGGGGGGTTACTCTGCATACGGTAAGGGCACAGCTTAAAGCGGTTTTTTCAAAAACTGGGGCCAAACGTCAGGCTGAGTTGATTAAGCAGATATTGACCGGTCCTGCGGTTTTGGTAAAACGCTGAGATGGTTTGTTGTTGTAGGAGCGCTTTCTCGAAGCGCGATGGGTATTTGCACCCTGGTGGTTGTTTCATCGCGGACCAAGAGGCTGCTCCTACGGAGTGGGTGGCGTGACGGTTGGTAAATATCTGGGCGTTGTGCGTGGAAGGCTGCTTTTCAGCCCAGGAATGCTTTTCAATAATGATAAAAGATAACTATGTCTGAACACCCGAAGAGTGATGACAGTTTCGATGATGCGATAAAAGAGTTGGACTCAACCGCCGACTCCTGGTCACTTACCGCTTCCGATGTTGATAATGAGGCGGCTGATCCGCTCCTCGGGGCGCTGGTGATGCTGACCAAGCACTATGGGCGGCCTTATAGCATCAATGCGCTGCGCTCAGGGCTGCCTCTGCAGGAGAATCGCCTTACTCCCCATCTGTTTGTCCGGGCGGCGGCGAGGGCGGGTCTTAATGCCAGAATCACCGCCAGAAAGCTAAAAAAAGTCCCTGATATGGTACTCCCGGTGGTGCTGCTGCTTGAGGAGAAGGATGCCTGTATTCTGGTTAAACGCATCTGGAAGGAGGGGCAAGAGCTGGCGGAGGTGATTTTCCCCCATTCGGGTGGTGGTGTCGATGTGGTGTTGATGGATGAGCTGCAGTCGCTCTATGCCGGTTACACTATTTTTATAAAACCCGAGTTCAGCTTCAAACACCGCATGGAGTCGGAGGAGGTTCCGACTGCTGCATCCTGGTTTTGGGGTACCCTGCGTGGCTTCTGGCCCACCTATGCCCAGGTACTGCTGGCGGCGGTATTGATCAACTCATTTGCCCTTGCCAGTCCCCTGTTTGTGATGAATGTCTACGATCGGGTAGTGCCGAATCAGGCGGAAGAGACGCTGTGGGTGCTGGCGGTGGGTGTCACCTTCGTCATTCTGTTCGATTTTATTTTAAAGTCCCTGCGCTCATACTTTGTCGATAATGCAGGAAAAAGGGCGGATGTGCTGCTCTCCAGCAGGATCTTTGAGCAGGTGCTCAATCTGAAACTACACGCCTGTCCACCCTCATCGGGTGCCTTTGCCAATCGCCTCAGAGAGTTTGAGAGCCTGCGTGAGTTTTTTAGTTCGGTGGTTGTGGTAGCACTGGTAGACCTGCCCTTTATATTCCTCTTTCTTGCCATTATTTATATGATCGGTGGCCCGGTGGTATGGGCTCCGGGATTGGCGGTTCCCCTGGTGTTGCTGACCGGTATTATTCTCCAGTGGCCACTACGGCGAGCGATAAATAAGGAGATCGATCAGAAGTCGCAAAAGCATGGGGTGATTCTTGAGACCATTGGTGCTTTGGAGACGGTCAAGGCGCTGGGTGCTGAGAGCCGTATGCAGATGGACTGGGAGCGCTTTGTCGGTCGGGCAGCGAAGACCAGTCTGGGTGCCCGCCTTATCTCCGGTACTGGCATCAACTTCTCCCAGATGGTGATGCAGCTGGTTACCGTCGGCGTCATTCTGCTGGGTGTCTACCAGATCATCAAGGGTGAGATGACGGTGGGCGGACTGATCGCCTGTACCATCATTGCCGGTAGGACTATGGCTCCCCTGGGGCAGATTGCCGGTCTGTTAAGTCGCTACAACCAAGCGATGGTGGCCCTGAATTCACTGAATGAGATTATGGCGCTGCCGGTGGAAAGGGCACCAGGAAAACGTTTTCTCAGTCGCACTGATATTGTCGGTAACATCGATTTCAAAGAGGTCACCTTTGCCTATCCGGGTTCAGAAATGGCAGCGATCAATCACGCCTCTTTCAGCATAAAAGCGGGAGAGAAGGTGGCTGTTATCGGGCCTGTCGGCTCTGGCAAAACCACAATTTCACGGCTGGTTTCAGGCTTCTATGAGCCGAATGAGGGGGCGGTGCTGATTGATGGTACGGATCTGCGTCAAGTGGACCCGGCGGATGTACGCGCCCATATCGGATCGGTGATGCAGGAGGTTATTCTTTTTCAGGGGAGTATTCGGGACAATATTGCAATCGGTGCCCCTTTTGCCGATGACTCCATGATCCTGGCCGCAGCAAAACTGGCCGGGGTCCATGAGTTTGTATCAAGGCACCCCCAGGGCTATGACTGGGTGGTGGGTGAGCGAGGTCAAGCCCTCTCTGGAGGTCAGCGTCAGGCGGTTGGTCTGGCCAGAGCCATGCTGTCGAATCCCTCCATTCTGGTGATGGATGAGCCCACCAGTATGATGGATATGCAGGCGGAAAAGGCCTTTATGGAGCGACTGCGCACGGTGTTGGCCGATAAGACACTTATACTTATTACCCACCGCCCAACGCTGCTCACACTGGTCGATAGAATTATCATCATGGGGCAGGGCTCGGTGGTTAAGGATGAGTCACGGGCACGGGTGATGAATATGGCGCAAACCGCAACGGCCCAACGTACCGCACAGAAAAAAGGTCAGGAGTAGTTGCCATGGCTTCAAAAGGACGCTGGTCAGATGCTGATTTTGCCCCGGATGTTAATGCGGCAGCGGTTCAGGGGTCGACGCCAAAATCGCGATTGCTGCTCTTTTTTATCATTCTCTTCTTTGTCGGTGCCGTCATCTGGGCAAAATATGCCGTTATCGATGAAGTGACCCATGCTGACGGCAAGGTGGTTCCCTCATCACGGGTGCAGGTGATACAGAACCTTGAAGGGGGCATTCTCAAAGCGGTATTGGTACGGGAAGGTGCTATTGTCGAGGCGGGTCAGGTGGTGTTGCAGATCGATGATACCGGCCTCTCCGCTAGCTTTGGTGAGCAGCAGGCAAGATACTACAGCTTGCTGGGTGAGATTGAGCGGTTGATTGCGGAGGTGGAAGAGAAACCGCTGGAGTTCTCACCCAAACTGGTCGCCGGTTACAAAGAGATAGTCGCTGATCAGCGTGCCCTGTATCAGAATCGTCAGGCGGAGCTGAAGTCTCAGTTGGCCATTCTCAGGCGTCAGGCTGACCAGCGCAAGCAGGAGAAGAGGGAGCTTGAGGGCAAACTCAATCGCCTCAAAAGCAGTCTCAGCATTGCCAAAGAGGAGATCGCCATCACCGAGCCCTTGGTCGAGAAAAATATCGTCCCAAAGATAAATCTGCTGCGTCTGCGGCGGGAGATCAATGATCTTGAAGGGGAGGTCAATGCCAGTCGGCTCGCGCTTCCCCGGGTGGCTTCGTCTATAAGGGAGGCAAGCCGCCGGATTGAAGAGAAGGTGCTCAATTTCAAGTCGGGTAGTCTGCGGGAACTTTCTCAGCGAAAGGGTGATTTTTCCCTGATAGAAGAGAGCATCACTGCGGCAAAGGATAAGGTAGTGCGAACCGAGGTACGCTCTCCCGTCAAAGGCGTGGTCAAAGAGCTGAAGATTCGTACTGTCGGTGGTGTGATCCGGCCGGGGGATGACCTGATGGAGATTGTCCCCATTGGCGATAGCCTGCGGGTAGAAGCACGTATCCGTCCGGCAGATGTCGCTTTTCTTCACCCTGGCCAGGATGCAGTGGTCAAATTCACTGCTTATGACTTCTCAATCTATGGTGGCCTGCCGGGGCACGTTGAGCGTATCAGTGCGGATACTATTGTCGATGAGCGGGGTGAGGCGTTTTATAAAGTGATCGTGATCACCGATCGCAACAACATCACCCGCGGCGACGAGGTGCTGCCGGTGATTCCCGGCATGGTAGCCTCGGTCGATGTGATAACCGGTGCAAAGAGTGTACTGAATTACCTTCTTAAACCGCTGATCAAAACGCAGCAAAAGGCGCTGACCGAGAGGTGATCTGAAGATGGGTGCAAAGTGCGTCATGCTGTTGCTGCTGATTCTGTCGCAGTCGGCTTTAGCCGTTGAAGGCGTTATGCTGCCAAATGGGCCGGAGCGCCTTGAGTTGGTATCAGCCAATCTTCAGCTGCTTCCCCAGTGGAGTGATGTGCTTAAACGGTTGGAGAGTGACAGGCAACGCCTGGCCGCATGTGAGGCCGATATTGAGCAGTGTGGATCCAATAGATGGGTTGCCTGGCTAGGAAAAATGAACTCGCTTGAAGGGTTGGCAATTGATGAGCTGCTGCTAAAGGTCAACCGCTACGTCAACCAATTTACCCCCAAGAGTGACCGGGAAAACTATCAGCTGCAGGAGTACTGGGCATCACCGCTGGAGTTTCTTGAACGGTCGGGTGACGGTGAAGATGCGGCAATAATGAAATACTTTATGCTGCGTCAGCAGGGTATCCCTGCGGCTTCACTCCGCATTAGTCAGCTTAAAGACAGTTTGGAAAAACGGGTCGATACGGTGCTGCTTTTTTCGCCATCAACGGGGAGTTTTCAGGTGCTCTCTTGGCAGCGGGAGATACTGCTTTTACTCTCCCAGATGCGCTATAGCACACCAATCTACTCGGTCAATGAAGAGAGCTACTGGCTCTATGTAGATCCCTGAATAATAGCCGGCTTTAGAGAGTACTCAGATGAGTGACCATGTCGTGAAAAGTGAAGTTGAGGCGCCTTCAGGCTCAGGCTTGAGTTGGCAGAGCAGGGAGGTGGCGCTGCTGGTGATTGTTTTTTTGACAATCCTGCTGGCGGCTCTTTTCGCTTACACCCTGTCCAGTGAGCGACAGCGTCTGGAGGAGGGCGTTAGGTCTCAGCTCAGCTCCCTGGTGGCTGGCCGTCTGCGGGTGATTGATAGCCGGCTGGAAAATGAGCGTAGGCGTGAACAACAGTTTGTAGAGAGCCCCTCATTACGAATGATAGCGGCTGAACTGACCAGCGGTTCTATTTTTGACGGGGGCCGCTATGCAGCAGCCACCGGACGCTTTCAGGAGCTGCTTAATGGCTTTGCGGTCAACGGAGGGCTGGACGCTGTCTCGCTGGTTGATGCCAAAGGCGAGGCGTTTCTCTCCTCAATAGAGACCCCTACACTTCCTCTGCCGGTACAGGCGCTGGTGAAGAGGCTTTATCATTCGGGGGAAGAGGGCGGTTTACTCCATCTTATCGAGCCGGGGGTAGTTGGCTATTTTCGGGTGGCAGCTATTCGTGCAATTCAACCCGCCCCAGGTAAAGAGGAGCATGAGGTAGTTGCCACTTTGGTCACTTTTAGGGTTCTCAATGAGTGGCTGTCGGACTACCTCGATCCTGGTGAGGGGCTGGTGCATAGTCAGGCCTTCTATCTTCTGAGTGAAGATTCGGCCGCTGAAGGCAAGGTGCTCTACACCAAAGAGGGTAAGCGGCTACTGCCTGAGAGACCGGTGGCGTTGAGTTTCTCCAGAGAGATATCGCAAACAGGAGACGGTGGAGATATCTACACACTCGCCCGTAACCTCACTGCAACGGATTGGACGCTCTCTATTGAGGTAGCGGCCTCCATCGTTGATAAACCACTGTTTGGCTATAAGGTCACCAGATTTTTGGTCGGTGGGCTACTGCTGGTGCTGGTTGGTGGCGGTTTGGCAATGCTCCGCAGCCGTCAGAGTCGTGAGTTTCAAGTCGCCATGGCGGAACACTACAGAGTGGCCGCTGAGAAGGGCGAGGCCCAGCGCCGCTTCCTCGACGGTATCAACGCTGCACTACCCGATTTGATCGGGGTGAAAAATAGGGAAGGGCGCTATATCTATGCCAATCCGGCAATGGTTGCCGCCTTGCGCAAGCCTAAGCGGGAGATTCTTGGGCAGGGCGATCAACAGCTGTTCAGTGAGCAGGTCAGTCAACGACTGGATGAGTTGGGGAGCAGTGCACATCAGCAGGAGGGGGCGGTTCGGGATTCAGAGATCATCTGTTTGGAGGGGAGTGATCGTTTCTATCTTTTCGGTGCAGTACCTTTGAATCATAGCAATGATGTCAGCGGTGGCCTGATCATTACGGCAAAAGATGTCACAGAGTTGCACCGGCTGCAGCAGGAGAAAGAGCGCTCGGCTGACTACACCATTGCCGCTCTGGTGGCGACGGTCGAGAAGAAGGACCCCTACCTTAAAGGACAGACCGCATTCACCTCGCGGCTCGCTACCGGTATGGGGGAGATTCTTGGACTGGATAGCGTTCAGCGCAGGTCGCTGCATCAGGCGGCGCAGCTGTCGCAGATAGGCAAATCGTTTATTCCTCAAGAGCTCTCAACCCGGAGTGAGCGACTAGAGAGTGATGAACTGGCTGAGGTTCGGCAGCATATCAGTCAGGCAGTGGAGGCGCTTGAGCCTCTGGGTCTCGCAGATGAGACTATGAATGCCCTCAAGGGTATGTATGAACGTATGGATGGCAGCGGTTTCCCCAGGGGGGCGTCTGGTGATGGCGTGGATCGATTGGGCCAGCTGCTGGGTATTGCTGACATTATTACTGCACGGGCACTACCGCGGTCCAACCGCAATTCTATTGAAGCTGAAGAGGCGGTGAACGTGCTGCAGGAGCACCCGGGTCGGTATGAAGCGGAAATTGTTGAAGCGGCCTCTCGCTATCTTGGCAGCGAGGATGGCAAGGCGTTTACAGAGGCGGTTCGGCGGGCGAACGCGGGTTGATGGGTTTTGTGTAGGAGCGGCGCCCTCGCCGCGATGAACGTCGCACAGACTCAGCAAAAATCATTGCCCCTTGGGCTCCTAGACACCCACTATTCAGGCGTTTTACAGAACTCCTTAATCTGTTTTTCCGCTTCTTTGGTCTGCGCTTGCCGCATCTCTTCGGTCACTTTGTCGTAGCTGCCGTCTCTATTCTTTATCAGTTTTGTTTGTGAGTTCTGGAATAGCAAGAGATTATGTCTGGCCGCAGCACAGTTTTTTTGCAATATCTCCTCTACCTCGGCTCTCTTCTTCTTCTCATCTGCGGCGGCACTTCTTTTGCCCGCGTTATCAGGTACTTTTTTTACTGCGGGTGACTGCTGTGGAGGGGCAGAGGGAGCGAGTTTTCTCATCTCTGCATCGACTCCGATCTCTGGAGGGATCTCTGAGTAGACCGGGTTGCCCTCTTTATCCACCCAGTGGTAGTAGTTTTTTGCTTCAGCCGTAGTCAGCTGGAAAAGCGTGACGATACAGAGTGTTAGCAGTGTACGGGTGAGCATGGTCGCTCCTTGTTGATGTGATTCGGTGATCAACGTTAGTTCTATTGTAACTATTCAGTGGCCCCCTGTTACGAGGCTATTTTTACCAGGGCTTGGAGTCGATCGCCCGCATTCATGTAGGCAGTCGACTCTGACCCCGAGCACCAACTGAGTCGTTATACCCTATTTTAGGTGGCTGGGTGCTGTTACGGCAAGGATGAATATCACAAGCCCCCACAAAACAAAGGATTGATTTGTGGGGAAAGAGATGCAATTAGTAGACATTACAGATTTTTGAGTGTGATCGTCCTGTTCTTGCTTGACCTTGCCTTAGTATGGCAGTAAGTTGGTCGATTACGTTTTTTCTTGTGGTGCGTTGTTGACGTGGTCGTCGATAACGGGATTCCATAGTTTGGTTCACGTTGGCCGGGTCCTGCGGTTGGGAGGTTTATAAGGTGAAATTGAGTGGTGCCGAGATCGTCATTCAGTGTCTGAAAGATGAAGGCGTTGAGCATGTGTTCGGGTATCCGGGCGGTGCAGTGCTGCATATCTACGATGCTATTTTCCAGCAGCAGGATGTGAAGCATATTCTGGTGCGCCATGAGCAGGCGGCTACCCATGCTGCAGATGGCTATGCCCGCTCCACCGGAAAGCCGGGTGTTGCTCTGGTGACCTCCGGGCCGGGGGCTACCAATGCGGTTACCGGTATTGCCACCGCCTATATGGATTCGATTCCGATGGTGGTCCTGACCGGCCAGGTGGCCTCACCGTTTATCGGTAGCGATGCCTTCCAGGAAGTTGATATGGTAGGTATCACCCGGCCCTGTGCCAAGCACAACTTCCTGGTCAAGGATGTGCATGATATAGCGGTGACCATAAAAAAAGCCTTCTATATTGCGACTTCAGGCCGTCCGGGACCGGTGGTGGTCGATATCCCCAAGGATATTGTCGATCCCAACGTCAAGATAGCTTATGACTACCCGGATAAGATCAAGATGCGCTCTTACAATCCGGTGGTAAAGGGACACCTCGGGCAGATCAGGAAAGCGGTCAACTTGATGCTGGGGGCTGAGCGCCCTGTCTTCTATACTGGCGGCGGTGTCGTTTTAGGAAATGCAAGCAAGTATCTGACCGACTTGGTACAGATGCTGGGCCACCCTATTACCAATACTTTGATGGGGCTGGGATCATACCCGGCAAGCGATAAGCAGTTCCTCGGTATGTTGGGAATGCACGGCACCTATGAAGCAAACATGGCGATGCACGATGCTGATGTATTGATTGCCATCGGCGCCCGTTTTGATGACCGGGTGACGGGACATGTGGCTCAATTTTGTCCTGATGCCAAGATCATCCATGTTGATATTGATCCCTCCTCAATCTCAAAGAATGTTCGGGTGGATGTCCCTATCGTCGGGCCGGTAAAGGCGGTGCTCAAGGATATGATAAAGCTGGTGGGTGAGAGTAAAAAGAGCCCCAATGCAGCTGCCTTGAAGAAGTGGTGGGAGCAGATAGAGACCTGGCGAGCCAGAAACTGCCTCAACTATGATCGCAAGAGTAAGATCATCAAGCCGCAGTTTGTTATCGAGACGCTGCACAAAGTCACTCGAGGAGATGCTTTCGTCGCCACTGATGTTGGCCAGCACCAGATGTTTGCCGCTCAGTTTTACGGTTTTGACAAACCACGGCGCTGGGCCAGCTCAGGTGGACTTGGCACCATGGGCTTTGGTCTGCCGGCAGGTATGGGTATCCAGATGGCTCATCCAGGCTCGGATGTGGCGGTGGTTACCGGTGAGGCGAGTATCCAGATGTGTATCCAGGAGCTGGCCACCTGTAAGCAGCACAACCTGCCGCTCAAGATCATACTTCTGAATAATGGCTATATGGGGATGGTGCGCCAGTGGCAGGAGTTCTTCTATGAAGGCCGTTATGCCCACTCCTATGTTGAGGCCTTGCCTGACTTCGTCAAATTGGTGGAGAGTTACGGCCACGTTGGCATGAAGATTGAAGATCCCAAAGAGCTGGAGGCCGCCATGATTGAGGCATTCTCCATCAAGGATCGCCTGGTCTTTATGGATGTGGTGATCGATCCGACTGAAAACGTCTACCCGATGATCGAGGCGGGCAAGGGTCACCATGAGATGTATCTTCCTTCTGAAAGTGAGCTGGTTTAACCATGAGACATGTTATTTCGATTCTGATGGAGAATGAGTCTGGGGCACTCTCCCGAGTGGCTGGCCTGTTTTCAGCACGAGGTTATAATATCGAGTCCCTGACGGTGGCACCGACAGAGGACTCCTCCCTCTCCCGCATGACCCTGGTCACCCGGGGGGATGAGACGATTATCGAGCAGATCACCAAACAGCTGAATAAGCTGGTAGAGGTAGTTAAGTTGCTGGATCTGACCGAGGGGCCCCACATTGAGCGTGAGATGATGCTGATTAAGCTCAAGGCCGAGAGGACTCAGCGCGAAGAGATCAAGCGCTTGGTGGATATTTTCCGCGGTAAGATCGTTGATGTTACCGAAACCAGCTACATTATTGAGCTGACCGGTGATGCGAGCAAGCTCGATGCGTTTATCGGTGCAGTGAATGATGATCTGGTAGTCGAAGTGGTGCGAACCGGCCCTTCAGGTATTGCCAGGGGTGCCAAGGGGCTGAACCTCTGATCCTTTTTTAACCCCTCTGGTGATACGCCCTCCAGCGGCTAACTATTGAAATTAATTGTTTATAAAAAACCCAAGGTAACAATCACATGAGCATGAATATCTACTACGACAAAGACGCCGATCTCTCCCTTATCCAGGGGAAGAAGGTCACCATCGTCGGCTACGGCTCACAAGGCCATGCCCACGCCAATAACCTGAAGGATTCCGGTGTTGATGTCACTGTGGCGCTGCGTCCTGGTTCTGCATCTGCCGCCAAAGCGGAGGGTGCTGGTCTGGTGGTTAAGTCGGTCGAGGAGGCGGTTGCCGATGCTGATGTGGTTATGGTGCTTACGCCAGATGAGTTTCAGTCTATCCTCTATCGTGATCAACTGGAGCCCAACCTTAAGCCGGGTGCCACACTGGCATTCGCCCACGGTTTTGCTATTCACTACAATCAGGTCGTGCCGCGTGCTGACCTTGATGTGATCATGATTGCACCTAAGGCACCGGGACACACCGTACGTTCAGAGTTTGTTCGTGGCGGTGGTATTCCTGATCTGATCGCAATCTATCAGGATGCCAACGGCCAAGCCAAAGATATGGCGCTTTCTTACGCCTCTGCCATCGGTGGTGGTCGCACAGGTATTATCGAGACATCTTTCAAAGATGAGACCGAAACCGATCTGTTTGGTGAGCAGGCGGTACTCTGTGGTGGTGCGGTGGAGCTGGTGAAAGCTGGTTTTGAGACCCTGACCGAGGCTGGTTATGCGCCGGAGATGGCCTACTTCGAGTGTCTTCATGAGCTGAAGCTGATTGTCGACCTGATGTACGAAGGTGGCATTGCCAACATGAACTACTCTATCTCCAATAATGCCGAGTATGGTGAGTATGTCACCGGCCCCAAGGTGATTAATGATCAGAGTCGTGCGGCGATGAAAGAGTGCCTGGATAATATCCAGCAAGGAAAGTACGCCAAGCGCTTCATCCAGGAGGGTGCGAGCAACTACCCGGAGATGACGGCTATGCGTCGACTCAATGCCTCTCATGAGATAGAGCTGGTAGGGGAGCGTCTGCGCAGCATGATGCCTTGGATCAAGAAGATCGTCGACAAGTCGAAGAACTGATTGAGATCGGTTGTCTGAGATAAAAAAATGCCGGCATTAGCCGGCATTTTTGTTAACGGATCTGCACCGAAACCTAAGGGATGGCTCTCAATAAAAGCGCCTGGCCACTGTAGGAGCCCCGCCCTCGACTCCGACCCCAAACTCAGCCGAATAGTTACGCCGGTTTTAACGAATAAATCTTCTGCTGCGACTTCTGCTGTGATTTGGGAGGATCTCAATTATAATCACGGCTATAGAGTGAGAAATGGAATCAGATTCATGCCTGAGCAATCGCACAAAGTGAAACCTAGACGGGGTATCTACCTGTTGCCGAACCTGTTTACCACGGCGGCGCTGTTTTGTGGGTTTTATGCAATTCTTGGTGCGATCGGTGGCGAGTTTGAGAATGCCGCCATCGCCATCTTTGTGGCGATGATTCTTGATGGGCTCGACGGACGGGTGGCGCGTATGACCCATACCCAGACCGCTTTCGGCGCAGAATACGACAGTCTCTCGGATATGGTCTCATTTGGTCTTGCGCCCGCGTTGGTGATGTACGTATGGTCACTCAACAGTCTCGGTAAATTGGGTTGGCTTGCCGCCTTTATCTATACTGCGGGTGCGGCTCTCCGGTTGGCGCGGTTTAATACCCAGTTGGGGACTGCTGACAAGCGCTACTTTCAGGGTATTCCCAGCCCTGCGGCGGCGGCGATGATGGCGGGAACCGTCTGGGTATCTGAAGAGTTTGGCATCGGTGGTGACGATATCAGTATTATCACCGGTATATTGGCCGTGACGACAGGCCTGCTAATGGTTAGCAATATTCGCTACAACAGCTTCAAAGAGGTCGATTTTCGCGGCAAGGTTCCCTTCTTTTCCATGGTTGTTGTGATGCTCGCTTTCTCAGTGCTCTATATACAGCCGCCTCTGGTGCTATTTCTTGTTTTTTTCGCCTATGCCATCTCAGGTCCGGTGCTGACCTTGAAGTACCTGCGTCAACACCGAGCCGGGCGACGGGGGGCTAAGTCCGGCAGGGAGGATGATGTTGAGCCGACTGACATGACAGATTCAGATTAATCAAATACCCCCTAGACCCCATGCACGGAACCCGCTCAGGAACAGATTATGAGTAGTAACCAGGATAAGCTGATTATCTTCGATACCACCCTGCGCGATGGTGAGCAGAGCCCCGGTGCATCGATGACAAAGGATGAGAAGGTGCGCATCGCCAAGGCACTGGAGAAGCTGCGGGTGGATGTGATTGAGGCGGGTTTTCCGATGGCTAGCCCGGGTGACTTCGATTCGGTTCGGGAGATTGCCAGGACTATTAAAGATTGCACCGTATGTGGTCTTGCTCGTGCGCTGGAGAAGGATATCGACCGTGCCGGTGAGGCGATCAGGGAGGCTAACTCCGGGCGTATTCATACCTTTATTGCCACTTCACCGATTCATATGGAGCATAAGCTCAACATGAGCCCTGATCAGGTGGTGGAGCGGGCGGTGTGGGCGGTGAAGCGGGCGCGGCGCTACACCGATAATGTTGAGTTCTCGGCAGAGGATGCAGGGCGCTCCGATATCGATTTTCTCTGTAGAATATTTGAGCAGACGATTGCGGCGGGGGCTACTACCATCAATGTACCGGACACGGTCGGCTACAATCTGCCCCAGCAGTTTGGCGAGACCCTCCGTACTCTGATCGAACGCATCCCCAATGCGGACAAAGCTATCTTCTCTGTTCACTGTCACAACGACCTGGGGCTGGCATCCGCCAACTCCCTGTCGGCGGTACTTAATGGTGCCCGTCAGGTGGAGTGCACCATCAATGGACTGGGAGAACGTGCTGGTAATGCCTCCTTGGAAGAGGTGGTGATGGCGGTACGTACCCGGCGGGATCTGTTTGAGTGCGATAGCGGTCTGGATGCCACCCAAATCGTCAGCTGCTCGCGTCTTGTTTCCAGCATTACCGGTTTCCCGGTACAACCTAACAAATCTATTGTGGGTGCCAATGCCTTCGCCCATGAGGCGGGTATTCACCAGGATGGTGTCCTCAAGAGCCGTGAGACCTATGAGATTATGCGAGCTGAGGATGTGGGCTGGAGCCAGAACCGCATGGTGCTGGGTAAGCATTCCGGTCGCAACGCCTTCCGCTCCCGTCTTGAAGAGATAGGTATTACCCTGGATTCAGAGGAGGAGCTCAACGACGCCTTTCGCCGCTTCAAAGAACTGGCAGACAAAAAGCATGAGATCTTTGATGATGACCTTCAGGCGCTGGTCAATGATGCCGGTTTCAGTGCCGAGAATGAACGCTTTAAACTGGTCTCACTCAAGGTCTGCAGCGAAACCGGGGAGACACCCCATGCGCGGGTTGTTCTTGCGGTTGATGGAGCCGAGCAGGAGGGTAATTCAGTTGGTGGAGGCCCTGTCGATGCTGCATTCAGGGCGATGGAGAGTATGGTTGAAAGTGGTGCAGAGCTCCAACTCTACTCTGTCAACGCCATCACCAGTGGAACCGATGCCCAAGGTGAGGTGACGGTACGTCTACAACGCAATGACTGTATCGTTAACGGCCAGGGCGCTGATACCGATATAGTGATTGCATCGGCGAAGGCCTATATCAATGCGGTTAACAAGCTTGAGCAGGAGGCTGAGCGCGCCCATCCCCAGAAAGCGCGTGTCTGAGTCACTGGATTGCAGCGATGGATGAAACCCAGAGACGGTACTATCTGGATGCCATGGGGATTGAGCATTGGCTGCCCAGAGATGCGCCGGTTCCAAGTGAGATATCGGTACCAAGCGAAGCGGCTGCTCCGGCACAAACCAGAGCAGCTCCGGTTGTTTCTGTGAGCAATAAATCGCCCCCCCCGCGTGATAGAGCTGAAGGCGCGAGCCCCAAGGTGAGTGCTCCACCGGTGGCTGACCCTGACATCCCGCCCTGGTTAAGCGAAGCACCCCCGCTAATGGCCGAGTACTCTCCCACTATTGACTACGCGGAGTATGCTGATGACGCGCTATCAAAACCCGACGAGGCGACTATTATCGCGGGTCTCGACTGGCATGGACTGGAGGTAAAAGTTACTGAGTGCCAGGGGTGTACACTACACAGCACCCGATCAAATACGGTATTCGGTGTCGGTAACCGGGAGGCCGATCTGATGATTATCGGCGAAGCGCCCGGTGCCGAGGAGGATCGTCAGGGGGAGCCCTTTGTCGGACGAGCCGGACAGCTGCTCAACACCATGCTCCAAGCCATTGGTCTGAATAGGAAGCAGGTTTTTATTGCCAATATCCTCAAATGCAGACCACCGGAGAATCGTGACCCAAAGTCGGAAGAGGCGCTGAAGTGTGAACCCCTCCTTATGCGTCAGGTTGCCTTGATAAAGCCCAAAGTAATTCTGGCTGTGGGTCGTGTGGCGGCACAGAACCTACTCAAATCGACAGAGGCGGTGGGAAAGATGCGTGGCCGTGACTTTGACTACAAAGGGACGCCAGTGGTGGTCAGCTACCACCCCGCCTACCTACTGCGCTCACCCGCAGAGAAAGCCAAAAGTTGGCAGGATCTGCAGCGGGCGGTACATATTCTAAGAGAGTGAAACAGGGTTTGGGGTCGGAGTCGATTGCCTACATGGGCGTAGGTAATCGACCCCGAGCACCAACTGAATAGTTATCCACAATCTTACATTTTACGGCACACTTCCCTACCCCTATGGCACAGACTTTATGAGAAGCTACAATAGTTAGTCTATACATGAATGCAATTCTTAAAAATCCAAAACTGAAGATGCGCCCTATGATTGAGGGTGATATTGAAGCGGTTATGGTGGTTGAGCGCCTCTGTTATGAATTTCCCTGGACCGAAGGTATCTTCAGCGACTCTCTGAGAGTCGGCTACAACTGCTGGGTTTACACTCATGGGGAGCGCATCATCGGCCATGGGGTGACATCCGTTGCTGCGGGTGAGGCCCATCTCCTCAATCTCTGCATACATCCTGAATTTCAGGGACAGGGGCTGGCACGGCGTCTACTACAGCGACTAATGACACGGGTATGTAACGGGGAAGCAGATACTCTCTTTCTGGAGGTAAGGTCGTCAAATAAAGTGGCGATCGGCCTTTATGAGTCGATGGGGTTTAACGAGATCGGTCGCCGCCATGGCTACTATCCGGCTCAGCAGGGGAGGGAAGATGCGATCCTCTTTGCCTTCTGTCTGTAACCGTCTGATCAGGGTATAATTGATCGTTTCCCTCTGACTGAAATCTGACATGTCTGAACTGCTTGATCAACTCAACCGGCGGCGCACCTTCACCATAGTTTAACCCCTGCTTTATTCCATTTTAATATTTGGATATTGGATTAAAAAAGCCTTCATAAATATAGCTACTGCGAATGGTTTCACAGTCTTTATTGCTGACTCCTGCACGATGTAAGCAGGAGTCCCATTCAGACCTTATGATGTTTATCATATTGTCTATGATAAAATCCGCTTTCTCCTCATTGAGGAGAAAGCGAGCATGACCGCTCAAAAGATTTTCTTTATTCGCCATACGGCCATGCAAACCGCAAGCCATTGCTAAATTCCTATTTTCCAGAGCAATAGTGAGAGTGGGTGTTAAATCATAGGCTGGACTTAAACGCCAATGGGTATTTTTAGCAATAACGGCGTGATTGCGTGGGTGATCATCAAGATTGGAGACAAGTGCGTTAAAGCACATGCGCCCATAAAGTTCTGTTAAATCCTGTTTTGGGTGGCTACTTGTGCGGCGAATTTCATCGGCAAGTAGCATATATGACCAATCGTTTTTAGCCGCAGGGCTTTCTTCTGAGCGAAGCAATGTTAATGCACTCGCCATGCGGTGACGGCGATAACCTTCATCGGTATGGTCGCGGTCAAAGCGCCGCACAAGCAGTACGTCCTTACCGCCAACACTGACAATTTTGCTATCTGCGACATTCAGATCACAAAGTTTGGCAAGCTTTAAAAAAGCATGTTCAACACGCGGATGATTCCAACGATCCTGTGGGCTGGAAAATTTGGCTACCCAAAGGCTGTTATCATCTTCCACAACAGCTTTTGGGCGAGCACCACCCATTGATGTTCCTTCCAGTAGTAATTCTTGAACTTGCTGAGCGTCATCTTGGTTTTCAATGCCATCCGTTTGATCATTTAAAATAGCTTCCGCTGTGGTTTGAAGCTTTTCCAGATCAAGGGTGCGATTGAAGGTGCGGCGTGGCGCAGGAGGTTCAGCTTTTAGTCCAAAGCCTAATGCACCCGCTCTGTCATCTGCACCATGCATGAGAAAATCAAACTCTTCCAATCCTGTTTGCCCAGCATTGCGCTCAATCACGCGCCGCCCCCAATAGTCAGGCATAGCATCCCGAATAGCGCCGAAGAAACCGCTCATACGGGCGGTTTCATATTTAGTGCTACTTAGCTTTAGTTCCGTTGGGTCAAGCTCTACAGCGTTGGCTCTGGCTAGGTAGCTTTTACCATAGACCAGCTCGCCAACTGGCTCACCGTCACGGGTGCGTGAGACGCGAAAACGTGCTGCGGTGACAAACTCTGTTTCATTAGGTAAGACGATATAGACAAAACATTCACGCTCAGAAGTCATTATCTAATGCCTTTTTTCGTTTCCCTGCGGTTTTTGGTGCACGGGATTTTTCCAATATCTTGCCTTCTTCATCATGGTCTGGATCGGCGATAAGATTCATATCGTCTAATAACCCCAAAACCCATAAAGCCCCCATATAAGTGGCGATAGCAGTGGAGGGTTTGCCCTTTTCAATATCGGACATGACATAGCGCGAAACACCAATGCGCCCTGCCATATCTTCTAACCGCAACTTGCGGCGCAATCTTGCGGTACGGATATTTTTCCCTAGCCGGATCAATATCAGTTCTACGGCGGCGGGTGGGGCTTTTGCTATTTTATTTGTGCGTGACATGATTTTCAGGTTTCTTTTAATCCACTTATATAGGTTAAATGTTCTATATTTTCAACATATCATTGACTTATGGGTGAGGTCAATTATAAAATATGGGAAATGTTGGCTTAAAGCCACATTTGTTATCTATATGTTGTCTATTGTAAACACAAATAGCCAGTTTATGGATTGGTTAAGGTATGAAATAATAGTGTACTTAATCAAACTGCCGACAGACACAACTTTAGATATTGGCTGAGTGCTGTCGGGGGGAAGAGATTAAGTTTCACGTAACATGACGCACCTTTTGAAATTGCTTCAAAAGGTAAATTAATAAACAAGTACAAATTTAAGTACAAATTAGGATTTACAGGGTATGGCTGATAGCAATTTTCTCAATGAAATAAAGCGTAGACGCACGTTTGCTATCATCTCCCATCCCGATGCGGGTAAGACCACCCTTACCGAGAAGCTGCTGCTCTTTGGCGGAGCCATCCAGATGGCCGGTACAGTAAAGGGGCGTAAGGCGGCCCGCCACGCCACCTCCGACTGGATGGAGCTGGAGAAGCAGCGTGGTATCTCGGTTACCTCGTCGGTGATGCAGTTCCCCTACGGCGATACGGTGATCAACCTGCTCGATACGCCGGGACATGAAGACTTCTCTGAGGATACCTACCGTACCCTGACAGCAGTCGATTCGGCACTGATGGTGATCGATGTCGCCAAGGGTGTTGAGTCGCGCACCATCAAGCTGATGGATGTCTGCCGTATGCGCGATACCCCCATCCTCACTTTTATCAACAAACTCGATCGCGAAGGGCGTGATGCCCTGGAGTTGCTTGATGAAGTGGAGGCGATTTTGAAGATCCGTTGTGCTCCCATCACCTGGCCGATCGGCATGGGTAAGCGTTTCAAGGGGGTGTTCGATCTGCGTACCGACACTACACACCTCTTCTCAGCCACTCATGGCGGGAAGATCAATGAGGGTGAGCTGATCAAGGGGCTTGATAATCCTCGCCTTGATGAGGTGATCGGCGATATGGCTGAAGAGCTACGGGAGGAGGTTGAACTGGTACGTGGTGCCAGCCATGAATTGGACCTGGATGCCTATGCACGAGGTGAACTGACGCCGGTCTTTTTTGGTTCGGCCATCAATAACTTCGGTGTAAAGGAGCTGCTGGACGCCTTTGCCCAGTATGCACCCGCACCCAAGTCACGTCAGACGCAGCAGCGGTTGGTGGAGCCCTCTGATAAGAAGTTCTCCGGCTTTGTCTTTAAAATCCAGGCGAATATGAATCAGGCCCACCACGATCGCATCGCTTTTTTTCGAGTCTGCTCCGGCTCCTACAAGAAGGGAATGAAGATGCGCCATGTACGTATCGGCAAGACGGTACAGATCAGCAATGCCATCACCTTCCAGGCAGATGAGCGGCGCCACGTTGAAGAGGCCTGGCCGGGGGATATTATCGGCCTGCACAATCACGGCACCATACAGATCGGTGATACTTTTACTGACGGTGATGAGCTTAAGTATGAGGGCGTACCCTATTTCGCACCGGAGCTTTTTCGTCGTGTGGTGTTAAAAGATCCACTTCGCATGAAGGCGTTGCAAAAAGGGGTGCTGCAGCTGTGTGAAGAGGGGGCAACCCAAGTATTCAGACCGCTGAAGAACAATGACATGATTATTGGTGCCGTTGGTGTGCTGCAGTTTGATGTGGCGGCTCACCGCCTTAAAGATGAGTATGGTGTCGAAGCGACTGTAGAGGCAATAAGTGTGGCTACTGCCCGCTGGGTACGCTGTGAGGATGAAAAAATGCTCGAGAAACTTCGCATCAAGGCGTATGAAAATCTCGCCCTGGATGGGGATAACCAGCTGGTCTATCTTGCTCCGACCCGGGTCAATCTCTCCCTGGCTATAGAGCGTTGGCCGGAAGTTGAGTTTCTGGCTACCCGGGAGCTTTAATGTTGTGGAGTATCGCTACGAACGCGGTGGCTACACCACACAAGGCGGGCTTTTAATGTAGGAGCCTGTCCTATTCTAGGATAAGCTCCTGATATGTATCGCAGGGTCAATCATCTGATAGTGTTACGAATTTGAGGTATTAAATGGAAACAACAGCAGTAGAACAGCTGATAGAGGCAGGTATTTCCGGCTGTAAGGCACAGGTCACCGGTAGCGGTTGTGATTTTGAGGCAACAGTGATCAGCGATGATTTTGTCGGCAAATCACTCCTGCAGAAGCAGCGTCTGGTGATGGCCGCTGTAAAGACGCAGATCGCCAGTGGTGAGCTTCATGCGTTGTCGATTAAGACCTTCACTCCAGATGAATGGAGTGCCAAGTCCTAGGCGCTTGTTTGTTGGTAACTATTCAGCTATACCTAATTGGGTGGCTATTTTCACCAGGGGTCGGAGTCGATTGCGCTGAGATGGGTGGAAAATGCACCTTTTTACGACACAATAGACTCCGACCCGAGTGCTAATAGTTTCAAGCCGGGGAGGGTAGAGGCTTCCCGTATAGATCCAGATGGAAATGGAGGGTGGCATGTTCCTGAAGCATATTAAAAACAACAATGTTGTCGAAGTGCTGGGCCTTGGAGACCTGATCAACCCAAACCACTCAAAACTGGTTGGCCGCTACACTGCGGGTGAAGAGTTACAGGACCCGGAGCAGTTTCCAAAAAGCGAGCTGGAGTTCCTCTCAGGCGAGTCTTTGCCAAGGTGCTGGCTAGATGTCCACTATCGGGATGAGGAGCTAAAAAGGTAACTATTCAGTACCGGGCTCTGATCTTATTGTAGGCGTGGTCTCTCGGGCCGCGATGAAACAACCACCATGGTGCGACTATCCATCGCGCTTCGAGAAAGTGCTCCTACAGGGAAGTGCGGCATAAAATATGCCCAACCCCAAAACCAACTGAATAGTTACTATTTTGCATCCTATTTTCAGATCTTCCTCATATTTTCGATTTTCACCCGCCACTCAGCCGGGCCACTCTGATGGATAGACTCGCCACGGCTGTCGACAGCCACAGTGACCGGCATATCTTCTACCTCGAACTCACGGATCGCCTCCATTCCAAGCTCTTCGAATGCGACTATGCGGGATGATTTGATCGCTTTGGCAACGAGATAGGCGGCGCCGCCTACCGCCATCAGGTAGATGGCTCCGTGCTGTTTGATCGATTCACGGGTAGCGGGGCCGCGCTCCGCTTTGCCTACCATGCCCATAAGACCGGTCTCTCCCAACATCATATCGGTGAACTTATCCATACGGGTGGATGTGGTAGGGCCAGCAGGGCCGACCACCTCATCACCTACAGGATCGACGGGGCCGACGTAGTAGATGAAGCGGCTGTTGAAATCAACGCCATCCGGCAGCGGCTCACCACTCTCCAGCAGCTCCTGGATGCGCTTGTGAGCGGCATCGCGGCCGGTAAGCAGTTTGCCGGAGAGTAGCACCCGGTCTCCCGGTTTCCAGCTGGCAATCTCCTCACGGGTGATGTTGTCGAGGTTGGCGCGGTGAGCATCCGCCGATGCCTCCCAGGTCACCTCCGGCCAATCTTCTGCTTTGGGTGGCTCTAGTTCTGCAGGACCGTCACCCTTGAGGGTGAACTCAACGTGCCGTGTGGCTGCACAGTTGGGGATCATTGCCACCGGCAGAGAGGCGGCGTGGGTTGGGTAGTCGTTGATCTTTACATCCAAAACGGTTGTCAGACCGCCCAGTCCCTGAGCGCCTATCCCCAATGCGTTGATCTTCTCAAACAGCTCCAAACGCAGCTCTTCGGTGCGATTTTTCGGGCCTCTGGCCTGTAGCTTATATATGTCAATGGGCTCCATCAGAGACTCTTTTGCCATTAGCATCGCCTTCTCGGCAGAGCCGCCAATGCCTATTCCCAACATGCCGGGAGGACACCAGCCCGCACCCAGCGTCGGGATAATCTCAAGCACCCAGTCGACCAGGCTGCCCGAGGGGTTGAGAACGGTAAAACGTGCTTTATTCTCTGAGCCGCCGCCCTTGGCAGCCAGTTTGATCTCCACCTCGTCACCTGGAACCAGTCGGGTGTGAATGACAGCGGGCGTGTTGTCGCGGGTGTTGGTGCGTGCGCCTGCAGGGTCGCTGACCACCGATGCGCGCAGCAGGTTTTCAGGTGCGGTGTAGGCCCGCCGAACCCCCTCATTGACCATCTCCTCCAGGCTCATGGTTCCTTCCCAGGAGACATTCATGCCGACATCGACAAAGGCGGTTACCATGCCGGTATCCTGGCAGATCGGCCGGTGGCCCTCGGCACACATCCGCGAGTTGACCAGAATCTGAGCCATGGCATCCTTGGCAGAGGCCGACTTTTCTCGCTCCCAAGCCTTGGTCAGCGCCTCGATATAGTCAATGGGGTGGTAGTAGGAGATATATTGCAGCGCATCAGCGACACTTTCTATGAGGTCTTGTTGTTTGATGGTGGTCATGTTGAATCCGTAGTAGTGACAAAAGTTATCCGTAACTATTCAGCGGGTGCTTGGGGTCGGAGTCGCTTGCACCGTAAAGAAGTGTATTTTCCACCCATCTTAACGCAATCGACTCCGACCCCTGGTGAAAACAGCCCCCAAATAGGTATAGCTGAATAGTTACAGTTATCCGTCCATTATACCCCTGACCAATGGCTGACTGGAAACTGGGAGGGGTCGAACATCACCAGAAAGCAGCGGCATGCGCTTAACGCGGTATGAAAATTCTGTAGAGAATTTAGTTTTTTGTAGGAGTGGTCTCTCGGGTCGCGATGAATCAGCTACCATGGTGCGACGTTCATCGCGCTTCGAGAAAGCGCTCCTACAGGGAAGTGTGGCATAAAATATGCCCGACCCCGGGTGAAAACAGTCCAAAAATAGATATAGCTGAATAGTTACTTCAAAGAGAGCTCTTTTACCGTGTGGATTCCTTTTATACGCTGGGCGCGGATGATATCCAGCTCCTTACCCAGGCGCTTTAGTCTTGTCTCATCCTCCTCATGCTCATACTCCTTCTGGAGTTTTCGCTCCTTCTCTCTCAGCTGTTTGAGAATATCCTTGAGCTTTTCACGCCGTTTGTAGAGTTGACGCTGATCGAGGCTGAGATAGT
Source organism: Sedimenticola sp. (assembly GCA_040505915.1). Lineage (GTDB taxonomy): Bacteria > Pseudomonadota > Gammaproteobacteria > Chromatiales > Chromatiaceae > Vondammii. The sequence goes on along the minus strand of JBEVXV010000863.1, from coordinate 60,706 downwards.
CAGCCAGTTTCTTTAACAGTTTTTTCCGTTTCATCTGCTGTTCCAGTGGATTAGTCAGTCTTCTCTTTCTGTTGATCAAGTACTGCCTGTAACTCAACCTCGTCCAGAGAGATACTGCGGACGGCTTGAGTCAGGTCGCGCTCCTGGGCGACAAACAGTGTCTGGGCGGCGCGGATCATGTTCATCGCCGTCCCATAGATATAGGCACTGTCATTCATTAGTGAGGTGCCGACCTCAGGGGTGACGCGGCCATCCCTGATCAGTGCCGTTAGGTAGTTGCTCAACTCATCTCGGTTTTCGGCGATCATCAGCTTCAGTGCATCCAGAGAGAGTATGCTGGTATCGCCCTGGTGCGGCTGGCGAACAGCCTCAAGATCCCGTAACGCAGTGGCCAGGTGTACCCTTAGCTTGTTGTAGGCATTGCGTACACTGGGGGTTCGTCCATTGAGGTGATAGACCAAGTTTTTCTGCAGATGTTTTACATCCTTGATCGCTTCCACTACATGCTGGTTGGCTTCGCGTAGGTGGTGAATATCTCCAGACTGCTCCATCTCCCAGGAGAACTCGGCTTTGCTGATAAAGGCGACAATAGCACTGTAGAGACCCTTGATGCTGCGCTCGTAGGCCGAATCAATATCCAGCCTGCTTAGTTTTTTCTGCTCTGAGGCGATTAGGGCGAGATCCTGGTCAGAAAATACCTGGGATTTCTTGTAGCCGAGGGCATGGATGATGATGCTCTGGGCATTGTCGTATACCCGTAGTGTCTCCTGAAGTACCACCTGTACCGCAGTATCGGGGAAGTCAACGGCAGAGGGTGTAAGATATTTCGGCCGGTCGATCTCCCGCTTTTTTTCCTTGAACATGCGGGTCAGCAGTTGAACCATCGGGTTGATAAACGGGATCATCACAACAATGCCGATGAGATTGAAGATGGTATGGAACACGGCTAGTTTCAGTGCATAGTCCTTGGCCGCAATACCTACTGTCCGGCTAATCAGCTCAACCAGCTCAACCAGTTGATAGACCAGTGCTATGGCAATAATACCGGTCACTATGTTGAAAATCAGATGGGCGCCAGCAAGGCGCTTACCCTGTTCGTTAGCACTCATGGCGCCCAGTAGTGCTGTAATGGTGGTGCCTACGTTGGCACCGATGGCCAGTGCGAGGGCATTTTCATAGGTGATTTGCCCGGCAGCGAGGGCAGTGATAATCAGCACCAGAGTGGCGTGACTGGACTGCATCACGACAGTGGCAAAAATTCCGATACAGGCGAACACAAACAGCCCGGGATAACCACTAATTGCGAACTGGGTAAGATCGATGGTCTCCTTGAACGCCTCGAATCCCTCTTTCATGTGATGGATACCGAGAAATAGGAAGCCCAGGCCGGCAAGAACGTAGCCGATCCCTTTAAGACTCTTCGGCTTTTGAAATATCAGAATGATGCCGAATGCCAGCATAGGCATGGCATAGGCGGCAATCTTGACCTTTAAGCCGAAACCTGCGATCAACCATGCACCTGTAGTGGTACCCAGATTGGCGCCAAAAATGATACCGATACCGGCGGTAAGGGTGATCAGACCTGCGCTGAGGAAGGAGATAGTGATTACCGACACCAGAGAGCTGGACTGCATGATGGTGGTGGTGACGATGCCAAAACTCAGGCTCTGCCACAGGTGTGCGGTGCTTTTACGAAGTAAATTTTCCAGTGTACCGCCGGTAAAGGCGCGAAACCCCTGTTCCAGAGAGAGCATGCCAAAAAGGAAAATGGCGACGCCGGCAGCGATCTCTTTGAAATTAGGGCTGACCCAGAAGCCGTATGCCAGAAAAGCAAAAATGGTCGGTAAGAGGATTTTTCTCAGCATGTACTCTTTAACCTGGAATCCGCAGTTGGACGGTGTCAAGTGTGCAATTCATACCTTAGCGTGGCTCAATTAACTGATGAAAGGGTAAGTCGAGATCAATAGTTATCATATCAGTAGCTTAGCCTCAGATAGGAGCGATCAACTGCAGAATCTAGGTTTTATCCTGGACGGTAGGAGTAGGCGGTCTTGTTATCTCTACGTCTCATAATAATAGAAGAAAACCAAGTGTTTCGCACGATATACGAGATTTAGAGTTTTTTTTTACCACTGGATATATAATCGACAGCACTGTTGAATAAAGTTTTCGGTAACTACATAAGGCGTAGATGGAAGATAAGAGCGCAGAGAAGGGGGGGAAGCCATTGGCTCATGTCAGTATCAGCTCGCTTGAAGCTGATGTGGCCTACTTCGATGCTCGTCTTACATTGCTTAAGGGGGAGGTCGGTACTACTCACCAGAAAGCTCAGATCCAGGCCTATCAGGGGTTGAAAGAGGTGTTATCTGAGATGCTTAATAAGCTGCGTGGCCTGCCAAGAAAAAACGATACATAACCTCCACCGTGGCGCTGTACCGTTTTGGAGGCCTATCGGACAGGCTCCTGAGGAGCCTGAGGACTGAAAATGGCGCCCCCGACACGATTCGAACGTGTGACTTCACCCTTAGGAGGGGTGCGCTCTATCCAGCTGAGCTACGGGGGCAAAAAGTGGGGGGCAAAACCGACGTGACGCGCACTCCATTTACAGGAGCAGAGATATATCCGCCGGTTGCGATTTGGAGACCCGCTTCATGTTATGAAGCGATCTTCCCGGAAATTGCTTGACGTTATTTTAACATCTCCTGCCGGTGAGCTGGCAAGCTGTAAGGGGAGATTTTTTTTTGAGTCGATAGTTACTCAGATTTTTCGATAAAATGAGGTGAATGTTGGGTATATTTAACGAATTTATTCGGTGAATCTGGCCAAAATGGATTTTTCGCAGTAGGGTTTTCTACTCTCAGACAGGCTCCTGGTAACTCATGTTTACTCTGTTTTCAGCGCCAACTCGCTGGTTCAGTAAGGTAAGGTAACCGATGTTAGATACAGCTCACCTTCTTCTGCCCACCTCTTTTCCTGCAATTAGTAGGGGGCGGTTGGAAACTTTACAGGTCAATCTTGGTTACCTGTGCAATCAGACCTGCAAACACTGCCATGTCAACGCCGGGCCTACGCGTACCGAATTGATGGATAGGCGATCTATTGATCAGGTGCTGGCCTTCCTCGATAGTCAATCTATCTCATCACTCGACCTGACCGGTGGCGCACCGGAGTTGAATCCCAATTTCCGTTATCTTGTGGAGCAGGCGAGCCAGCGTGGGGTCAAGGTAATAGACCGTTGCAATCTCTCCATATTGGAAGAGCCTGGCCAGGAAGAGTTGGCTGAATTTCTCCGCGATATGCAAGTCGAAGTGGTCGCTTCACTCCCTTGCTACCTACAGGAAAATGTCGATAATCAGCGTGGGAAGGGTGCCTATGATGCAAGTATCCATGGTCTGAAGCGGCTCAACGATGTTGGCTATGGGGTAGAAGGGAGCGGCCTTCTTTTAAATCTGGTCTACAACCCCCAGGGAGCAAACCTACCTCCAGCTCAATGTGGTTTGGAGACGGATTATAAGCAGAGGTTATGGAGTGACCACCATATTCATTTTAATCAACTCCTTACCATTACCAATATGCCGATCAGCCGCTTTGGCAGTATGCTGCTCTCCCAAGGGGCATTCGATAGCTACATTGACCTGTTAAAGGGTTCATTCAGTGACGCCAATCTGCAGACGGTGATGTGTCGTCATCTGCTGAGTGTCGATTGGCAGGGTTACCTCTATGACTGTGATTTCAATCAGATGCTCAATCTGCCTCTTGCCGATAAGCGGTATCAGCGGCCACATATCTCAGATTTGATGAGAGAAGATTTTAGCGGTTGGCCCATCTGTATTGCGGAGCACTGTTACGGTTGTACTGCCGGTCAGGGCAGCAGCTGTGGTGGTGCTTTGAGCGTGTGACACGACAGCTGATGGGATTATCGCTGGTAATTCCCTGCCTCAATGAAGGGGATGGGATAGTGCCGTTTCTTCAGTCGCTGCAACCCTTGCGGAGAGAGGGGCATGAGGTGATTTTGGTCGATGGTGGCAGCTCGGATAAGAGCGCTGACCTTGCTGCTCCCTGGGTTGATCAGTTAATTGTTGTGGTCAGAGGGCGTTCCCGGCAGATGAACGCGGGTGCCGCCGCCGCCAACGGTGATCTGCTCTGGTTTCTCCATGCCGACACGGTAATCTCGACAGAAGTGGTGGATGCACTGCTGGGGCTGTCACTGGCCCCCGGCCCTCTCTGGGGGCGCTTTGATATCAGACTCTCCGGTAATCACAATATGTTAAGAGTGGTGGAGTTTATGATTAATTGGCGCTCCCGGATGAGCGGCATAGCGACCGGTGATCAAGGAATTTTTGTAGAGAGCGGGCTATTCAAAAAAGTTGATGGTTTTCCTGATATTCCACTGATGGAAGATGTCGCTTTGAGCCGGCGTCTAAAGGCGATTGCACCCCCCCGCTGTCTACGGCAGCGCTTGATTACCTCCAGCAGGCGCTGGGAGCAACATGGCATCTTCAAAACCATTTTTCTGATGTGGTGGCTGAGGTTTGCCTATGCCATGGGGGCAGATCCATCCCGTCTTGCCAGACGCTACTGATAATGCAGTTTCCCAATTCACGTATCGCCCTTTTCGCCAAGGCACCCCAAGCGGGCAAGGTGAAGACTCGCCTGCTTCCGGCGGTGAGCGCAGAGGCCGCCGCCAGCCTCTATGCGGGGCTGTTGAAGCAGACAGTGGAAAAGATGGTGCGGGCTGAGGTGGCACCCCTGGAGTGTTGGTGCTCACCTGACACTTCACATCCGTTGTTCCAGTCGTTAGCCGCAGATTTTGGCATTACTTTGAGGTTGCAGCAGGGGAGTGATCTTGGTTTGAGAATGAAACAGGCGGCAGAGGTGACGTTGGCGGTGGCTGACAGCCTGATTCTGATCGGGGGAGATTGCCCGGTGTTGGAGTCTCACCATCTCAGCCTGGCGTTTGAGTGGCTGGAGGGGGATGTTGATGCGGTGGTGGGGCCAGCGGAAGATGGGGGTTATGTGCTGCTTGGTTTGAAACGACCCAACAGTAGGCTCTTTACTGATATTCCCTGGGGCGGTGATCAGGTACTTCGATTGACCAGGGAGCGTCTATCTCAGAGTGGTTGGCGTAGCCGTGAACTGGAGATGTTGTGGGATCTGGATCGGCCCTGTGACCTCAAGCGGTATCGCTTGTTAGAGGGTGAAAGTTAACCCGAATCCCGCAGCCGTTTGGCCTCACTGCGCTCAAGTTTGTTAGTCCCGCCTGGGTGAAATTCTATGCTTTGGCCAATGAACGAGAGGCTCGCTCATCCTGAATCCCATTAGGACTATAGGTGTCATTGTCGCTATTGTGCCCAGTGAGAATACCCAGCGTCTGTCTGACATGGCGGTGGCCAAGGGTGATAATGCCGCCATTAACCTGATTCTTGTCGCTCATTTGAGTCGCCATATCCATCAGCTGTTGCCACAGTGTTTGCGCCTCACCGCCCTCAGGCTGGGAGGCCAATAAGATATCCACGCCTTCACGGTCACCGGAAAGGCCAAGGCGTTTGAGAAATCCCTGACGATTTGCCAGATGCTGCTGCATCTGCTCAACAAGAGACTGCTTCTGTTCACTGATAGCGATAATACGGTCTGGGTCTGCTCCAGTGAGGGCTTGGTGCTCCTGCTCCAGCAGTGTCAGCAGTTTTTCCGCGCACTGGAGCTCTACCGACAGCAGGCCGACAAAATGGTTGATCTGTGTGGTAGTTATTTCCATTCAATTTATCCTTGCTTGCTGATAAGAGCGAATTCCCGCTCCTGTGTAATAAGATTACTAGCCGCTTCGACCGGCTCGATCTGGAAACTGCCACTGGCCAGCGAGCGCTGAACGTCTGAGACGTGCTGTACGTCGGCGACCGGCATGGATGCGATATGTGCTTCAAGTTCCTGCAGCCGCGTTGCGGTATCGGTCAGACTCACCTTGTCTCCACCACCGGATTGGCTGGGTTTGGGGGCGCTGGAGGCGCTGGTTTTGCTCTGTTCAACCCCCTGGGTTTTTTTGCCGTGACCGCTATTACTTACCGATCTGCTGGGTAGTCCACTGATTTCCACGCTCATTGTTTTACCCTTCTGTTAAGTTACTCCCGTTCATTTTAGCGACCAAGAGAGTGAATTTCTTTAGAATAATCGGTGCTAATCCTGTCATAATTTGGGCTTGATCACACTTACAGCGTGACTCTTACCAGGCCAGCCCCCACCACGGTGGCTTCCAGCTTTCTTTTGCTACTGTTATTTAGCACTCTGATTTGATCACCTGTTGCCCCATCGCTTAGGGCCTTGCCGCTTACTCGTACCTCTATCCCTCCCGCTTGTGCCAAGATGGTCACCCGGTTGCCACGTTTAATGGTCTTGCTCGTAGTGAGCATGGAGGGTGTGACCACGTCAGCTGCATGGAGGGTGCGTCTCAACTGCTTATTCAGTGCGCGCCTGATCTCCTTGAAGTAGCCTTTGCTGAGTTTCGCTACGTCCCGCAGTTCCATCCTGAGATCTGCGGGGGTTAATGTACTCTTTTTCGACAACTCCCGGGCTGCTACCACGACTTCTTTCACAAGAGAGATGGTGACGGGCAGGTAGATGGTCCAGCCACTGTCATCGGTGCAACGGACGCCGACAGTCTTACGTGCGGAGCCTTGCCTGTTACTGGAGAAGAACACCTCCAGCGGCTGCTCACAGGTGCTTAGTTTCAGTCTTCTATCGAGCTCTCCTGCAGTAGCCGTCAAATTTCCGTCGGAATCGCTGAGTTGATCGTAGATATAAGATTCTGCCGCTTGACGAATAGTTGCATGATGCTGGGTATTGCCCGCGTAGAGCGGTGTATAGACGACACTCCAGAGCAGTATCAGCCACCCTAGGCTTGTGGCTGTCTGCCGGACGCTTGCTGCTTTAGCCATTATCATAATTAAGCCTGCTTCGTATGCTTTAGCATTGAAGTAGCAAGTTGTATGCCTGCTTGTGGGTGAGGTGGACAGCAGTGATCTAATATAGTGGTTATGCAGTCTGGGATAGTACGTTGTTTTTTTTCGATATCCCGTTAATATTAAAGAGTAGTTGGGTGTAACTATATCAGTGGCCCCTGTTATGCGGCTATTTTTACCTGGGGTCGGAGTCGATTGCGGCGAAAATCGGTGCATTTAATCACAACCTCACCGCAATCGACTCCGCCCCGAGCACCTATGGGATAGTTACTGTTGGGTTCACTCTAATAGATAATTTAGCTACGCTGACCCCAAATACCACCCATTGCCAATTTAAGGAGCCATTGAACAAGTCATGACCGATTGCTTCACACTCAGGAGACGCAATATCGGCATTGAAGATTTTGCTAATAGCCTGCTATCAGCTGCGACCAGCCCCTTGATCTTGTGCCTCCTGAGCACCCATCAATTCGGCCACATCTGTTCAGAGGCTCCTTAATGGATAAAGCCGTTATATCCCATGAGGATTTCACTGCATTTCAACTATTTCTGGAAGCGGTCTCCGGGATTAGGTTGTCGGCTGGTAAAGAGTATTTAGTGGTCAGCAGGCTTGGTGGGCTTATGCGCCACTACGGAGTGGCAACAGTCGGCGAACTACTTGGAAAGCTGGAGTCGGGGAGAGAGCCACAACTACAGAACGAGGTGATAGATGCTATGACCACCAACGAAACCTTTTGGTTTCGTGAGCTATCTCACTACAAGTTGTTGACCCACCAACTTTTCCCCGAGCTTGCGGCGGGTAATGGGCATAGTCTCTCTATATGGTCTGCGGCCTGCTCATCGGGGCAGGAGCCGTATAACATCAGTATGATGGTGCAAGAGTACCTCTCACATCATCCCCGGAGCCCGCTCTCTGATACCCAGATAGTTGCCACTGATATCTCTTCTGGTGCGCTGGCCGAGGCAAAGAGAGGGGTCTACTGCGGTATGGCGGCTGCCCGTGGTCTCAGTGCTGATCAGCAACAGCGTTATTTTGTTCCTCAAGGGGATTGCCTGGAGGTGCGTCCGGAGATTAAAGCCCGGGTTAGGTTTAAGGAGCTGAACCTGTTAAAGGGCTTCCAGCTACTGGGTAAGTTCGACATCATCTTCTGCCGCAATGTGCTGATCTACTTCTCTAACGAGAGGAAGCGCCAGACGCTTTCCAGATTAGCCGCAGCGCTGAAGCCCAACGGCTATCTCTTCCTCGGTTCCACTGAATCCCTCTCCGCCCACAGCGACCGTTTTGAAATGGTTAAAGGGCAGGGTGGCATTGTATATCGCATTATTCAGTAGCCAGTTCTGAGATGCTGGATCGGTGATGGGCGGAGCCCTCTTGCCGCTTAGCCGGTGTCAGATTGCCGCTTTTATCCTCTCTTTCCCACTTCTCTCCTTGATAAATACCGTTATCGGCTGAAGTGGGTTACCCGTCAGAGAAGCCGATATTTTATCAAGCCGCTGTTGTTGTTTAAGTCAAAAAAAATAGTAACTATTCAGCTATACCTATTTGGGAGCTATCTCCGACCCCAAGCACCCACTATGGCACGGACTTTTTGAGAAGTTACCTATTTGAACGGTGTGTGAATGGGTGTTTACTACTTTGGCACAAAGTCTGCTTTATGAAACGGTGAGTAGATTCTTTTCAGGGGCAGGCAGATGAAACTAGATGAGATCTTCGGCATCCATGAGCAGTCACTGAAGCTGCACGCCCGTCGGGCGGAGGTGCTGGCAGGCAACATCGCCAATGTGGATACCCCGGGATATAAATCCAGGGATATCGATTTCCGTGAGCTGCTTAACCAGCAGATGCCTCCACCTGTCAGGATGAAGACTACCAACAGCAAACATATCCAGATGGATAGTGGATTGGTACCCGACAGTTACCTGAAGTATCGAGTACCCAACCAGTCCAGCCTGGATGGAAATACGGTAGACAGCCAGTTAGAACACACCGCATTTGCAGCGAATGCCCTGGAGTATCAGGCCAGCCTGCGTTTTGTCAGCGGTGCTATCAAGAAGCTCAAACTTGCTATCAAGGGGCAGTAGATCATGTCGATGTTTAAAATTTTTGATACCGCCGCTTCCGGGATGAGTGCCCAGTCAATGAGGCTCAACCTAGTCTCCAGTAACCTCGCCAATGTCGATAGTATCGGCAGCAGTACCGGTGAGACCTACCGGGCAAGACATCCGGTTTTTGCCGCCATCATTAATCAGCTCAATCCCGATGATCCGGCCACGGGTGTTCAGGTAAAAGGTGTTGTTGAGAGCCAGTCTCCATTGCTTATGGAGTATGCACCCAACAATCCATTGGCCAATGAGGAGGGCTATATCTTCCGGCCCAATGTCAATGTGGTGGAGGAGATGGCCAATATGATATCCGCCTCCCGTAGTTACCAGAGTAATGTGGAAGTGGTCAATGCCACTAAACAGCTGATGTCGGCCACCCTGAGATTGGGCGAGTAAGGAGATTAGAGATGACTACAACCAGCGCTACTGACGAACTGCTTACCAGTCTGGGTATTCAGCCATTCAAAGAGAAGGAACGGATAAGCGACCCGGCAGAGATGGGTCTGGACACCTTTCTTGAGCTGATGGTTACGCAATTGAATAATCAGGATCCATTTGAGCCGATGGATAACTCACAAATGCTTACTCAAATGTCTCAGTTTGCCTCGGTATCGGGACTTGATAAGTTGAACGCCTCTTTTGCCGGGCTCTCCTCCACTATGACCTCAGATCAGGCGCTACAGGCAGGTAGCCTGATCGGCCGGGATGTTCTGGTGCCGATGGATAGCGGCTATCTTGCCAGTGGCGGCACTATAAATGGCCAGGTTGAGCTGGCTCAGAGCGCAGATGTGGTGGTCCGTATCAGTGATGTGGCGGGACAGCTGGTGAGAGAGCTCAATCTAGGTGACCGGGCGGGAGGCTCGGTGCGGTTTTCATGGGATGGGATCACCGATAGCGGTGATTATGCCAATCCCGGGTATTACACAGTTCAGATAGACGCGGGTGGGGGTGAGAGTGTTGAAGCACTCCAACCACAGCTGTTTGCACCGGTGGAGAGTGTCACCATCGGTGGTGCAGGTCAGGGGCTTACTCTGAACCTGGGTGGGCTAGGCCCTGTGGCTTTTGACCAAGTAAAACAGATCAACTGAAGATAAGAGGAGCATGTCATGTCTTTTCAGGTTGCATTGAGTGGGCTTGCAGCAGCCCAAACAGAACTAGACGTAACGGGCAACAATATCGCCAACGTTGCGACTACCGGCTTCAAGCAGTCACGGGCGGAATTTACCGATATCTACGCCACATCAATTCAGGATTTGGGTACCCAGGCCGCAGGGCGTGGTGTCCGTGTCGCCAGGGTCTCTCAGCAGTTTAGCCAGGGGACGGTGGAGTTTACCTCCAATAACCTTGATCTGGCGATCAATGGTGAGGGTTTCTTCGTTCTCGAAGATGCTGTAGGTAGTCGTTATTACAGCCGTGCCGGGGCATTGAGTGTCGACCGCGAGGGCTACATTGTAAATCATGCCGCTCAGTCGTTGCAGGCCTATCCACCCCTGGGAGATTCGGGTGACTTTGATACGGGTACGGTGGCTGATCTGCAGCTTAATCTTCAGCCCAGTGCACCTAATCCATCGACCGAAATCATTGCAGGCCTCAATATCAACGCCTCGGATATAGCTCCAACCGTGGCATTTGTACCTGCGGCCCCTACGGCAACTATGTACAACAGCGCCTCATCAATAACGATATACGACTCCTTGGGAGATTCCCATACCGCCACCATGTATTTCCGCAAAACTGCGGCAAATACCTGGCAGGTCTATCAGAGTATTGATGGTGGTACAGCTGATGGGCCGGAAGTGATTGTCTTTGACTCTGCCGGTGCTCTTGTTCCCGTCAGTAGTGGCGGTGATGGTATTGTCAGCTTTGGGCCATACGCTTTCACCAACGGTGCGGCAGCGATCTCTCTGGAGTTGGATTTTAACACCGCCACCCAATATGCCGGTGAATTTGGGGTCAATGATCTCTCCCAGGATGGTTATACCTCAGGCCGTCTAAATGGCATCGACGTTGATGATACCGGCGTGGTATTTGCCCGCTTCACTAACGGGCGTTCTACCTCCCTCGGTCAGGTGGTGCTGGCTAAGTTCAACAATCCGAGTGGCATGGGTAAAGAGGGCGGCAACAACTGGACCGAAACCTTTGAATCCGGTGACGCTCAGTTGGGCGAGGCCGGTACCTCCAGCTTCGGTAGTATTCAGAGTGGTGCCCTTGAATTGTCCAATGTTGATATCGCCTCCCAGCTGGTAAAGCTGATTGTGGCGCAACGTAATTTCCAGGCGAGTGCCAAGGCGATCACCACCTCTGACCAGGTAACCCAGGCCGTCATCAATATCAGGTAAAGCAGCAAGTGGCCTGCTTCAGTTGTCTGACATGACAACCTGAAGTGGGTCGCCTCTTCTTAATGAGGTACATTATGGATCGCGTCATCTATGTTGCCATGAGTGGAGCCAAAGAGACTCTTCTCGCCCATGCAGCCAACGCCAATAATCTCGCTAATGCCAATACACCCGGTTTTGTCGCCGATCTGCAGCAGGCACGCAGTATGCCGGTGTATGGTGACGGAATGCCGACCCGTGTCTATGCGTTGACTGACCGTCCGGGGCTCGAATTTCAACGGGGTGCCTTGGTACATACCGGCCGTGATCTTGATGTGGCGATGAACGGAAAAGGCTGGTTTGCAGTTCAGTCCCGCGATGGTGGTGAAGCCTATACCCGTCGCGGAGACCTCAAAATCGATCTCAACGGTATGCTGACCACCGGCAACGGCTTGCCGGTGATGGGCAATGGTGGGCCGATTGCCATCCCCCCTGCTGAAACGCTCTATATCGCCTCTGATGGAACTATCTCAATTAAGCCCGTCGGCCAGGCCGCCAATGAATTGGCGGTGATCGATCGGATTAAAATGGTCAATCCGCCACTTGAGGAGCTGGATAAAGGTGAGGATGGACTGCTCAGATTGCGCAGTGGCGAGGAAGCTGATGCCGATGCGGAGGTCGGGCTGGCTACTGGCACCATTGAGAGCAGCAACGTCAATATAGTGGACTCCATGGTCGATATGATCGAACTCTCCAGGCGCTTTGAGTTGCAGGTAAAGGTGATGTCAAAGTCGGAGAAGATGGAAGAGGGCTCCACCAGTATACTGAAAATCTCCTGATGGCAGGTTAATTGCAACGTAATTGGGTAATAGAGAAGAGACTAAATAGGAAGGTGGATTATGTATCCCGCACTCTGGATTGCAAAAACAGGTTTAGATGCTCAACAGACACGGATGGCGACTATCGCCAATAACCTCGCCAATGTCTCCACCACGGGTTTTAAACGAGACCGCGCCGCATTCGAAGATCTTATTTATCAGAATGTTCGTCAAGTAGGAGCACAGTCATCTCAAGAGACTCAGCTCCCCTCCGGACTGGCGATTGGTACCGGCGTACAGACGGTCTCTACCCAGAAGTTGTTTACTCAGGGCAACGTGACCCAGACAGGCAATTCGCTGGATATCGCTGTCGAAGGGCGGGGTTTCCTGCAGGTACTGCATCCCGATGGCTCTATCGTCTATACCCGTGATGGCTCATTCAATATGAGCGCCGATGGACAGGTCGTTACCAATAATGGCTACGCTCTGGAACCGGCGATCACCGTACCGGCCAGTGCTCTCAGTATCACGGTTGGCTCCGATGGAGTGGTCTCTGCACTCCTTGCTGGTGGTAGTGCGCCTACCCAGATCGGCACCATCGAGCTGGCTGATTTCATCAACCCTACCGGTCTCTCCGCCGTGGGTCAGAACCTCTATAGGGAGACAGGCGCCAGTGGTGCGGCGACGACTGCCACACCGGGTAGCGATGGACTCGGCACTCTGATCCAGGGTTCCCTGGAGAGCTCCAACGTCAATGTAGTGGAAGAGATGGTCAATATGATTGAGACCCAGCGCGCCTATGAGATGAACTCCAAGGTGATCTCAACCACCGATGAGATGTTGGCTTATGTAAACAACCAGCTGTAATGGCAGGTGGGTAATGGCATGAAACGGCTTCTCACATTGACACTGTTGACACTGACGGCAATGAGCCTGGTCGGTTGTAATGGTAGCGTACCAAAGAGAGATCCTGAATACGCGCCAGTGCGCCCCGTTGTGGCACCCCCTACCCCTCAGGGTAATGGGGCTATCTATCAGGCGGGTTATGAGCACTCATGGTTTGAAAATACCCGTGCCCGCCGCGTCGGCGATATGCTAACCATCAAACTGGTGGAGCAGACCAACGCCTCTAAAAATGCGGCGACTAGTGTCGATAAGAGCAACTCCACCAGTATTACTAACCCCACTATTTTGGGAACCACTCCGCAGTTTAATACGCCTAGTGTATTACCGCTGGCCAGCAACAGTAACAATAATCTGGGTTTTGACCTGGAGTCCAGCAACTCGTTTGCAGGCTCCGGTGATAGCTCCCAGAGTAATAACCTGAGTGGTGATCTGACGGTGACAGTCGTCGAGTTGCTGGCCAACGGCTACCTGGTTGTTCGGGGTGAAAAACGGATCGGTATCAACCAGGGTAATGAGTATGTGAAGGTTTCGGGTATTGTTCGTCCTGCCGATATCGACTCTACCAATACGGTGCTCTCCACCAAGATGGCGGACCCCACTTTTGTCTATGTCGGCGATGGGGCGGTTGCCGACTCCAATGCCATGGGCTGGCTGGCCAAGTTCTTTGTCAGCGCCCTCTTTCCCTTCTAGGTGATCATGATGAGACATTCAGCCATCAGTAAACCGAATCAACCACAGAGTTACCGCCACATCAGTGGCAGGATCGGCCTCTATCTCGCCCTGGTCGCCATGCTTTTTGCGGTGATGAGCCTGCTCTCTCCCGCGCGAGCTGAGCGGATAAAAGATATCTCCTCCATCGCCGGTGTACGTAGCAACCAGCTTATAGGTTACGGTTTGGTGGTCGGTCTTAACGGTACGGGTGACAAGATGAACTCTGCTCCCTATACCGAGCAGAGCCTGCGCAGCATGCTGACGCAACTGGGTGTGGTGGTGCCTCCTGGTACCGCGATTAAACCTAAAAATGTTGCTGCTGTGACGCTCCATGCCGAGTTGCCACCGTTTGCCAAACCGGGTCAGAGGATCGATATCACCGCCTCGTCTGTCGGTGATGCCAAGAGCCTGCGGGGCGGCACCCTGTTAATGTCCCCTCTGAAAGGGGCCGACGGCAAGGTCTACGCGGTTGCTCAGGGTAACTTGGTGGTTGGTGGCCTGAGTGCCTCTGGTGCCGATGGGTCAAGCATTACCATCAATATTCCCAGTGTTGGGCGTATCCCTGGCGGTGCCACGGTAGAGCGCACGGTGCCTAACGCCTTCGCCCAGGGTAACTCGCTTACCCTTTACCTTCACGAAGGTGATTTTACCACCGCGCAACGTGTTGTGGAGTCGATCAATGAATCCATTGGTCCTGGAGTGGCGGTGGCTGAAGATGCCACATCTATCCGGGTTAATAGCCCTCGTGACCCTTCCCAGCGGGTCAGCTTTATCTCACTGATTGAAAATCTGCGGGTAAAACCCGGTATCGCACCGGCACGTATTATCGTTAACTCACGTACCGGCACAGTAGTCATTAGCAGTGAAGTGCGGGTCACGCCGGCAGCGGTTTCTCACGGCAGTCTTACGGTTACCATCAGTGAGAGCACCGAGGTATCGCAGCCCGGTGCACTCTCCGGTGGAACCACCGTTGCCTCACCCGTATCCCAGGTAGATGTTGCCGATGGGGGCAGCAGGATGTTCCTCTTCAACCCCGGCACCACGCTGGATGCGGTGGTGAGAGCGGTCAATCAGGTAGGTGCTTCACCCTCTGATCTAGTTGCCATTCTTGAGGCGTTGAAGCAAGCCGGAGCGCTCAAGGCGGAGCTGGTGGTGATCTGATGAATATCGGTGACACCTCTATCTATACAGATTTTCAGGGTCTTGGCGAGCTCAAGGCGATGGCATCAAAAGATGCCGATGGCGCCCTAAAGAAGGTCGCCCAGCAGTTTGAGTCCCTCTTTATCCAGCAGATGTTGAAGACCATGCGTCAGGCCAGTCTGGGCAAAGGGCTGATGGATAGCGATCAGAGTCTCTTCTATCGTGACATGCATGATCAGCAGCTTGCCATTCATATGGCAGAGAGTGGTGGTATGGGACTGGCGGATGTGATTATTCGTCAAATGCAGGCGCGGGATGGTGGGGAGATTGCGGCTAAAGAGCTAGGTGACTACGGTCGTGATGCGCCGCACCTAAAGCCGGAGATAGGGTCCCCGGTCACAACGGAGAGAGATGCCTCCGTGGTTGAAGAGAGTGGCCCCGTCCAGCCGCTGCCACCGGAGAATGATCCGGCAGGCTGGAATATAGACGATTTTGTCCAACAGCTTATGCCCTGGGCCAGTGAAGCGGCAAAACTGATCGGCATCCAACCCCAGGCGCTGCTGGCCCAGGCCGCACTGGAGACTGGCTGGGGCAGGCATATGATGCGTGACACTGGCGGTCAGCCCGCTAATAACCTGTTCGGCATTAAGGCAGATCAACGCTGGGATGGAGAGCGGGTGAAGGTGGATACCCTGGAGTACCAAGAAGGTGTTGCTGTTAAACGGCGTGACCACTTCAGGGCTTATGATAACTACCGGGAGAGTTTTCGCGATTATGTGGATTTTATCAGTAACAGCCCCCGTTATAGCAAAGCACTGGAAGCTACGGATGACAGCCAACGCTACTTCTCCGAGCTACAACGGGCCGGTTATGCCACAGATCCAAAATATGCAAATAAGATCAGCAGTATACTGGCTGGTGATCAACTGCGGTCGGCGCTTGCCAAGTTTAAGGCGGCTGCCGGTGAGCCGCTATAGAGAGTAGGTAGAGCGTGCCGTCACGGCACGCTCTACCGAGGAACTGGAAAGAATCATGGCTACTTTACTCGGTATTGCCTCCTCCGGATTGCAGGCGTATCAGCGTGCCATCAATACCGTGGGGCACAACGTATCCAACGCCAATACCGAAGGCTACAGCCGTCAGCGGGTCGACTTTGAGGTCAGAGCCCCCAGCTTTAGCGGCAACGGCTGGCTCGGCAACGGTGTCGATGCCGCTGCTGTGCAGCGCTATTACGATGACTTTATTGCTGCCCAGATCCGCGTCACCCAGTCGATCACCTCTAAGGCGGAGACGCTATCGGAGAATGCCAGCCGTCTGGATGACCTGTTGGCCGATCCGCTGGTGGGTATGGACCCGACAATACAGAGCTTCTTCAATGCCATGCAGACCCTTTCAGATGATCCAGGGTCGGCGGCGGCGCGTCAGGTAGTCCTGGCTGAAGCGGAGTCACTGACCGCCAGGTTTGCCTTTTTTGACCGTCAGTACGACGATATTCGACGCGAGACCAATCAGAAGTTGTCACAAGCGATGACCGACATTAATACCCTGGCCGGTGCCATTGCAACGATCAACCAGGAGATCATTGAAGCGGCACATTCCGGGAGACAAACCACCCCCAACGACCTGCTTGACCAGCGCGAGACCCTGCTTAAAGGGCTTGCCAAACTAGTCGATATTCAGGTTTTTGAACAGGATGACGGTGCTTACAATGTCGCTATTGGAACCGGCCAAGGGCTGGTAATTGGCGCACAACACACCACCCTGGGAGTCTATAACGATCCGGAGGATGCGAATAAACCTGGAGTCGCATTCGTTACCAGCTTTAGTTCTGAAGAGGTTACAGCTCAAATTACCGGCGGAAAGCTGGGGGGCTTGCTGGAGTTTAGAGAGCAGTTTCTTGATGCGGGTCAGAACCAGCTGGGTCAAGTGGCGGTGGGCATGGTTGAGAGCATCAACGCCCAGCATATTCAGGGACTCGACCTTTTGGGGTCGATGGGAAACAACTTTTTCCAGCCGATCACCCTAAGCGGCACCAGAAACAGCGGCAATACCGGATCGGCAACCGTTTCTGCAACCTTCTCCGCCGCCGATCTGGTAGATGTCACCGCATCTGATTATCGGCTGAGTTACAATTCAGGCACCAGTTATACATTGACGCGTCTCTCAGATGGAGTGACCACTGCGGTGGATTCAGCCCTGCCTGGGGTGACCGACGGTTTTACCCTCTCCATCACCGGAGCCAGTGGTCTGGTGGCGGGTGACTCCTTCCTATTGCAACCCACCCGCGAGGCCGCTGGAGAGGTTACACTGTTAATCAATGACACTAACAGAATAGCCGCTGCCGGTGCACTGCGGGCTAACGAGGTGACCGATGCCAATGGCCATCCGGTCAATACCGGGTCGGCCTTGATCACACAGGCCTCTACCACCAGCGCCACCGGCCTGCCCCTCTCTTCTGCTATCACCCTAACCTATTCGGTCGATGCGGACGGTTCAGGTAACCGTGGCTTTGTTATAACCGGTGGTCCAGGGGCACCGAACAACTTCATTCTATATGATCCGGCAGGCACCGATGTGTCGGGTAAATCGTTCCCTGATGGTACCAACCCAACCCAGTTCAGTGCCTATGGAGGACTCACCTTTGATATCAGTGGTGCACCCGTAGTGGGTGATCAGTTGGTTATCGGCAACAACAGCAGCGGTACTGCCGACAACCGTAACGCTCTGGGTATGAGCTCCATGGGAAGAGAGCTTTTGATGTCAGGTGGTACTTCTACCATACAGGGGATATTTGGCCAGATGGTGGCCGATATCGGTTCCTTGGCACATCAGGCCAATACCAACTACAACGCCCAGAAAGGGCTGCTGACCGTCCAGGAGAATACGCTTGCCAGTATCTCTGGCGTTAACCTCGATGAAGAGGCGGCCAATCTGATGAAGTTCCAGCAGGCGTATCAAGCGTCTGCGCGGGTAGTTTCCGTGGCGGGAGTCATCTTTGATACGCTTATTGGCGCCTTTGGGAGGTAGTTATGTTAAGAGTCTCTACAGGACAGATCTATCAGCAGGGGCTTGACGGTATGCTCAAGGGGCAGGTCAAGATGTCCCGCAGCCAGGAGGAGATCACCACCGGGCGGAGGATTCTGCGACCGTCGGATGATCCTTCCGGCTCTACCCAGGTTCTTCAGTTAAGCCGGGCCGTCAGTACGGTCGAGCAGTACCAGAAAAATGCCGACAGAGTACAGCAGCGACTGGAGCATGTTGATAATACACTGGGAGGTATCACCTCCCTGCTGCAGCGGGTCAATGAGCTGGCCCTGCAAGGCAGTAGCGGCACCTACGCCGGCACCATGCGTGGAATGATCGCCGTGGAGGTGAGGGATCTATTGACCAGTGTGGTCGCTCTGGCCAACACCACCGATAGTGCGGGTGAATACCTTTTCTCCGGCTATCAGGGAGCCGTGGAGCCCTTCTCCTTCAGTGCCGGAAGCTACACCTTTAACGGCGATATGGGTTTGAGAGAGATCAGGATATCGGCGGACCGTACTTTGGCCGACAGCGTCTCTGGTTTTCATACATTCATTGATGTACCAACAGCGGCCGGTGGGGTACGGGATATCTTCTCCACTATCGATCAAATTGCCGATGCACTTGAGGCGGATGCCAGTCCCGGAACGCTGGTGGGTGATATTGGGCAGATCATCTCCCGGCTTGGAGAGTCCCGCGCCAGCGCCGGTTCCAAACTGCGGGCGATTGATGAGCAGAGAGACCTCAACGAGGGGTTCATTCTGACCCTTGAGAGCAACCGCTCAAAGATAGAAGATGTGGATCTGGCGGAGGCGATCACCAACTTCAATAAAGAGAAGGTAGCCCTTGAGGCGGCCCAGGCCAGCTTTTCCCAGATGCAGGGGCTGTTGCTGTTCAACTTTCTCCGCTGAGGTGTGGCGCCGCTGACCCAATAGGTGAATAGGTAAATTAGAAAAAACGTAACTATTCAGTATTGAACACCACTGCTGTCCCGTTAATTTTGTAGTATGTTGCAGTAACACCTTGTGTGGAGGTGTTTTTTAGGGCGCATATATCAACAGCAACATGACATACTGCAATAGAATATGTCCTCTCCCTAGGAGAGAGAGGGCCAGGGTGAGGGTGAATTAAATCAACGACTTATCTATAGGGCCCCCTCACCCCAACCCTCTCCCCAAAGAGGAGAGGGAGTTAACGGGACAGCAGTGATCGAACACGGATCTTATTGTAGGGGCGGCCTCCTCGCCGCGATGAACGTTGCTCACCCCCTGAAAAATCCGTCGCCCCGAGGGCAGGGCTCCTACAGTAGATTCAAAGTCCAGGGAAAGTTGTTATTCAGAAGTAAACTTATTAATACAGAGAAGCGGGTTTTATTTTCAGTTTTTACTAAAGATAGATGCACCTCAGTCGATAATAGGGTTGGAAGCGGTAAATATCATCGAATACCATTGAAGATATATCCGCTAAATGCAAATACCCTGGAGCGGCGTCCCGCCTTGATGGCGACCAGTAAAGTGAAGCGCACGGGGTCTTTAAGAGGATACGATCATGCCAGTCACAGTCAACACTAACCTATTCTCACTCGCCGCACGACGCAATATCAATCGTTCACAGGTCGATATGAAAACCGCTGTGCAACGGCTCTCTTCCGGTCTCCGTATTAACATGGCAAAAGATGACGCGGCCGGTCTGGCAATCGGTCAATATGCCGAGATGCATGCCCGCGGTGCGGCCGTTGCCCAGCAGACACTGGGTGATGCTATGTCGCGTCTCCAGGTTCAGGACGCAACACTGCAGACGGCTAACCAGTTGCTGCAGCGTATGCGTGAACTGGCCCTGCAGAAAGAGAGTGGTACCTACACCAGTGGACAAAAGGGCTATATCGATGAAGAGATGACCTCGCTGGGTACTGAACTCGGTGCGATAGCGGCTCGTGCCATGTTTAATGGTGCTGATGCCTTTGGCAGTTTCGATGCGCTGGCGGGTCCCGCAACAGGTAACACCATCAGCTTTGGTGAGGCTGCCCCCACGCTGACCGCCTCTTCCAGCTCTACCGTAACTGTCATTGAGGGATTGATCGATGGCGTTAACTCCTCCCTGGCAAAGATCGGTGGTGACGAGAGTGTTGCGGAGAAAGCGGTGAGTACCGTCATGGCTCTTGAGGAGGCCCAGTGGGGGGCCTATGGTCGTACCATGGATGCGGATATTGCTCGCGAGACCGCCAGGCTGACCAGTTCCCAGGTGGTACAGCAGGCAGGTATCGCCGCGTTGGCACAGGCCAACACTATGCCGCAGCTTGCATTAGGGCTGTTGGGTTAGGTCGGGTAGCCCCGGAATAACATCCGGGGCTGAAGCTAAACAGGAGTAGCGAGGTTAAAGTCATGGCAGTTGAGCTCATTAATCAAGCCAACCTGCTGCCGGCTAATCGTACAAACTTGAGCCGACCCGGTAGGACTGCAAATGTCTCCGAAGTTGTCGTGGCTGCTGAGGTTGAGAGCGTGAAGGTGAAGTCAGAAGTTGACCAAGCCAACACTAGGTCAACCCAGGCGGCAAATTCGAGCAAGGAGATGAACGATTCCGACTCTCTGAAGAAGCTGGTTGCAGAGGCCAATGCCCTTGTCCAGACAGCTCGGAGAAAGGTTCAGTTCAGTGTCAGTGAAGAGACCGGCAGGCCGGTGATTCGAGTCTACGATGCGGACTCTCAGAAACTTATCCGTCAATACCCACCCGATGAGTTGATCGCGTTGGTGGCGAGGATACATGAGATGGTTGGAAAACCGGGAGCAGGTCTTATCCTTAGCGATGAGGCGTGATCTCCCATTTTAGTTAAGGTTGGGTAGGCGAGTGCGGATGGAGCTGAAAAGATGGCAATAGGCATCCCAGGTGTAGGTTCCGGCATGGATCTGTCGACTGTGATAGACCAGATGATGGCCGTCAAGCGCGGCCCACTCGATCGTAATCTGGCACAACAATCGGAGATCGATGCCGAAGTCAGTGCTTACGGTAGTGTCAAGAGTGCCGTCTCCTCATTCAAGACAGCATTGAGTGCATTGCGTTTTCAGTCGGCATTCAATCCGGTTACTGCGGAGTCGAGCACAACTACCGTTGCCACGGCATCGACTACGGGAGGTGCGGTAGCCTCCAACTACGCCCTGACCGTAACCAACCTTGCCACTGTCCAGAAGACAGCATCGACGGTCTATACTAACGGCACTACCGATGTTGGAGGTACCGGAACCCTGCGCCTGACCGTTGACGGTACTAACTACGATGTCGCGATCACCTCCGAAAACAGCACCCTAAATGGGATTCGTGATGCCATCAATAACACTGCCGATCTCGATGTTACCGCCTCGGTGATCAATGAGGATGGCGGTTCCCGACTTATTCTTACGTCGGATAGTACCGGTGTGGTCAACGGTTTTACCACCGCCTTTACCAGCGACAGTGTCGGCGGGCTGGATGACAACGACGGCCTTTCGAAACTCTTCTATATGGACGCCGAAGTCAGTACCACTGCGGTGACGGTGACAACTGCGTTGGACGCTCAGATCACTCTCGACGGCTTCGATATCACCAGTGCCTCCAACAGTGTTACGAGTGCCATCAGTGGTCTTACCATTAATCTGGTGGCCGCCGGATCCTCAACCCTCACCATTAGTCGGGACAATGCGACTATCAAGTCATCGATAGAGACGTTTATTGAGAAATACAACGAACTGCAGAGTGCTATTACCGATGCCCGTGCAGGTGATCTATCGAATGATTCCTCACTTAGTTTTATCCGCAGTGGCCTCAACCATGTGCTGAACACGGCGGCTACCGGGGTAGGTGACTACAGTACCCTGACGGCGATTGGTATCTCACGGGACCGCAGTGGTGTGATGTCACTTGATAGTGCTATTTTTGATAGTATATTATCGACCAACCATGAAGATGTGACGGGGCTGTTCAGTGATGATACAGAGGGTTTTGCCACTCGTCTCTACAGCTATGCTGATGACCTCTTGGCTTCCGATGGGGCTATCGGTAGCCGTGAAGCGGCGCTGGCGGATCGGAAGATCTTCCTGCAGTTGGTGAAGGCCAGGCTGGAAGATCAACTGGACAGTTACGAGGCCCGCATCGTTAAGCAGTTTGCCCAGCTTGACTCTACCGTTCTAAGCCTTGATGGTATGAGCAGTTACCTGACGCAGCAGATGGCAACATTCGTCAGCTAGGCTAGGCTTTTCTCTTTTTAAATTTCAGGATATTGACTTATGACAGGGTATGCCGGTAAGCGTGGTGCCTCCGCAAAGTACTCACAGACATCGGGCAGTGAGGCGAGTTATGCTACGCCTCATCGACTGGTGCAGATGCTGATGGAGGGTGCCCTGGACAAGATAGCTATCGCCAAAGGTGCAATAGAACGCAAAGATATTCAAGTAAGGCAGGATAATATCACCTGGGCAATTTCAATCATCGATGCCCTCTGTTCCAGTCTCGATGCCGAGAAGGGGGGAGAGATTGCAGCTAACCTGTTTGCGCTTTACCAATATATGGATAAGCGTTTGATGGAGGGGGGGCTAGCCGATGATGTGGGTGCTCTTGATGAGGTTGCCTCTCTTCTGCGGGAGATCAAGCAGGCGTGGGATGCCATGCCGGAATACATTCGCCATGCTCCCAACATAGATGAGGCGGTCTCTGTCGCTGAGAAGTAGTTTTCAATGTCCAGTCAGGCATTCAATCAAATCAATGATATGAACAAGGCGCTTGAGCTTACCCTCGCCATGTTAAGGCTTGCCAAAGAGGGTGGCTGGGATCAGTTGCAGGTGATGGATGTGGAGCGGCGCCAGCTCGTGGAGGCCTGGGTCGAACAAGATAATCCTGCCGACGATCATCGGCAGGCAACAGAGATCATGAGCGAGATGATCTCTCTCAATAAACAGATTCAGCAGTTGGCAATAGCTGCCAAGCAACAGCTGATGGATGATTTCAAAGGGCTTCGTCGCAAAAGGGCGGGGGCCGAAGCTTATAGTAAATGTCCCTGAGTTCTATTCCCCCGTCCGTGTGTTGCCGTGGAGAAGTTGATCATCCTGGGGTCGGAGTTAAATCGTGTGATGAAGGTGGCTGAAGTCAATGCAGTCGGACGGTTTGACTCCTGCGATATGGATGGCAAAGGATCACGCCGCAGAGAGTAGTGGTGAAAGCTCGAATTCAAGAATATCCGCCAGGCCAATCAGGTCATTTCTTTCAAGACTGAGTAGCGCTGTGTTGATCAGTTGTTGTATTCGGCTGCCCGGCACTCCACTGTTCTGTCCTAGAAGTGGTAGCGTTTGATCGATAATCTCAATCAGCTTCCCGGTTGCCGTTCCCAGTTTACCGGTACGAAGGGCGATGACACACTCACTCATCTGTTGCTGATACTCTGGGGTCACGACTGCTCCTCGGGGTAGCGGGTGCCTGCAATAGCCGCACCCTCCCTGCTCAGGTTGATGAATTCAACCAGCGGGTGAAAGCTGATATATTTTTCCAGATCCTGTTGGTATCCGATCATATTGATACTGCTAATCACCTTTTCACCATAGCCATTTTTCACCCAACAGTGCGCTGACTGCTGCTGCTCTTTTTCATCCATCTGTTTACCATGGGGGAAGCCTTTAGCATGGGTTTTTCCCGATGGAAAAGAGAAATCGGCGCCAGCCAGGGTGATGCGGCAGGCTCCCATTTTTACCGCCAAGTCAATGGCCGGATGTATCACTGAACCAAAGGTGTGGAGTTCTCCTCTCGGATGCGCTCTTTTTACCGCCCGATAGAACTCATGACTGGAGTAGGCCGTCATGCGTTTATAGGGCCAGGCGTTAAGGACATCAGGGGCTACAACGGGAAAATAGACCAATGTTGCGTTGTGTAAGCATCTCAGGTCACCCTGGAAATTGGGTAGTACACCGTCTCTGAGTGGATCGATAGTGATCAGGATGTCCGGTATGACGCCGGTACGTAGCAGGGGTTTAAGGGCGGCATCGACTGCAATGAGTAGGGCGCCTTGGGCTTGTCGTGCAGCGATCAGTGATGCCGATCTATCCAGTGATGGGCCTGCACCTGCCACCACCACTTCGGGCGGCTCGTTTACCAGGGTACCGAAGAGTTGAGCTACATCCCCATCCTGTTCAATAGTGGTGATGTTGTCCCGGAGGTGCTGTTTGAGAATGGGATCCCTTTTATTGTACAGATTCTTGATGTTTTCCTCATTTATCTTTGTCAGTAGATGATTTCTCAGATCACCCGCACGCTCATCTGCCAGCCATAGGCAGGGGGGTGTGACCACCCAGGGAGGTTGTGGTCTGCTATCACTGCTAGGTAGTTTCAATACTACCCGCTCATCGCTCAACCAGTCCGACTGGTCTACCCAGTTGAGTAGTTCCCAGAAGAGTGATGCGTTAAAGATGTACACTTCCAGCGTTTTGAGAGAAGGGTAGCGCTCGAGTAGTAGGCGGGGGAGGTAGCCCATGCCGACGCCATACACTCGAAGTGTCTCTGGGTTTGAGGGGACGGTGGATGTCTGTAGTATCGCCTCGGCATCAGGGTCGTAGGCACTTGCCAGCTGTATGCCGTTGCAGACAAAGGAGGGCTGAGGTTTTTCAGTGATTAACTGAATATCTTGCCAGAGCGGTTCTCTCTTCAGTTGACGCTGGATATGCGGCCAACGTGAACGGATGATGTCGATTGCCGGTGCAGCAAAGGGATCTTGATGATTCATGTTTTTACCTGCACAACTCATTGGGTGATGGATTGATTAGATGGGTACTATGGCCGAGTTCGTTGCGTGCTTGTTCATCAAGGACCTCTGCAGCCTCAGAGTCGTCGTGAGTAGTGTATCCTGAACTACCATCATTGGTAGTGATTTTATCAAGGTTGCGGTGTATCTGTGGTGGGCTTTTTCGTTTCTTTCTACCGATGCTATGGCAGAATCCTTTTCCTAGGTCAAATCCTAACTCCTGAGGATCAATATGGGTAATGATATCAGGCTGAACACCTAATATGTAAAGACGGAGACAAATCCGCGATACAGCAATAACTACCAGGCTGTCTCGGTTGTTCTCTAGCCAGGGGATGTTCTCCTCCAGGGATGGGCCTCATGCGAGTATAGCGACGCTCTTTCCGGGAAATAGATTTTTCAGAAATTTAGTGGATATTGGACTGTCGGGGCTGCTTGTGATCGTGTTGGTAATGTGTGTGCTCTGAAGGTTTGGTCGGTACCTATACGGTCAAAGTCATTGCGGTTGATATTGTAGATAAAATGGTCGCCAAAACTGTTCATAATGAAGGGTGGTGGGCTGTTTTCCATCATACTAATGCCTACTTTACCCAGAGAGGTAATATTTCACAATGTAGCCGTCGCTGGTGATATTGCTGAAACAGCAATAATTAGGACTCCCATCAGTCCACTGATGAAGTAACAGATGATTGCCAGGGAGGCTGTAATACTATTGCTCATACTAGAGGTGATAATCACATATCTGTTGGTTTGCGGCTAGCCAATTTGCGGGCTTCAGTCAGCGCCATATCATACTTCAGCAGGACAGCCTGAGTTACTCTATTTCCGGACCTGTTGGTCAGCATGACATGCAATTCCTTTATTCTGTATAGGGGTGTGTTGTATAGTATTGTGGGTGGAAAATCAGAAGAGAGCGGATCATGTTTGACGATGCGGTAATCTTAATCACTGGTGGAACAGGCTCCTTCGGTAAGAAATATACCAAGACGCTTCTTGAATGCTACAAACCGAAGAAGATTATCATATTCTCACGGGATGAGCTGAAACAGTTCGAGATGCAGCAGGTCTACAATGAAGACTGCATGCGCTATTTTATCGGTGATGTTCGGGACGCCGAACGACTGCAGCAGGCTACGTGGGAAGTGGATTACATCATCCATGCTGCAGCCCTTAAACAGGTTCCGGCGGCTGAATACAATCCAATGGAGTGTATCAAGACCAATATCGGAGGGGCGGAGAATGTCATCAATGCTGCTCTTGAAAATAACGTCAAACGAGTGATCGCCCTCTCTACTGACAAGGCAGCCAACCCCATCAACCTGTATGGCGCCACCAAGCTGGCCTCCGATAAGCTCTTTGTGGCGGCCAACAACATGACCGGTGGCAGGAGAACCTGTTTCAGCGTAGTGCGCTACGGCAACGTGGTGGGCTCAAGGGGGTCTGTGGTGCCCTTTTTCAAGCAGTTGATCGCCGAGGGGGCAGACTCACTGCCCATCACAGACAATCACATGACCCGCTTCTGGATCACCTTGCAGGAGGGCGTCGATTTCGTACTCAAGAACTTCCGGCGCATGTACGGCGGCGAGATCTTCGTGCCCAAACTGCCTTCGGTCAGAATCACTGATCTCGCCATGGCCATGGCACCCGATCTGGAACATAAGATCGTCGGCATCAGGCCCGGTGAAAAACTACACGAGATCATGTGCCCCGTAGATGACTCCCATCTCACCCTGGAGTTTGATGATCATTTCGTCATCAGGCCATCGATCCGCTTCACTCGTGGCGATCACGACTACACCGTAAACCCACTGGCTGAAGCCAGTGGGTCGGTCGCTCAGGGCTTTGAATACAACTCGGGCACTAATCCCCATTTCCTGTCGGTGGAAGAGATCAGGGAGTTCAATAGCAGGGCCGGCCAATGATCCCGTATGGTAGGCAGTCCGTATCGGAGGAGGATATCGCCGCAGTTGTCGATGTGTTGCGCTCCGATTTCCTTACCCAGGGGTCTATGGTTCCTCGTTTCGAGCAGACAGTCGCAGCTTATTGTGGGGCTGGGTATGGCGTAGCAGTGAATAGTGGTACATCAGCGTTGCATATTGCCTGCCTTGCGTTAGGGTTGAGCAAAGATGATTGGCTGTGGACCTCACCGATTACTTTCGTAGCATCCGCGAATTGTGCACTCTATTGTGGCGCAAAGGCTGATTTCGTCGATATCGATCCACGTACCTATAATCTCTCACCACAAGCTCTGGAAGAGAAACTTCAGCAGGCTGAACGAGATGGCTGTTTACCAAAAATTGTGGTACCAGTTCATTATGCGGGTCAGCCTTGTGATATGGAGGCTATCCACGGGCTTGGCCAACACTACGGTTTCAAGATCATCGAGGACGCTTCCCATGCGGTTGGAGCAAAATTTCAGGGGGAGGCCGTTGGTAGTGGTTTTTATAGTGATATCACTGTTTTCAGTTTCCATCCGGTAAAGACTATCACCACTGGAGAGGGTGGGATGGCACTCACCAATGATCCTTCGCTGTTCAAGAGTATGCAGCACTTTCGTAGTCATGGCATCACCAGTACTCCTTCTGAAATGGAGTCCCGGCCGGTAAGCGAGATATGGAATTACCAGCAGGTTGGATTGGGCTTCAATTACCGCATGACCGATATTGCTGCGGCGCTCGGATTGTCACAAATGGGCCGATTGGATGAGTTTGTGGCCAAGAGACATAGTTTAGCTAAACGTTATGATCAGCTGCTGGCAGATCTAGCTCTTAGAATTCCTTGGCAGGATTTGGCTGCTTATTCCAGCTATCATCTCTATCCGATTCGTTTTAATCTCAAAGAGATTCGTAATACCCAGCGGGAGATCTATGCTGATCTGAGGGAGAGTGGTATATTGGTTAATCTGCACTATATGCCAGTTTATCTGCAGCCCTATTTCCAAGCCATGGGTTTCGAAAGAGGGTATTGTCCTGAGGCTGAAAAATATTTTTCTGAGACTCTGAGTATGCCGATATATCCAGATTTGACCGAAATTCAACAGGATCAGGTGATAGAGACACTGCAAAAAATGCTATGAAGACAACGGAACATGAAGCGTTCCTAGTGGATAGCTAATTTCACAAGTTTGTTTCCTCTCTATAAACCGGTCAAGATTGTGGTTAAGGCTGAGTATCTTTAGCCGATACCTGTCATTAAATGGTGAAAGTGCGGCAAGCAGTGCCCTGATGTTCACTGCCTTCAAATATAGAATAGTAACTCCGACTAACTAACCACAGCAATTGAGTATTACATGACAACAGTTGCCATTATTCCCGCACGAGGAGGAAGTAAGCGAATTCCACGCAAGAATATTAAGAGTTTTCTGGGGCGCCCCATGATTAGCTACCCAATTAGAGTGCTTAAGGAGACTGGCTTATTCGATCGTATTATTGTCTCTACTGATGATCAGGAGATTGCTGATGTGGCCTTGGAGTGGGGTGCGGAAGTGCCTTTCATGCGACCATCCGATCTGGCAGATGACTATACCGGCACAACAGACGTGGTTAAGCATGCAGTTCAATGGTTAGTTGATTATGGGGAACGCCCGGATTATGTTTGTTGTGCCTATGCCACATCTCCATTTTTAAGCAGCATATATGTGCAAAAGGGTTGGGAAGCACTTGGCTCCGGTAAACGGCTCGTGATTGCTATGACAAGCTTTGCCTATCCTATTCAACGGGCATTTAGATTATTGGATGGTGGTGGGGTAGAACCCTTCTATCCAGCATTCATCCCCTATCGCTCCCAGGACCTGGAGCCAGCTTACCATGATGCAGGTCAGTTTTACTGGTGGGATATTGAGGCGCTTTTACAGGATGTTCCTGGATTTTCACAGTATGTTGAACCGATTCTACTACCACGCCATCTAGTGCAGGATATAGACGATGAAGAGGACTGGCTACGGGCAGAGCTGATGTACCGAGCCATGCAGATGCAGGACCACAGTTGTGAGATTGGCTCTGAATAGTTTCTAGTTTTGATTGATATCTGAATACCAGAGACCTACGAGAGAGTGAATGCCAATATAGAAGAGTCTCACAGGCTGAATAGATAGAGAGATGGGGACTACATTGATGAGAGAGTTGAAGAGCCTGGAAGAGATCCCTGAGGGTGAATCTATTTTTGTTGCCCCTGCTGGTGGAGCAGCAGAACGATTTACCGCAGCAATAGAGAAAAAAAGACCTGATATTCAGGTGCTTGGTTATTTGGACTCTTTTAAATCGACACGACAATCAGGTGGAAGTATTACAAAAATTAGTCAGACTGATTCAAATGCGAAGTCTGTCAGAGTTGCTGTCGTTATCGAGAAAGAGGCGATTCGGGAGAAGATCGTTTCTACTCTGCAGAAGCATGGTCTAAACAATGTTGATTGGGTAAGTAGCAAATTTTCGCTTGGGCCTACAGTTTGTGCAGAGGAAGAGCCAACTACGCACTATTTCTTCTATGATCTAAGTGTTAATACCCTGACCTTCGAATTCCTCTTCTCATTTGTTCATGCAGATGCTGAACGCAGACGACTGGGCAAGGATTCGTTGCATGTTGTTATTGTTCCTCAGCGAACGGATTCCATTTTTGACTTTTCACGGCAATCAATACGGAGAACAAACAACGAAGCATACTTGGAGTGTGACAATTCATGGTTCATGCACAATGTCATCATTCCGTCTGTAGCTTTAATGCCCAGTTGCAGCGGGGTTACACAATGCGGTCATCGAAGTGAAGCGAAATTGCTGGCAGAGAATCAGTCCGGCAGTTGTTTCCCCGAACAGTATGATGTGGATAATCCCATAGAGCTGAATAGCGCAATAAATATTACAAATGAGGCTGTCTATGATGGTGCTGGTTACGGTCAGCCGCTAAAAAGTAGTGAGGTGTCATTGGCTTTTATAAGGCAGTGGTTCAAGGCGAAAGGGCTTGATTGCAAAAAGAGTGTTGTTATTACCCTGAGACAGTATGGCCTTGAAAAAGAGCGGAACAGCGATGTTAGTGCTTGGGTCTGTTTTGCAAGGAAGATAAAAAAGAAGGGCTATACTCCGATCTTTGTAAAAGATACCTACTCAGATTTTGAGCCGGATGAACTTGGTGGCCATCTGGTATTTCATGCGGCATCCTGGAATTTACTTTTACGCATGGCGCTTTATGAAACAGCGCATATGAATATGACGGTGAATACAGGCACGATAACACTTTGCATGTTTAATATGGATGTAAAGTATTTGAATTTTGTGCATCTGTCGGAGGATACCTATGCAGGTTCCGAGGCATATTGTGAGTCGCTTGGAACGCCTGTAGGTTCCCAGTATCCAGGGCATACGACGTTTCAGCGATGGGTCTGGGGTGGTGGGGAAGAGTGTGAGAAGATCCTGGCTGAATTTGATGCAATGTGTGAGTTGATAGAGCGTGAATGCTGAGAGTTGTTTTCTACGTTGTCGTGATCTGATTGAAATGCAAGGTGTTCCTGAATGGCTAAAGTAATGGATCTGACAAGCAAGCTGTCTCAATCGACAGTGGTGGATAGAATTGGTGAGATTGAATGGGGGGGGGGTGCTGTCCCCCCATTTGTTGTGGAACTCGACCCGACCGCCGCATGTGATCTGGCCTGCCCGGGTTGTATTAGTGAAGACCTGATTCAGATGGGCAACAGGTTTTTGGATGATCGACTTATCGAGCTAGGGCGAGAATTGATTTATTTTGGTGTTAAAGCGGTAATCTTGATCGGTGGAGGAGAGCCGTTGGCTCATCCAAAAGCTGGGGAGTTGATCAAACTGCTTGGGTATAATGATATCCATATAGGTATTACTACCAATGGTTCATTTATAGACAGGTGGATCGATGAGATAGCTGAATATTCGCAATGGACGCGAGTGTCGATGGATGCAAGTACTTCAGCGCTGTTTGGCTTAAACCGTCCCTCGAGGGGGGGGGGATCAAAGTTCGACAAGATAATCGATAATATCCGTTTGTTGTCAGAGAAGAAAAAGGGGAAGTTGGGTTACTCGTTTCTGATACAGACAGAGGCGGATGGCAATGGAGTTGTCAGTAATATCCATGAAATCTATTCCGCAGCCAAATTGGCGAAAGAGACCGGTTGTGACTATTTTGAGGTAAAGCCCAGTTATCAATTCAGGGAGGGAATTGATCATGCCCTGATGAAGCACAGTGTGCAGGATATTGAGGCAGCCAGGGCAGAAGTAGTGAGGTTGGATGAACTGGAGGATGATGGATTCAAGATCATGAAAGCGATCAATCTTGAGCATTCCTTCAATAAGGCGTATGGAATTGATCAATTGCAGGTAAAGGATTACCAGGTATGCCCGTCCACCTATTTGAGGGCCACCATCACACCGGGAGGTGTCTATGTTTGTCCATACTGGAGGGGTAAAGAACATATGAAGGTAGGGGATGTCACTACAGATAGCTTCAGGAATGTGTGGCTATCTGAAGATAGGCAGGAGGTGATGAGTAGGCTCAATCCATCGATAGACTGTACTTTTCACTGTCTGAGACACAAAACAAATCTTAGTATTTTCGATATAAACGAGAAGTTGAGAAATGAAGAAAAGATCGAAAAAATACGAGAGTTTGACCGGTTTATCTAGCAGGCATATCAGATGCCCCCGTTCTCTGTTGCAATTTATGTTGGTTTTGGCGGTGATGTTGGTCTGGGCCACCTGAAAAGGATGATGTCTGTTGCCGCTGCTCTTGAAGAAAGGGGGTATCGTGTACTGTTTTTAACAAAGAGACTCTCTGTAGGTGATGAAACTATCATCACGGATCATGGCTTTGGAGAGGTCAATGTTCTTCCTGCGATGAATGATGGTCAGCAACTCACCCCTAGCATTGTTGACGTTCTGAGGAAACATGGATCTATAAAAACTTTGATTATCGATGACTATGAGGCGGGGTGGGGTATTGAACGTGCGTTGATTGATGCCGGATACAAGGTTGTTGCTATCGATGACATAAAAAGAAAACATCATGCCGGGTTATTAATTGATTCGAAGTGGAGAGGCCATAATACTAATACTGCTTATAGAGATTTGGTACCTCAGACGTGTAAATGCCTCCTCGGTCCAGCGTACTATCTGTTTGACCGAATCTACTGTGATGGAGCAGGGGGATATAAAAAAAATGTGTCTAATATAGATAAGAGTTTTGTGCTTCTCATATCACTCGGTGGGATGCCGAATCTTAGACTATTGAGGAAGGTAGTTGAGGCACTGATTGCAGAGGTTTTTCCATTTATTGATATTGACATTCGTCCCGTTGTGGGCTCGCAAAGCGAAGGTCTGGATACATTCCAAAAATTTTGTCACCAACACTCTATTATCCCAGTTCAGCACGCCAGCTCGTTACGGAACTATTATCAGACTTCTGATCTTTTTATCGGTGCAGCTGGCGGTAGTATTTATGAAGCGATGTTGTGCGGTATCCCAGCGGTTACCTTTGTCGTCGCTGATAACCAGAAGCAAGAGAGATCATTTTTTGAGGAGATAGGCCACCCCCACCATTTTAACGAACACTTCGATGATTGCCGAGATGAGATCATCGATCGAGTTATCGCTATCTGTAAAGATTATGCAGGCGCTCTCGGGGCGTTGAGTCTCTTTAGAGACTATTACGACTGTCAGGGTGTTTACCGTGTTGCAAATAGTATTTATGAATATGACCAAGAGTTGATGGATTGAAAGACCCTGCGGGAAGTAATGTATTATGAATGAAAAAGAAGTGCTGCAGTATATCAGAACAGCTCCTTATATTAATGGTGAATACCTCTCTATAGAGGGGGCGGAGAAAATAAACAAGGTGTGCCCTGCCAACGGTGAGCCTATCCCTCCAATAGAGTGTGCAGATAATGAGCTTGTCGATCTCGCAGTTTCCAACTCACTGGATGTATACAAAAAAGGTGGGTGGCGTGAGCGCTCCGCCAGTGAGAAAAAGAAGGCCGTGATGCGGTGGGCTGAACTCATTGAGGATAATCTACAGCTATTGGCCTACATGGATACGTTGGAGACCGGCCGTTGCTTGAGTAATTTCATTTACGACTCGATTCCAAAAGCAATTGCAGCAATTCGGTGGTTTGCCGAGTCGGTCGATAAACTAGTCGATGAGGCCGTAGATCATAATCAGGGACTGTTGGCAACTGTCACGAGAACACCTATCGGGGTGGTGGGAGTTATTATTCCATGGAATGACCCGATGGTTGTAGCGGCGTGGAAGATTGTGCCAGCTCTGTTGATGGGAAATAGTGTGATAGCTAAACCGGCAGAGCAGTCATCATATAGTTTGCTGTACGTTGCTGAGCTTGCTGTACAGGCGGGTATTCCCGCAGGAGTTCTCAATGTGTTGCCGGGTTATGGGTCGAGGACCGGAAAGGCGCTCGTGTGTCACCAGGGTGTTCGTGGAATATTTTTTACTGGATCGTCTGAAACAGGAAAAAAGGTGATGGCGGATAGCGCCAATTCAAATATGAAAAAGGTAGGGTTGGAATGTGGTGGAAAAAGTGCCTTTGTTCTGACAAAGAATTACCGTGACCTTGACTATGCTGCAGAGATTCTTGCGAGAAATATTTTTTATAACCAGGGGCAGATCTGTTCTGCACCGAGTCGGTTGATTGTTCATGATTCAATCAAGGATGAGTTTCTTGAGCTCTTAATAGATGCATCAAGAAGGTATATTCCTGCTGATCCTTTTGATATTAAAACATCGGTTGGGTCACTCGTTGATAAAGCACAATATGAAAGAGTACAATCATTCATCATTGAAGCGGAGGGCAACCAATACCATGTCCATACGATCGGAGAGACAGAAGGGGTGAATGAAAAGGGATTTTTCATCAACCCAAGGATTATTGATGGAGTAGGTCAGGATGACCGGTTGGCTCAGGAAGAAATTTTTGGGCCAGTTCTTGTGGTATTAACCTACCAGCAAATATCTGAAGCAGTGGCGATTGCAAATAACTCAAGATATGGATTGGCTGCATCCATATGGTCTGATGATCTTAGTGAGGCTCTAACGGTTTCCAAACAATTAGACGCCGGGATTGTACATGTCAATTCATATGGTGAAGATGACAATAACATACCTTTTGGCGGGTTTAAGGAATCCGGAATTGGTAAAGACAAGTCTCTACACGCATTCGACGAATATAGTGAGATGAAATCGACGATTATCTCATATAAGAGGAGGTGATGGCGTGGCGTTGATCCTGTTCCTTGGAGGAGTTCATTCGGATATTCCGTTACTTGAGTGTCTTAAAAATTCAGGCCACTCTGTTCTCTTATTGAATAATGCTCCTGTGGCTGATGTAAATCTTTTCTGTGATGTCTATCTTTCTATTGACTACTCCGATAAGGAGACAGTACTTGAAACCGCTCGAGAGCATGCAGTTGATCATATTATCCCAGGGTGTAATGACTCTGCCTATTTGACTTGTGCCTATGTCGCAGAGCAGTTAGGTCTTCCTGGTTATGATTCCTATGATGTTGCTGAGATGCTGCACCACAAGGATCTTTTCAGAAATTTCATGAGAGAAAATGGTTTTTCACGTCAAAAGTTTTTTAACCTGACTGATACTGCCAGTCAGCAAGAATTTGATGGCGATGGATTTAAATACCCTTTGATTATCAAGCCGGTAGATAGGTCTGGTGGAAAAGGGATATCAAAAGTGGATAATCTCAATGGTGTGGAAGGCGCCCTCATAAAAGCTTTTGAATGGTCACTTAATGGTCATGTGATTATAGAGGAGTTTGAAGCGGGAGCATTGAAGAGTTTTTCCGGTTTTCTGGTGGATGGGGGTATGGCTTTCCATTTTTTTGATAACGAATATTCTCTATATAATCCATACCAAGTCTCTTCTTCTTTAGCACCATTGGAAATCGAAGATGGTTTGAGAGATAGTCTGGTAGAGGAAATTTCAGCTATTGCAAAAAGAATGGGATTGGTTGGTGGACTTCTGCATACCCAGTTTCTTATGGTTGGTGACAACTTCCATATTGTTGAAATAACGAGAAGAACACCCGGAGACTTATATGCATACCCTGTTAATAAACTGACAGGGGTGGATTACACCTCATTAACAGTTAGCGGGTATATGGGGGAGTCATTACATATTGATGACTGGCAGGTGAAAGACGGCTATACGGTTCGGCATTGCCCTGCAGCAAAGAAAAATGGCGTAATTAGTCAATACGTTATTGATTCATCGATAGAGAAATACATCATCAAGGTTATTAAATACCTCGATGTGGGTGATGAAGTAGTGAATTATTCATTCCAGAGAATGGGGGTTTTTATCTTGTCCTTTACAGACAAGGAGGTGGCCACCGATATCCTTCGAAGAATCAATGAGTTGATATTTGTTACGGTTGG
The DNA here is from genome assembly GCA_040505915.1 of Sedimenticola sp. Classification (GTDB taxonomy): domain Bacteria; phylum Pseudomonadota; class Gammaproteobacteria; order Chromatiales; family Chromatiaceae; genus Vondammii. Next base: position 25,572 of record JBEVXV010000863.1, on the reverse strand, counting down.
TGATTGATCTCAATCGTGAGCATCTAATCGACATGTTCCGTAATCCTCGTTTGAGAATGCATTGTAATACGTAGTAGGTTATGAATATATTGAATATAGGTGGTAGGACGATTGGAGCAGGGGCTCCCTGTTACATTATTGCCGAAATGTCTGGCAATCACGGTGGCGATGTAGCACGGGCTAAAGAAATTATTCATCAGGCGAAGTGGGCAGGAGCGGATGCTATAAAGCTTCAGGTCTATCGTCCAGATACTATTACATTGAAAAGTGATAAGGCGGACTTTGCTATTCCTGCATCCAGTGCGTGGGCTGGCTATGGCAATATGTACGATCTCTATCAGTATGCTCATACCCCGTGGGAGTGGATGCCAGAGCTGGTGGAAGAAGCGGAGTCTGTAGGCATCGATATTTTTGGCTCAGTATTCGACTCTACATCTGTCGATTTGATGGAAGAATTGAGAGCTTGTGCGTACAAAATAGCATCTCCGGAAATCAACGATATTCCGTTGCTGCAATATATCGCAGCTACAGGCAAGCCGGTAATTCTATCGACAGGATTGGCATCACTGTCAGATGTTGAACTGGCAGTGAAAACATTAAGAGATGGCGGTTGTGATCAGATTGCCTTGCTCAAGTGTACCACTGCCTATCCCGCCCCAGTTGAAGAGGCTAATTTACGCACCATTCCGAATTTACATCAGACGTTTGGCTGTCCTTCCGGCCTGTCAGACCACACAATCGGAAATGCTGTATCAATAGCAGCGGTTGCCATTGGTGCAGTTATGATAGAAAAACACTTCACCCTGGGGGGGGGGGAGGAAACTGTTGATAGCTTCTTTTCACTAACACCGGTACAGTTCAAAGAGTTGGTGAAAGACGTGCGCACAACCGAGCAAGCGCTTGGGCAAGTCTTCTACGGTCTCACCCCGGAGGCAGAAAAAAACAGGCACGGTAAGCGTTCACTCTATGTGAGTGCACCGATAAAAAATGGCGAGTTATTTACCAAAAAGAATATCAGTTCTGTACGCCCAGGATATGGGCTTGCACCAAAATATTATGATCAAATCATAGGTAACAGGGCCAAGATCGACCTTGAAGTGGGTGATCGCTTGCAATGGGATGTGATCGAACAGGACTAGCCAGATATAAAAGAGTCCCGGTAGCGCTCGTCATATCTTGAAAATAACGGCTGTCGAAAGAGGTTCGAAGTAAACATAATGTGTGACCCTTGCATACAAGAGAGTACTCTATTTAGAGGTATCCTTATGTCATGTGCGAAAGGTAAGTATGACTGACAAGTACAGGATTGATGGACACAAACTTGCATATCACCCATTGCGGGTTGCCGAGTTTCTCAAGGCCGGCGATGAGTGGTCGAGTGTAAAAAGTGTCTATCCGATATATGTTGAGCTGTCGCCGGTTGGCGCATGTAATCATCGTTGCCGGTTTTGTGCTTACGACTATATCGGTTATCAGCCCCAAGCCATGGATGGCAAGAAGTTAATTTCGCTTTTTGAGGAGATGGGGCGCCTCGGGGTTAAGAGCATCCACCTTGCCGGTGAGGGGGAGCCGCTGCTGCATAAGGGTATTGTTGAGGCCATCAATGCAGGATATAAAGCGGGGCTGGATTTTGGTGTCACAACCAATGCAACGCTGCTCACTGAGCAGTTTATTGACAAGGCACTAGGCGACATTACATGGTTGAAGGCATCTATAAATGCTGGAACATCCGCTACATACGATAAAATTCATCGTGGAAAACAAGGTGACTTTGAGCGCGTAATAGCCAATCTTCAGGCAGCGGTAGAGTATCGACGTGACCATGCTCTGAAAACAACGATAGGTGCCCAGGCTATATTGTTACCAGAAAACGCAGATGAGATGGAGGAGCTGGCTCGTGTCTGCCGTGACGAAATAGGGCTGGACTACCTTGTGATAAAACCCTACTCACACCACTTGTCCAGCAAAACAGAACGATATAAAGATATTGATTATGCTGACTACCTTGGCTTGGAGGAGCCGTTGTCCCAATGGGCCAGTGATGATTTCTCAGTTGTATTCCGTGCCCATACAATGCGTAAATATGCACAGGACATTTCAGCACGATATAGCACATGTTACTCCACACCGGTCTTCTGGGCCCACATAATGACAAATGGTGAACTCTATTCCTGCCCTGCTTATTTGAGTGAAACGCGCTTTTCTCTCGGAAATGTCTTTGAGGATGGCTTCAAGGGGGTCTGGGAGGGTGACAAGAGAAAACTGAATTTTGATTTTATACGTCACCAGCTCGATATTTCTGAATGCCGGCGCAACTGCCGAATGGATGAGGTTAACCGATATCTTTACGAACTGGTTGAAGAGTCAGTACCCCATGTTAATTTTATTTAGTTCAGGAGGAGACGAGTGAAAATATTGGTTACTGGTGGTGCTGGTTTTATCGGCAGCCACCTGGTTGAACGCCTTCTTAATGATGGCCATGACGTAGTGGTACTGGACAACTGCTCGACTGGTCGGGTCGAAAATATCGCCCATGTAGCCAACAATGAACGGCTTTGCTTCCACCATGTGGACATTAATGAACTAGAGCAAATCCGCCCTCTCTTCAATGGCGTGGAGCGGGTGTTCCACTTGGCGTCGCTGGCAGATATTGTTCCGTCTATCCAGCAACCGATCCCCTATCATCGCGCCAATGTGGACGGTACGGTATCGATTTTAGAGGCCTCACGAGCAGCCGGAGTCAAGCGCTTCGTCTATGCCGCCTCATCCTCCTGTTACGGCATCCCGGATCACTACCCAACTGCAGAGGATGCAGAGGCGAGGCCGCAATACCCATACGCCCTTGCCAAGATGCTGGGTGAACAGTGCGTTATGCACTGGAACCAGGTATACGGGCTGCCAGTCATCTCTTTGCGGCTGTTCAATGTATATGGGCCCCGTTCGCGCACATCGGGTACTTATGGTGCTGTATTCGGTGTTTTCCTTGCGCAAAAACTGGCCGGCAAGCCGTATACAGTGGTCGGTGATGGCACTCAATCGCGGGACTTTACCTTTGTGACGGATGTGGTAGAAGCCTTCGTGTGCGCCGCCGACAGCAGTCTTAGTGGCGAGATCATGAACGTAGGCTCTGACAATACCTGCAGCGTCAATCGCCTAGTAGAGCTGTTGGGAGGGCCCCATATCCACATTCCCAAACGCCCGGGTGAGCCAGATTGTACCTACGCAGATGTGAGAAAGATCAGACGCCTACTCGATTGGCGTGCCACGGTGAGCCTCGAGGAGGGGGTGGCACTAATGCTGGAAAACATCAATTACTGGCGCGAGGCCCCGGTATGGAACGAGGCAACTATCGAAAAGGCAACCCGCGACTGGTTTCGTTACCTTGGTGACTAATGTAGTGAGAGCAAAGAGGGGGAGAACAGCTGTCAGCCGATAACTTCGGTAACCAGCGGTAGTTTCACTGGAAAATATGCGACATAATTTTAAACAACACATACAGAGCCTGGGCGAACTCTGCGCAAATGCTGAGGCCCACAATCACGCTGGAACAATGATTGGTGTTGATGATGCACTGGCCTGGACGATTGACGCCGTGGCCGAGGTGTACAGGCGTGGTGCTAAGGTTATGTTTGTAGGCAATGGCGGCAGTGCGGCGATCGCAAGCCATATGGCGATCGACTTTACTCGCAATGGTGGAGTCACCGCGATGGCCTTCAACGATGCTGCGGCTCTGACCTGCTTTGGTAATGACTTCGGTTATGAGCAGGTGTTCGCTCGACAAGTCACGTTACAGGCCCGCAGCGGAGATCTGCTGGTGGCAATCAGCAGCTCAGGTGCTTCACCCAACATTATCCGAGCAGTCGAGGCAGCGCGTGATGCTGATTGCCTCGTGCTCACCCTCAGCGGTTTTGCCCCTGATAACCCACTGCGCAGCTGCGGTGACATGAACCTCTATGTGCCGTCTCAGCACTATGGTCGAGTGGAGGTGGCCCATCTGGTGCTCTGCCACGCATTGCTCGATCTCTCAGGTGGATGGGCCTAATATAGCGTAGTAATAACTATCGAGTCAGCTAGTAAGAAGAGGAACCAGCAGGTGCGTATCGGTGTCGATTTTGACAACACCATTGCAGGGTATGATCGTGTATTCAATGAGGTAGCCAAAGAGTGGGGGCTGCTGAGGGAAGGTTTCGAAGGCGGTAAGCGTGAGGTACGCGATGCTCTGCGACGGCAGGAGAGTGGCACATACCAGTGGCAGCGTCTGCAGGGTCTTGTCTACGGTAAATACATGGGACGGGCAGTATTGCTAGATGGTGTTGCTTCCTTCTTCCAACACGCACAAGAGGACGGTGCAGAACTTTTCATTGTTAGCCACAAGACCCGTTACGGACACCACGACTCCGGATGCACCGACCTGCGTCTCGCCGCACGGCAATGGATGGAGGCCCAGGGCTTTTTCTCTGAGGCAGGTCTGGGTTTGAATCCAGGGTCACTCTACTTCGAGGGGACGCGCAGCGCGAAGGTTGCACGGATAGGGGCGCTGGAGTGTGATTGTTTTATTGATGATCTGGCTGAGGTCTTCTTTCACCCCGACTTTCCCTCCTCCGTCGATGGCTACCTATACGCCCCCTCTCCAGGTGGGGCGGTGCCGTATGGCATTCGCTCTTGCCGCAGCTGGTCAGAGATCGAACACTTCGTGCTGGGTGAGCGTGCATGACTGAAGTCGCCGAACTCGCCACCATTGTGGCACGGCTTGCCGAGGTTGAAGATGTTACTCTTATCCCCCTGGGGCGAGGCGGCAACAGCAGCGTCTACCGAGTCATGCTGCCCTCTGGCGTAGAGCTGGCGCTTAAACACTACCCCCCTCCCGAGGCGAGTCGCCCTGACCGGCTGCAGGCTGAAGTGGGTGGGCTTCGCTTTCTCGCTGAACAGGGGGTCGAGTGCGTGCCGCGCCCACTGGTCTGTTCGGCAGAGGAGCGCATCGCCCTCTTCAGCTGGATTGAGGGAGCACCGCCTGCCGCCCTCGGGCGGCAGGAGTTCGACGCGGCCTGCGACTTTCTCGCCCGCCTGCACACCCTGCGTGAGTCAGTGGATGCGCAGTGGTTGCCCCTTGCTGCCGAGGCTTGTTTCAGCGGCGCCGAGTTGGAGCGCCAACTTGCGATGCGCATGGAGCAATTGCTGCAGGTGGATGGTGCCCCGGGGCTGACCGCCTTTCTCGAACAGACCTACCAACCGGCATGGAAGCAGATGGGCGCTCGCGCCCGGTTACGGTACCAACAGCAAGGTCTCTCATTCGCCGAGGAGCTGACCTCGGAGTACCTCACCCTCAGCCCCTCCGACTTCGGCTTCCACAACGCCATACAGGGCAGTGACGGCGCGCTCAGCTTTGTCGATTTCGAGTACTTCGGCTGGGACGACCCGGTCAAGCTGGTGGCTGATTTTCTATGGCACCCCGCCATGTCAATCAGCGAGCCAACGAAAAAGGCATTTGTGGGGAGGACAAAATCGATATACCGACATGATCCCTCCTTCGAGGCCCGACTTGCGGCACTTTATCCACTTTTCGGCCTACGTTGGTGTATGATTCTGCTAAACGAATTCCTCCATCAGGGACAGGTACGGCGTGCCCACGCAAACGCCACGGGAGAAGATGAGTGGACGGAGATAAAACAACGCCAGTTGAAGCGTGCCCACCGCCTGCTGGACGAGATTTTGAGGACATATGAACGATTTCCCTACTGACGCCTCCACTGTGGAGTCCTTCATGCGCCGATCGCTGGAGAGCCCCTTGGACGAGCGCTCCCGCGCTCTGCGTCGTCTGGTTATCAGCGCCCTGGAAGGGGGGGGTAGGGGCCACTTTGGCTCCTCCATGTCACTGATTGAGATCTTACGCGCACTCTACGACAACTTCTTACGCTACCGCGTCGACCAGCCGGAGTGGCCGGGGCGAGACCGCTTCATCCTCAGCAAAGGCCACGGCTGCCTTACCCTCTACGCGCTGCTCGCTGACAAGGGCTTCATTGAGCGTGATGCCCTGCGTGGCTTCTGTTCGCAACACAGCTGCCTTGGCGGCCATCCGGAGGTAGGTAAAATCCCTGGCGTCGAGGCCTCCACCGGAGCATTGGGCCACGGCCTTTCCATCGGCGTTGGCATGGCGCTGGCGTCACATATCCGTGGTGACAGCAGCCGGGTGGTGGTGGTCACAGGCGATGGTGAGATCAATGAGGGCTCAGTGTGGGAAGCGGCAATGTCCGCAGCCAAGCACCGCCTGGAGAGCCTCACTGTGATGATCGACTACAACAAGCTGCAGTCCTACGGTGCCACCCGCGATGTGCTAGACCTGGAGCCACTGACGGACAAATGGCGCGCCTTCGGATTCGGGGTAAGCGAGGTCAACGGCCATGACATGGACGAACTGCGCGACAGCCTCGCCCGGCTGCCGCTGGAGCCGGGACGACCCAGCGCCATCATCTGTCATACCGTCAAGGGCAAGGGCTTTCCCTTCGCAGAGTTCGATCCTATGTGGCACCACAAATCACGCATTAACGCCAAGCAGGTGGCCGGAATGTACGCCGCGCTGGAGACCTATCAATGAGAAAAACCTGCCTGAACAGTGTCTTCGAGCTGGCGAAACAGGATCCGCGGGTGGTCTTCATTGGTTCCGATTTGGGGCCGGGCACACTGGCCGAGATGCAGCACGAGATGCCTGAGCGCTTCTTCATGGAGGGGGTCTCGGAGCAGCACATCATCGGCATGGCTGCGGGACTCGCCCTTGATGGTTACATCCCCTACGTCAATACCATTGCCACCTTCCTCAGCCGCCGCTGTTACGAGCAGGTAGCCATCGACCTCTGCCTGCAAAATCTGCCTGTACGGCTTATCGCCAACGGCGGCGGCATGGTCTATGCGCCGCTGGGCCCTACTCACTTGGCCACCGAAGACATGGCGATTATGCGCGCCCTGCCCAACATGGGAGTGGTGGCACCTGCCGACGCTGAACAGATGGCGCGGCTGATGCCGCAGACCCTGGCGCACCCAGGGCCGCTTTATATCCGTCTAGGCAAGGGGGGGGATGCGGTGGTTACCCCACCAGAGAGCAGCGTCAGCATAGGCCAGGCGCTGGTACTGCGCGAGCCGGGCGAGGTGCTGTTGGTGACTACCGGCGTGATGGTGCAACGGGCGCTGGGTGCGGCCGATATTCTGCGCGGTGAGGGAGTTGAGTGTGGTGTGATTGACCTGCACACCGTCAAGCCCCTTGATACCAGCGCCCTGCTCAGGCGTCTGCCGGGGGTGCGGTTGCTGGTCACCGTCGAAGAACACGTCTTGGCCGGTGGTTTTGGCAGTGCGGTGTTAGAGGAGTTGATCGATGTGGGTGCCTCGCTGCCGGCAGTGAAGCGCTTGGGGATACCCGACCGCTTCACTGTCGAGTACGGCTCTCAGGATAGTCTGCTGGAGGGCTTCGGGCTTCAGCCTGAGCCCATCGCCACCTCAATACGTACGGCACTGGCAACCACACAGGGGGCACTCTAATGGGCACCCTCTACAGCAATCTTAAGTTTCTTAGCTTCCAGAACCACCTGGAGGCGATCCGCGAATGCCGCGTATTGGCGCCGGTGCATATTCGCATCAAGCCCACCAACCACTGTAACCACGACTGCTGGTACTGCGCGTACCACGTGGATAATCTGCAGTTGGGCGAGGAGATGGATCAGCGCGATGCCATCCCCGAGACGAAGATGCTGGAGATCATCGACGACATCGTCGAGATAGGTGTGCGTGCGGTTACCTTCTCAGGCGGCGGTGAGCCGCTTATCTACAAGCCTCTTATCGAGTGCGTCAGGCGCCTTGCTGCGGGTGGGGTGAAGGTGGCGGCGCTAACCAATGGCTCTAACCTCAAGGGTGAGATGGCTGATGTGTTGGCCGAGCACGGCACCTGGTTGCGGGTCTCCCTCGATGGCTGGGATGAGGCGAGCTATAGCCACGCGCGTGGCGTGCCTGAGGGGACCTTCGGCAAGCTGCTGGAGAAAATGCGCGCCTTCACCCGCCGCGATACTCGCTGCGTGCTCGGTGCCAGCTTCATCATTGATAAGCACAATTATGGGCATGTGGCCGCTATCTGCCGCACCCTGCGCGATGTGGGCGTCAACCACGTCAAGCTCTCCGGTGTAGTAGTGGGCAATAGCGTGGAGGAGAACAGCCAGTACCATGCAGCGATCCGCGACGAGGTGACACGTCAGGTCGAACAGGCCCGTAAGCTGGAAGACGACGATTTCAGTGTAGTCGACCACTACCACGAGCTGGAGGGGCGGGTATTCGATAAGTTATACAGCTTCTGCCCCTTCCTCCAGTTTCAGCCGGTGATCGCAGCCGACCGCAGGGTCTACACTTGCCACGATAAGGCCTACAATCAGGAGGGGCTGCTCGGTGCTATAGAGGAGCGCAGCTTCCGTGACTTCTGGTTCTCCGAAGAGAACCGCGAGCGGATCTACAGCTTTGATCCTTCCCACTCCTGTCATCACCACTGTACGGTGCACGGTAAAAACCTGGCGATTCTTGAATACCTGGCTCTGGACCCCGACCACACCCCCTTTGTTTAGGAGCAGCATGAAAGCGAAGATTCAATCTATCGAGACGCTGGCTGACAACATCGCCCAGCTTAGGGAGCAAGGAAAGGTGGTAGCGCAGTGTCACGGTGTCTTCGACCTGCTCCACCCGGGTCACATCCGCCACCTGGAGGTTGCCAAGCGCGACTGCGATGTGCTGGTGGTCACCATTACTACCGACTGCCATGTCAACAAGGGGCCGGGGCGCCCAGCCTTTACCGAGGCACTGCGTGCAGAGGTGCTGGCCGCACTGGGATGCGTCGATTATGTGGCGATCAGTCACTACCCCTCTGCAGTGGAGGTGATTCACGCCCTTCGGCCAGACCTCTACGTCAAGGGCAGCGAGTATGCCGATGCAGAGAGTGATGTGACCGGCAAGATTCGTGACGAGGAGCTGGCAGTGCAGTCGGTGGGTGGGCGGCTGCTCTTTACCGATGACATCATCTTCAGCTCCTCTCACCTGATCAATGCAAACCTCAATATCTACCCGCCAGAGACCGAGGCGTGGCTCGCTAACTTCCGTGGCTGTCACCCTATAGACAAGGTGCTCGGTTTTCTCGACCGCGCCGCCGACCTTAAGGTTTTGGTGGTGGGTGAAGCGATCATTGATGAGTACGTCTTCTGTGACGGCCTTGGCAAGTCGAACAAGGACCCCATGCTCGCCTTTCTGCGCCGCTCCCAAGAGACCTACGCTGGAGGCTCCCTGGCGGTGGCCAACCACCTGGCCGGTATCTGCAGCGAGGTGGGGCTGATCAGTATGCTCGGTGAGGAGCATCGCCGTGAAGATTTCATCCGCGAAACACTGGCTTTCAACGTGACGCCTCACTTCATCACCCAGCCCGCCGCTCCCACACTGCACAAGCGCCGGTTTGTCGACGCCTACACCGGCACCCGGCTGTTCGAGATCTATGAGATGGATGATGCCCCGTTGGCAGGTAGTCAGGAGCAGGCGCTGATCAAGGCGATTGCCGCCAGGGCACTCGAATATGATCTAGTGCTGGTAACCGACTACGGCCATGGCATGATGACTCCACGGGCTGTGGCGGCGATTGTAGAGTTCGCGCCGTTTCTGGCCATCAACACCCAGGCCAACGCTGGCAACCGGGGTTTCAACACCATCTCCAAATACCCGCGTGCTGACTACGTTTCCCTCGCCACCCACGAGGTGGCACTGGAGACACGGCTGCGCCATGCCGCCTGGGAGGAGTTGCTGGAAGAGGTGAGCCGACGTATCGACTGCCCCAACTTTACCGTTACCCGGGGTAAAGAAGGCAGTACCCATTTTCATCCAGGCAGTGAGTTGGTCAGCGTCCCTTCACTGGCCACTCAGGTCTCCGATCGGGTGGGGGCTGGGGATGCAGTGTTTGCCGTTACTAGCCTGCTGGTCAAACTGGGCGCACCGTGGGATCTGGTCGGCTTTCTCGGTAACCTGGCTGGCGCTGAGATGGTGGGGGAGATCGGCAACCGCAATAGTGTTGGCCGGGTCTCCCTGGCCAAGCACGTCCAGGCCTTGATGAAGTAGCGCTATGGCACAGGTTGACTTCATCAGCTCACTGCACCGCGCCACACAACGCGACTATCAGGGACGGGTGACCCGCCGAAACAAGGCAGCGGACGCCGAGCTCGCCAGCCGCTTCGGTGAGGAGTACTGGGATGGTGATCGCGATATCGGTTATGGTGGCTACCACTATGATGGCCGCTGGCGTCCAGTGGCCGAGGCGATGATCGAACACTACCAGCTGGCCGAGGACGCAGCTATTCTCGATGTCGGCTGCGGGAAGGGCTTTTTGCTCTATGAGTTCAGCCAATTGCTACCCCAGGCCAGTATTGCCGGTATCGACATCTCGCGCTACGCACTGGAGCACGCTAAGGAGGAGGTCAATCCCTACCTCCGACATGCCAGTGCTGCCTCACTCCCCTGTGCAGATAACAGCTTCGATCTGGTGATCAGCATCAATACCCTGCACAATCTTTACCTGCCACAACTCTGGCAAGCCCTGGAGGAGGTGGAGCGGGTGTGTCGCGGCCACAGCTACCTCACCGTCGAGGCCTATCGCAACGAGCGCGAAAAGGTGAACCTGATGTACTGGCAGCTCACCTGTCGTGCATTTCACACGCCCGCCGAGTGGGAGTGGTTATTCCGAAAGGCCGGTTATGCTGGCGATTATTCCTATATCTATTTTGAGTAACAGGCGGCCAATGTCCAGCTTATCATCACAAGATCACTCCACCGAATATCCATTTGGAGGGCGTTACTACGAGTCGGAGGAGCTTTGCTCTTTCGGCTTCAAACGCGTTGGGAAGAACGTAAAAATACACTCCCGGGCGAGCGTTTACTGCCCAGAAAATATTGAGTTGGGAGACAATGTAAGAATCGACGATTATGTTGTGATTGTCGCAGGAGGACCACTAAAAATTGGCTCATATGTCCATATTGCGAATTTTTGCTATGTTGGTTCCCGGGCTGGTATTACGTTCAATGACTTCGTAGGGCTGGCCCATGGAGTGAGGATTTTCTCTTCAAGCGACGACTATTCTGGCGCACATTTAACCAACCCGACGGTGCCTGGTGAAATGACTGGTGGAGTCAGTGCACCGGTTCTTCTTGATAAACATGTCATAATCGGTGCCAACTCAGTTGTACTCCCTGGGGTAAACATAGGTGAGGGGTGCTCGGTTGGTGCCTGTAGCCTCGTGAAGGCTGATTTGGCGCCGTGGGGGGTCTATTTCGGCACACCAGTACGCCGTATAGCTCAGCGTGCGAAAGACTTGCTGCAACTTGAGGCGAAAATCCCCCGAAACCGCTGAGGTGCTCAATGGTAGATGCTGGAACATATAACAAGGATCAAGAGCTTTACAAAAGCTTAGTGGAGCAAATATATGCACGCTATCCTGATGGCATTACGTTAACTCCGGAATACGCCGAGTTCGTTCAGGAAAACACGATGAGCCTTCTCGTCAGGCTGGCGCGTTATAAGTTTGTCGCCCGGCAGCTTAAAGCCAGCGATCGTGTGCTTGAGGTAGGTTCGGGTTCCGGGCTGGGCTGTACGTTTCTTGGTCAGCACTGTGAGGCGGTCATCGGGCTCGACATCAAGACAACAGAAGTCGACGAGGCGCGCTCGCTTTGCAAACGTGACAATGTAAAATTTCAGGTAGGTGATATTTTTGGACAATCGGCAAGTCACGACTTTGACTGCGTTGTCGCGCTTGATGTGATCGAGCATATGGATACCGATATGGGCCGCAAACTGATTGCCGCGATGGCGCGACAACTGAAGTCAGACGGCTTTCTTGTTATCGGCACCCCCAGCATCCACTCCTACCCGCATCAGGGAGCCCTGAGTCAGGCATCCCACGTGAAGTGCTATGACCTTCCTGAGCTCGTCGAGGTCATCACCGAGCACTTCGGGCGAACCTTTGCCTTTTCAATGAACGACGAAGTGGTGCATAGCGGTCACCACAAGATGGCATGGTATTACTTTGTCCTTGGGACCTGTGTTAAATGACGATGTCAACTTACATGGTCCCGTTCCTTGACCTCAGTATCCATAACGAGGAGCAAAGGAGTGAACTCATAGCAGCGGTTGATCGTGTATTTATGCATGGGCGTTTGGTGATGGGGCCTGAAGTTGATGAGATTGAGCGTATCGTTGCCAGGGATTGTAGGCGTCGTTATGCCGTGGGGGTTGGCTCTGGCACAGATGCGCTATGGATGGCTATGAGAGTCCTTGGTCTGAGGCCGGGTGATGAGGTGGTTACAACGTCACTTTCTTGGATAGCCACAGCGAACGCCATCGCTATGGCCGGTGCCATCCCGGTGTTTGCGGATATTCGCTGCGATCTGAATATCGATCCTGAGAGTGTGAGGCGCCTCATAACTGACCGAACGAGAGCTATCCTGGTGGTTCACTACACGGGACGTATGTGCGATATGCAAGCACTGTCGGAGATTGCTGAAGAGCACAACCTTGCTCTTGTTGAGGATGCTGCCCAAGCCTATGGCGCTAGCCTGAATGGCCGTCCCGCAGGCAGTTTTGGCAACTTGGCATGTTTTAGCATGAACCCCATGAAGGTATTTGCCGCATGCGGTGAAGCTGGCATGATCGTGACAGACGATACCGAACAGTATGAGCGGCTTCTGGCGCTGCGTTACAATGGATGCGTCAACAGAGAGGTCTGTATCGAACCCAGTACCAATGGACGTATCGATACGTTGCAGGCAGCTATTTTGCTGACCCGCCACCGGCACTTAGCCGCATTACTTAAACGGAGGCGTAGTAATGCGGCACGCTATGATAAGCTCCTTCAGGGTGTGGTCGATACACCCCCTATCGCACCTGGGGAGCATGCCTATTATACCTATACGATTCAAGCTGATCGTAGAGATGAGCTTCAGGATTTTCTGGAGAAGCATGGAGTGGAGACCAAGATCCAACATCCTATTCTTATGCCCGAACAGCCCGCCTATAGCAATAGGGCCGTGAACGAATCAGTGAATGCGTTCTGTCTGCAGAAACGAATCCTGTGCCTACCGATACATGAAAATTTGGCAGTTGATGAAATCAAGTATGTTGCAGCCAGGGTCTGTGAGTTTTACCCATGAGAATCTTAGGGCCTGTTACCTTTATTGGTACAGCTTCAATGGTGGACATTGGAGCTACTGAGCTTGTCGCCCTCAAGCGTGCGGCTGCCAAGGAGCCCATGCGCCGCTCTCGAATCTGCCTGCATGCTTCACCTGAGAGTGCAGTGCAGGAGATGATTATTGCATTCCAACGTGACTCTTATATCCGTCCACACAGGCACAATAGCAAGCAGGAGTCTTATCACTTGTTTGAAGGCAGCCTGTCCATAGGTATCTTTGATGATGACGGAATGGCTTTGCACTGGATTCACCTATCGGAAGGTGGTAAAACGTTTTTCCGATTAAATGCACAGATGTGGCATGCCATTATAATTCACTCCGAATTCGCAATCATTCAGGAGGTTACAAACGGTCCCCATAGGCCAGGCGAGGGGGAATTCGCTCTCTGGGCGCCTGCAGCAGATGCTCCGGAGGCCAGAGGTTACTTAAACAAACTTCGCTATCTTGCCGCTAATGCAGTGTCGCCTGCGGGGTGAGGTGTAGCGAGTGAGTTTCTCAGACCCTTGGAAAATGATAGGAATCAAACGAAAGAGAAACGCTAGACGTAGATGAGGCAAGCTGGCTCTGGTTAGAGCAGTTGGTACCGATACAGCGGTTGTGGACGATGGTGACCGGTTGCGGGTGGTTTACTATAGTGGACATGACGGGCGCTGTTCGATCTGGGGTGCCGTTATCGAGTTAAATGCTGATGATCCCGGCTAACCGTCGATAGTGTTTTCCTGTAGGCCACAATCATCACCAATGATGCCCGCCTCATTATTGACGTGAACAGATCACAGATTGAGAGTCATCAGGACAAAGCCAGTATGCGTTCCGCACTGCTTAACAGGACAGCAATGAACCAAGCATTGTATGATTAATTGATAATGACAGGTTTCATATAAATGGCACAGAAGAATCCTGGGGTTTACTCACCATTTTCAGGAAGAGATAAGGTGTTCGAGAAGTATCAAACTGATCATGAATTATTAGACCATTGTTTCGATATGCTTTTTCCCATCATGCGTTCTATTACCGGACCAGGGATAGAAGAGTCCATTAGACTCATGCAAAACTTCATGCCATTGGAAATGGAAAAGGTTTCGACAGGTGAAAAGGTTTTTGACTGGACGGTGCCACCCGAATGGCATCTGAAACACGCACGGCTTTGGGGGCCGGACGGCACGTTGATCTGCGACACCGACGCACACACCCTGCATGTGGTCAGCTATTCAGAACCTATCGACGCCACACTGTCACTTGATGAGTTGGAATCTCACCTGCACAGTCTACCGAACCTTCCTGACGCCATACCCTATGTGACCAGCTACTACTCGCGTACCTGGGGATTTTGTCTGAAACACAATGAGCGGGTTCTGCTTCAACCCGGCAACTACCGAGTGCAGATCGAGTCTGAATTCAAGGATGGCGGGGTGCCCTTCGCTACGTGCGTGCTGCCGGGAGATAGTGAGCGGGAAATTTTGCTGACCAGTTACCTCTGCCACCCATCACTGGCCAATAACGAATTGAGCGGGCCTTTAACACTGCTGGCACTCTACCGGCGCCTTAAAGCCTGGCCTAAACGGCGGTACAGCTATCGCTTCTTGATTAATCCCGAGACTATAGGCTCTCTCTGTTTTCTGAGTCGTTATCACGACCATCTGCGCAACAACCTGGAGGCGGGATTCATTCTCACCTGTATGGGAGGTCCCGCTGAAACTTTACGCTACAAGGCGAGCCGTAGAGGCAACACCTCTGCCGATCAGTTAATTCAACGTTTCGCCGAAGGAAAAGAGCCCAATCCCCAGCTACCCTTTCGTTACACCGGATTTTGCCCATTGGGTGGCAGCGATGAGCGTCAATACTGTTCTCCTGGTTTCAATCTGCCCATGGGGCAGATAGCCCGCACGGTATATGGTGAATTCGACGGGTATCACAACTCACTTGATGATAAAGCATTCATGGGCATCGAACGACTGGTGGAGAGTGCCAATGCGCTTGAACACCTGCTGAGCCTGATGGATATCTGCGGAAAACCGGTGAATCAGGTGCCCTATGGCGAACCACAACTCGGCAAGCGGGGACTCTACCCCAATCTTAATGCCAACAGCACATGCAGTCACTCGGCCGATGCTCATGTCGATGACCGTATTCAACTGAACCGCATACTCAAGGTATTGAACATGGCCGACGGCCACACCCATACCACTGAGATGGCAGATACCTGCGATTGCAGCCTGACTGAACTGAATCCAACCATCCATAAGCTCGAAGATAGCGGGCTGCTCATATTTAATGCGGAACCGATAGCACCATGAAGATCATTTTTATTGCCGGCGACCATCCACGTCATAGATTCATTGCCCAAGTGATTCATCACACAGGCTATCTCTCTGCAATTATCAGTGAAGGGCGTGGTCCCCATGTTCCCGAACCTGGCGAACAGCTGGAGGAAAACCTAGCTGATCTTTTTCGGTACCATTTCTCTCTCCGTGAACAGAGAGAACACCAATTCTTCGGCAATGCCGACTGGCCTGATTGCACTCACCTCCCCATCACCACAGACACATTGAACAGCGCGGAAGTACAAGCGCTATTGCGGAATGAGCCACCCGACCTGCTGCTGACTTACGGCTGCCACAAGCTAAGTGACGAAACACTTACCTATGCAAATGGGGAATGCTGGAATATTCACGGTGGCCTCTCACCCTGGTACAAGGGCGCCATTACCCATTTTTGGCCTAGCTACATGCTTGAGCCTCAGATGACGGGGATGACGGTACATGATTTGACCAATGAACTGGATGCCGGCCCGGTGGTACACCAATGCGTAGCAGAACTGGTTCGCGGAGACGGCCTGCATGACCTGGCCTGCCGCGCCGTAACCAAACTGGCAGAGGAACTGCCGCAGCTCATCGCCAAGCTGGCCGCAGACGAAGCGATCATCAAAAAGTACCATAAAACATCCGGCAAACTGTGGCCCGGCCGCGACTGGCGTCCTGAACATCTGCGGCTTATCTACGAAGTGTATGGTGACCGTATTGTTGATCACTACCTTGACGATAAATTCGAAAAGCGCGAACCCAGGCTATACAGGCAGTTCTAGCAGGTTGTTAATATGTATTTCCCCGGTTTGCTTGTTCTAACTGGTATTGCCTTGATTGATTGTGATTCGAGGGACTATCTCATACTCAAGTAGGTCCGCATTTGAGTTGATAAGAGAAATCAGGATAACACCAACTCAACAACCGCCTTGCTGCCAAAGTAGGCGAGCATCAGCACCACAAATCCTACCAGTGTCCAGATGAGTGCTTTCTGGCCGCGCCAGCCAAAGCGGAAGCGCCCCCATAGCAGTGTGCCAAATACGAGCCAGGAGATCACTGAAAGTATAGTTTTGTGTACCAGGTGCTGGGCAAACATATCTTCAAGAAAGAGAAAGCCGGTGGGCAGTGCCAGTGTCAGCAGTACAAAGCCGAGAGCCATCATTTCAAATAGCAGTGTCTCCATCGTCTGTAACGGGGGCAGGGCGCGGATAAAACCACCTGGGTGACGGTGGTGCAGGTGGTGATCCTGAATTGCCAACAGTACAGCCTGTACGCTGGCTAGAGCCAGAATACTGTAGGCGAGGAGGGAGATAATAATGTGCGCAAGCAGTCCTCTTGGTGCATCGATGGGTAAAATTCGGGATGAGGGGAAGTGCATCTCCAGCACAATAGTGAGAATAGCCAGCGGTAGCAGGAGCATACCCAGGTTTTCTACCGGCTTGGAGATAGATGAGATCATCAGCAGCACCAGTATGCTCCAGGAGATAAGGGAACTGGCGACAAAGAAGCTTAGGTTAATGCCGCCTTCGCTATGGATGCTTTGATACAGCAGCAGGGCGTGGATGACAATGCCAGCTAAACCGGCGGCTATCCCTGCAAAACGGGGGATACGGCTGCCTGCCTCTCCACTGAATAGGCGGATAGAGATGATAAGCGTGCTACAGAAATAGCAGGCGATAGCAAAAAAAGCGGTAAGATTATTGCTCATATTAATTAAGATAATCGCATATCTGTTGTTCAGCGGCCAGCCACTTTCTATCTGCTGGCCCCGGCTTGCCGGTGATTTAGACGGAAGAGCCCCTCCATCCGCATTTTCCATTATAATGGTCTGATTATCAGGTGCCAGAGGCATAGAGTAAACATGTTCGATAATTTGACCGACCGGCTAGGCGGCGTACTTAATAAACTACGTGGCCAGGGCCGACTGACTGAGGATAACGTCAAGGAGACCCTGCGCGAGGTGCGCATGGCACTGCTGGAGGCGGATGTCGCCTTGCCTGTGGTGCGTACCTTCGTTGACCAAGTACGTGAGCAGGCGCTGGGTGAAGAGGTGATGAATAGCCTCAGCCCAGGGCAAGTGCTGATTAAAATCGTCAATGACGAACTGATCAAAGTGATGGGGGAGGCCAATGAATCCCTCAATCTGGCGGCACAGCCTCCCGCAGTCATTCTCATGGCGGGTCTTCAGGGGTCGGGTAAAACCACCAGCGTGGCCAAGTTGGCGCGTTGGTTGAAAGAGAACGGCAAGAAATCGGTGATGGTGGTGAGTTGTGATATCTACCGCCCGGCCGCTATTGAGCAGCTGAAAACCCTTGCAGGGGAGGTGGATGCCGAATTCTTCCCCAGTAATGTCATGCAGAAACCGCTGGCTATCGCCAGCGCCGCTCTTGAGCAGGCGCGGCGGCAGTTCAAGGATGTCCTGATAGTTGATACCGCCGGCCGCCTCCATATCGACGAACAGATGATGGGGGAGATCAAAGAGCTGCATGCTGCCATCACGCCGGTCGAGACTCTGTTTGTGGTCGATAGCATGACCGGGCAGGATGCTGCCAATACGGCCAAGGCGTTTGACCAGGCGCTGCCCCTGACCGGCGTCATACTCACCAAGACCGATGGTGATGCACGGGGAGGCGCCGCCCTCTCCATTCGCCAGATTACGGGCAAGCCGATCAAATTCCTCGGTGTTGGTGAGAAAACAGATGCGCTGGAGCCTTTTCATCCAGAGCGGATGGCCTCCCGTATACTGGGTATGGGCGATGTGCTCTCCCTGGTGGAGGAGGTGCAGCGCAAGGTCGACCACACAAAGACTCAGCAGCTGGCAAAGAAGCTGCAGAAGGGTAAGGGGTTCGATCTGGGGGATTTTCGTGAGCAGATGGAGCAGATGGCGAAGATGGGCGGCCTGGGTTCGATGATGGACAAGCTGCCTGGAATGGGTCAGATTCCCGATCATGTGAAGAATCAGGTCAATGATAAGGAGGTTACCCGCACTATCGCCATTATCAACTCCATGACGCCTCAAGAGCGAAGTTTTCCTAATGTTATCAAAGGGGCAAGGAAACGCCGCATTGCTCTCGGCTCCGGTACCCAGGTGCAGGAGGTGAACAAGATGCTGAAGCAGTTCACCCAGATGCAGAAGATGATGAAGAAGATGAAAGGGGGGGGCATGGCGAAGATGATGCGCGGTCTCAAGGGTAAGATCGGGCCAGGGGGTGGAATGCCGCCCGGCGGTATGCCTCCGGGGGGGGGCTTTTCCTTCTGAGTCATTAGGGTAACTATTCAGTTGTTGCTGGGGGCCGGAATCGATTGCGGCGAAAAACTGTGTGATTTTCCCATAGGCTTACGTGATCGACTTAGGCCTCTGCGGTACAATGCCCCGCTCGTCACTCCGGCACAGGCTCCTGAAGCTCACCACTGTGTTCGAATGCTGGACCCCGGCTTATGCCGGGATGATAGTAATTTCCAGTTTAAGTTTTAGTAGCACCCCCTTGCTAAGTCAGCACTTCCAGCCGTTTCTCTAGGTGAGGAAAAATTAGTGGGAAAAGGGGTTCACTTTTCCTCCGAATCGCGTAAAATGCCCTGTTTACCTCCAGCCGGTTGATGTCGGGTGGTGTGTGGCAGATTAACTTACATAAAATTTAGGGTAGGACATGGTAACAATTCGTCTCGCACGGACCGGCGCAAAAAAGCGGCCGTTCTATCATATTGTTGTGGCTGATAGCCGCAAACCACGCGATGGTGCTTACATTGAGCGTCTGGGCTTCTTCAATCCTATCGCTACCGGTGGTGAGGAGCGTCTGCGTCTCGACCGCACTCGCGTGGATCACTGGGTATCTAAGGGTGCTCAGGCCAGTGATCGCGTTAGTCAGCTGATCAAGGACGCCGCCAAGGCGGCTGCCTGATAGCCTTTTCAGGCCCTGGCCCAACTAAAAAATGTCGGGATCAGGGGTTGGCAAAGCGGGTGATATGGATAAATCGCCAGCAGTGAATGAAGAGAGCGACTGGGTCATTCTTGGTCGCATTTCTGGCCTCTACGGTGTTCGCGGTTGGGTTAAAATATTCTCCCACACCTCGCCAAGAGGCGGCATTCTGCACTACCGAAACTGGTACCTCCATAGAAAAGGGGAGTGGCAGCTGTTTGACTTGGAGTCTGGCAGGGAGCAGGGCAAAGGCGTCGTTGCCAAGCTGAGCGGTTTTGATGACCGTGATGTTGCGGCGGAGCTGATAGGAACTGATATCGGGGTGCCTCGAGGTCAGTTACCGAAGATTGATCAGGATGAATACTACTGGGCTGATCTGGAAGGGCTTGAAGTTCGGACTGTTGATGGAGTTGAGCTGGGTAGAGTGGATCACCTGTTCGAGACCGGAGCCAACGACGTGATAGTGGTCGAGGGTGATCATCGAAGGTTGATCCCTTTTATCGACAGCGTCATCGGTGAGATAGACCTGCAGGCGGGTATTATGACCGTCGATTGGGATCCCGACTTTTAGGTATAGCCATGCGTTTTGATGTGGTGACCCTGTTTCCAGAGATGTTTCAAGCCATGGTGGGCGAAGGTGTTACTGGCCGTGCGCTGGAGAGAGGGCTGGCGGATCTGCACCTGTGGAATCCTCGGAACTACACCAGTGATCTACATCGTACTGTAGATGATCGCCCTTATGGCGGTGGTCCTGGCATGGTGATGAAGATCGAGCCATTGAAAGGCGTGATAGAAAGTGTACGTCAGGCGGCTCCGGGTTCAACCGTGGCCTATCTGAGCCCCCAGGGTAGACAGCTCGACCAGGCGGTAGCCAGGCAGCTTTCCGGACGTAAAGGGATGGTTTTGATAGCGGGACGCTATGAAGGGATTGATGAGCGGTTTATAAAGCGCTATGTCGATGAAGAGTGGTCCATTGGTGATTATGTCTTGAGCGGCGGTGAGCTGCCAGCGCTGGTGCTGATGGATACGGTGATCAGGTTGCTTCCCGGCGTACTCGGGGATGCGGACTCCGCCGAGCAGGACTCCTTTAGCGATGGATTGCTCGACTGTCCGCACTATACGCGGCCCGAAGTTTTTGATGACGACCCGGTACCCTCGGTACTGCTGGGCGGTAATCATGAAAAGATACGTCGCTGGCGGCTAAAGCAGGCGCTGGGACAAACCTGGATACGGCGGCCGGATCTACTAGAAGATCGGCAACTGACCAGTGAAGAACAGATACTACTTGACGAGTTTATACAGGCGCAGATTGACGCCAGTTGAAATAACAGGAGCATACGACCATGAGCAACATTATCCAGGAGCTTGAAGCAGAACAGATGGGCCGAGAGGTTCCAGAGTTCGGTCCGGGCGATACCGTTGTTGTCCAGGTAAAGATTAAAGAGGGTGATCGTGAGCGCCAGCAGGCTTTTGAAGGTGTGTGTATCGCCAAGCGCAACCGTGGCATAAACTCTGCCTTTACCGTTCGTAAGCTCTCTCATGGTGAGGGTGTTGAGCGTGTATTTCAGACCTACAGCAAAGCGATTGCTGAGATCAAGGTGAAGCGTCGTGGTGACGTTCGTCGTGCCAAGCTCTATTATCTGCGTGGCCTGACCGGTAGGGCAGCCCGTATCAAGGAGAAGATCTAAGCCTAGACGGCGATATTGCCCTGTTTAAAAAGCCATCCCGTTTTGCGGGGTGGCTTTTTTATTGCCCCTGGTTTAAATGTCCGAGCACCCGCTAAATAGTTACACCACTGCCCCCCTTTGTGTTTGAATGGCATATACAACAGTGTATGTTGTCAGTAAGACCATGTTGAACGGTTTAGAAGGAGTCTGTGAAATGAGTGAAAGCGGAAAAAAAAACAGTATCCTTACTATGCGGTATGCCACCGAATTCAGATGCATTGGTGATAAATGTCCAAACGATTGCTGTCATGACTGGGATATCATGGTGGATAAAAAAACCTTTCTGAACCTAAAGCGGCTTCACCAAGGGATCCCTGATGGCTCAAAAATATTTCAGCAGGGTATCAAGCGAATAAAGAATAATGGCTCTAAAAGCAGCTACGCCAGTCTTCAGATGAAAGTGAATGGTGACTGCTTTTTCCTGGATGCTAATCGTTTATGTGAAATTTACAAATCGTTTGGCGGGGAAAATTTGGGTGAGACCTGTAAGAATTTCCCACGCAAGCTTACGGACAATTTTGGTCAGGTCGAGTTGATTATAGATCTTTCATGTCCCGAATCAGCGAGGATGTGCCTGCTGGGCCAAAAGAGCACTGAACTTGTAGAGGTACAAAAAAAGATTATTGAGGGCTATTCAAAAAAGATGGATCACTTGCCCAATAGCAAAATACTTAAACCCTATTTTCAATACAGAAATGAGATCAGAGAGGTTCTTCTCCTGCTTGCCAATACAGCACAATATCCTATGGTTGGACGAATCTATCTGATGCTTTACTTTGCTCAAAGGGTGCGCTCCTACTTTCACTCTGAGAGTGAGGTTTGTCCTGAGGAGATGTTGGTGGAGGAGGTTGAGCGTATTGCCAATCCACAGAATCACACCCAACTGGTAAAGCAATTTTTTGAGATACCACCTGACCAGCGCTCTTCAGCCGCTACCACCTTGGTAATGCTGCTCTTTCGATTTAAAAACTTACGAACTAACGATGAATCCATCTATAAGAACTATCTAAAATTAATTTTTGATGCTTATGGTATCGATTTAGATAATGAGAGCGAATCACTTAATGCAGAAGTTATTTCCCCCTTGATTGATCGCTACATAGAGCAGCGGCATATTCTTGAAGGTGCTTATAATGAACGTATCGAACACTATATGGGTAAATTGCTCACCTACAGCTGCTTCAAATATCACTACATTGCGGTAAAGGATTTAGTGTTTTATCTGCACAGCATTACGAGCTTAATCTGGCTCGAAAGATTTCTTCTCATTATGCACCCTGAAACAAAAAAGATTACGGAAGAGCTTAAGCGGGGCACGAAGGAGCAGGGGCAGGAAAAACGGCTTGATGATGTGATGGTCGAAGCGGTTTATCGAACCAGGAGAGTGTTTGACCACTGGGACCGACTGGGATTAGACATGCTATCTCAGGCGCTGGATAAGCATCAACTCAGGGACTTTGATCAATTAACAAAATTTGTACGCTCCTAGGAGCTTGTCTGTATGCATCAACGCTATCGTTGGCAGTGGTTGGATGAGTTTAGCAAGCAACGTAAGATGGCAACTTTAAACTACCGGTTTGTGGCGGAGATATGGGACTGAGTTTTTACTGGCACGATTATGAGACCTGGGGCATAGATCCGCGCCGTGACCGGGCAGTTCAGTTTGCCGGTATTCGTACCGATGAGGAGCTGAATGTTATTGGCAAGCCGCTGATGGTTTTCTGTAAACCGGCGGATGACATGCTTCCGCAACCGGGTGCCTGTCTGGTAACCGGTATTACTCCCCAACAGGCACGGAAGAAGGGTGTCAATGAGGCGGAGTTCTTTTCCATGATCCATCAGGAGATGGCCCATCCTGGCACCTGTGGGGTTGGTTACAACTCTATCCGCTTCGATGACGAGTTCACCCGCTACGGTCTCTACCGCAACCTCTTCGACCCCTATGCGCGGGAGTGGCAGAACGGTAATTCACGCTGGGACATCATCGATATGGTGCGTCTTACCCATGCGTTGCGGCCGGAGGGGATCGTCTGGCCTACCCATAAGGATAGTGAGGTCGCCACGTTCAAGCTGGAGCGCCTGACTGAGGCAAACGGTATCGCCCATGAGGCGGCTCATGACGCGCTCTCCGATGTCCATGCCACCATCGCCATGGCGAAGCTGATCAGGGATAAACAGCCACGCCTGTTTGAGTACCTGTTGCGCCTGCGAGACAAGCGCAAGGTGGGGGAGCTGCTGAATCTGCAAAAGATGGAGCCGGTGCTCCATGTCTCGTCGATGTATCCGGCGGCCTTGGGCTGTATCGCTATGGTTGCTCCTCTGGCGAAACATCCCACCAACCCTAATGGTGTGATCGTCTATGATCTGCGCCATGATCCGGCGCCACTACTACAGCTCGATCAGGATGAGATTGCTGAGCGACTGTTTACTCCGAGGGATCAGCTGCCAGAAGGGGTGGAACGGATACCTCTCAAGACTATCCACCTCAACAAAAGCCCCGCCGTAGTTCCGCTCAACACCATGAGTGATGAGGTGGCTGAGCGGTGGCAGATTGACCGAGATGCAGGACGGCGTCACTTGCAGCAGCTGCGTAGTGCGCCGGACTTGGCAGAGAAGATCCGTGCAGTGCATTCGGCAAGGGAGTTTGAGCCACTCACGGACCCGGACCAGAACCTTTACGGTGGCGGCTTTTTTAGTCGTGGAGATCGGCGGCGCATGGATAGTCTCAGGACGACAGAGCCAGTACCTCTAGCCTCCCTGGGGATGAGTTTTGATGACTCGCGTCTGCCAGAGATGCTCTTTCGTTATCGGGCGAGAAACTGGCCGGAGACGCTCTCTGGAGACGAGAAGCCGCAGTGGGAGGAGTACCGGCGGGAGCGCCTGACCCTCGCTGACGCTGGAGGAAGTATCACCTTGAGTGAGTATCGTCAGACCCTGGCAAAAATGATGATTGATCCCGCTTACAATGAACGTGATCGAGACATCCTCTCGCAACTCGCCGATTGGCCCGCTATGATCGGTTTCAAATAGAGGTGTGTAACCGGCTCTTAGCCACTATGGCGGGGTGGGCCGGAAGTTAACCTGTCCCACCCCGCCAGCTATCGGCCTACTCTTTGATCCACCCCTGTAGTGCATCAATAATGGCTTTAGCCTGTTTTTCGCTGGAGATATTAAATTTTGACTTTGGCATAAATTCACCGTTACGTTTCTGATAACGGCGAATACTGTATTTATCGGGACTGTACTCCTCCTTAGTGCGATTCCACTCCTGATAGCGGTACATTACAGTGGACCAGGCACCCTTGGTAAGAATGACCTTGTCCAGCTCTTTGACCACGTCAACACCATCTTCGCTGTAGTTGATGGTAAGTTCGTCAACAGTTGCTGCCATGAGTTTTGTCCTGATTTGGTGGGCGCTGCCGCCGCAAATAAAAAATAATCGTAACTATTCAGCTGGGCTTGGGGTCGGAGTCGATTGCGCCGTAAAAAGGTGCATTTTCCACCCATCTTGACGCAATCGACTCCGACCCCTGGTAGAAACAACCCAAAAACAGGGCTAGCTGAATAGTTACAATAATCTAGATAGGTACCGTACCTGCTTAATAGTCGAAAGTTAACAGAAGCACGAGGCTAGGTCACTACTCTTCTGTTTTTTTCGAGCCACGGGCACCATTGCGGTGCAATAACCGTATGATATCGCCGGCTTGCAGGTTAACGGCCAAGTCGAGAGGGCGAACACCTCTGTCGCTCTCGGCGTTAACATCGGCTCCGTTGGCGATTAGAAATTTTACCAGTACCCGCTGTCGCTCACCGATAGCCAGTAGCAGCGGTGTCATGCCCTTGGCTTCCCGGTGATTGATGTCGGCTCCCCACTCAAGCAGTAGTGGAATGATGTCTCGATCTACCACATGCTCAATGATCACGGCATCCAGCAGCTCATCCGGCTGCAGATCAGCTCCCTGCTCTACTAGCAACCGGGCTATCTGTGTTCGGCCTGAAAGCACTGCGTGGTAGAGGGCTGTTTTACCTTCGATGTCAATAGCATTGATCTTAACGCCGTTGTTAATCAGTAGATTGGATATCACATGGCGTCCCCTACCTGCGGCGACGTGAAGCGGCCGTCTACCGTCTGGGTCCATACCGTTAATGTCTGTTCCCCAGGCAATATGACGCTCAATCTGATCAATGTCGCCTCGTTGAATAGCCAGATAGAGGCCGATCGTTGGCTGATCCGGCTTGCCACAGGCACTCAGGAGCGAAAGAAGGGGGAGGATCGCTATCAGTAGCCAGAGAGCGGTCGGCAGGTGGTTCTGCTTTAGTGGTTGCGGTGTCATTGGTTGGAGGTTCATCGCCCTGTCAGATTGCGCTTAATCGTAGTTACCT
>JBEVXV010000862.1:0-3328 GCA_040505915.1 Sedimenticola sp. | reverse complement strand
TGTTGGCGACAACGGTCATCTTTCGCTACGGCACATACGGGTTGGCCGAAAAGTAGGGGAGCAGTTGATCTCTGTGCTTGCCGGACTTGAGGCGGGAGAGCAGGTGGCTCTCGACCCCATCACCGCAGGCAAACAGTTAAAACAGCAGTTATCGGAGCGTTCAGATGACTAGCATGGGACTCTCTGGCCGTATCGCAAAACACTTCCTCACCACTGAAATCACGCCGCTGCTGGCGTTAGTGGGACTACTTCTTGGGCTGTTCGCCATTATGGTAACGCCAAGGGAGGAGGAGCCACAGATCAACGTCACCTTCGCCAACGTGTTTATCCCCTTCCCTGGCGCCGCCCCATCTGAGGTCGAGCATCTTGTCGCTGGCCCGGCAGAGCAGGTGATCTCTGAGATCGAAGGGATTAAACACGTCTACTCCAACTCACTGCCCGGCATGGCAGTATTGACGGTACAGTATCGGGTGGGCGAGAACCGCACCGACGCTATTGTCCGGCTCTACAACAAAATCTTCTCCAACCTCGACTGGCTGCCGCAGAATCTCGGTGTCGGTCAACCGATCATCAAGCCAAAGGGGATCGATGATGTCCCTATCGTCTCTGTTACCCTCTGGTCTAATAATGATGCTACCGGCGCTTATGAACTGGGGCAGGTGGCCCATGCCATCGAAGCTGAGCTGAAGCGTGTCTCCGGCACGCGTAATATCTACACCATTGGTGAACCCACCCAGGCGGTGAGCGTCCTGCTCGACCCGCAGGCACTCGCCGGTTACGGTGTCGACCACGCCAGCCTGCGCCTTGCCCTGCAGGCGGGGAATAGCGTCCGTGACAACATCACCATCACCCGCGACAACCGTGAACTGCTGATTCAGGCAGGTACATTTCTCACCAGCGCCGAAGAGATCAGTGACCTGGTAGTGGGCAGCCACGACGGCAAACCTGTATTTCTTCGGGATGTCGCCACCATTAAGCAGGGTTTCGACCAGCCGGAGCAGTATGTCTGGCTGGGAGCGGGTCCCCAGGGTAGCACTAAAGGGCTTAATTTTATGGGTACCCGCCCGGCAGTCACCATTGCAGTAGCAAAAAAACCCGGGACCAACGCCGTTGATATCGCCAACGCTGTAATCAACCGCTTTGAGCAGCTTAAAGGAACATTTATTCCTGAAGGGGTTGAGGCCACCATCACTCGCAACTATGGTGCAACCGCCGACACCAAGGCAAAAAAGCTGATCACTAAACTGGTATTCGCCACCGCCTCGGTGATTCTGCTGGTGCTCATCGCTGTCGGCTGGCGCGAGGCACTGATTGTTGGTGCCGCCGTGGTCGTTACACTGGCCATCACCCTGTTTGCCTCCTGGGCATGGGGCTTTACCCTTAACCGGGTTTCGCTCTTCGCCCTGATCTTCTCCATCGGTATTCTAGTGGATGATGCCATCGTTGTGGTGGAGAATATCCACCGCCACCTCGCCATGGGGGGAAAGAGCCTGCTGGAGGCGATACCCGTTGCAGTCGATGAGGTTGGCGGCCCCACAATCCTCGCCACCTTTACCGTTATCGCCGCTCTGCTGCCGATGGCTTTTGTCAGTGGACTGATGGGCCCCTACATGAGCCCAATCCCGATCAATGCCAGCATGGGTATGCTGATCTCCCTGATGGTGGCATTTATCCTCACCCCATGGCTGACCAACCGCGCCTTAAGCAACTCTGCCATCCATTTGGTAGTACACGCTAAAGAGAAGAGCGATGACAGTTTGTCGGCGCGTTTCTTCCGCCGGGTAATGACCCCCTTCCTCGGCTCAGGCAGAGCCCGCGTCATGCGTTGGCTGCTGCTAGTCTCTATCCTGCTGCTGATTGCCGCCTCTATTGCCCTGACACTGAACAAAGCGGTCGTGCTAAAGATGCTGCCCTTCGATAACAAATCGGAGTTTCAGGTGGTGCTCGATATGCCGGAGGGAACCAGCCTGGAGCAGACCACCCGAGTGCTCAACGAGATCGGCAACCACCTCGGTGGTGTGGCGGAAGTAACCGACTACCAGGTCTATAGCGGTACCTCAGCCCCCATCAGTTTCAATGGACTGGTACGCCAGTACTATCTGCGCAAAGGGGCTCACCTTGGTGATATCCAAGTCAATCTGGTGGATAAGGGGGCGCGTGAACGCAAGAGTCATGAGATCGCTCTGGCAGTACGCGACCCCATTCAGGAGATTGCGCTACGCTATGGCGGCAACGCCAAGATTGTCGAAGTCCCCCCCGGCCCACCCGTGCTATCCCCACTGGTGGCCGAAATTTATGGTCTCGACTATGCAGGACAGATCGAGGTGGCAAAGCAGGTGCGGAGAAGCTATCAAGAGACCCCAGATATCATCGATGTGGATGACTCGGTGGAGTACCCCGCGGAGAAGATTCTGCTGAAGGTGGACCGCACCAAGGCAGCGCGACTGGGCATCGCTCAGAGCAGCGTCACCCAGGCGCTGGACACGGTGCTCAATGGTGAGGATATGAGCCATCTTCACGGTGACAACCTGAAGTACGCCGTACCCATCCGGGTGGAGTTCAGCGAGGCGGACAAAGCCGATCTGGACCAGGTGCTCTCCCTAAAACTGAAGAGCCAAAACGGCAATCTGGTCCCCCTCTCTGAGATCGTTGAGCAGGTGGCAAGCAAGCGTCGCAACTCTATCCAGCATAAGGATCTGCTGCCGGTGGTCTATGTCACCGGTGATATGGCGGGGGAGACCGACAGTCCACTCTATGGCCTCTTCTCCATCTCCGACAAACTCCAGGCCCAGGGCAAGATCGACCAGTGGTTTATCACACAGCCCGACAACCCCTATGAGTACAGCCTGAAGTGGGACGGTGAGTGGCAGGTGACCTACGAGACCTTCCGCGACATGGGGTTCGCTTACTCGGTGGGGCTGATACTGATCTACCTGCTGGTGGTGGCGCAGTTCCGCTCTTACCTGGTGCCGCTGGTGATTATGGCACCGATTCCATTGACCATTATCGGCATACTCCCGGGCCATGCGCTGCTCGACAAGCAGTTCACCGCTACCTCGATGATCGGCATGATCGCCCTGGCGGGGATTATTGTCCGCAACTCTATTCTGCTGGTGGACTTTATCAATCAGCAGGTACGCAGTGGTGAGGATCTTAAGGCAGCGGTGATCCGCTCCGCCGTGGTACGCGCCAAACCGATCGTGCTGACTGCTCTGGCGGCGATGGCGGGCGCCTTCTTTATCCTCGACGATCCGATCTTCAGCGGTCTTGCCGTGGCACTGATCTTCGGCCTGCTGGTCTCTACGGCGCTGACACTGATCGTCATTCC
>JBEVXV010000861.1:0-1702 GCA_040505915.1 Sedimenticola sp. | reverse complement strand
CCGAATTTATGCCTTGTCTCCGGCCAGGAGCCGAACTTAGGGAGGGTGGTCTTGGTACCGGGGGGGATTCGGGTTTTCATTGGTATTTCCTGATCATTTCGAGAAACCTTCTGACCTGTGTCATTAAGCGCCCCTCCATAACTATCAGTATGTTCTCATCAGACTCAATCGCCATCGAGAGCACTCGCAGGTTGGGTAGCTTTTTTATCAGCTGGCTGTAGAGCGACTGGTTAATTTCCTGGGCATTCCTGACATGGAGAACCAGATAGTGGTCTTCGTCTCCCGTGTCACGTCTTGACCAGATTTCATCGTTGATTGTTGTCGCCGCATCTTCAGTGAGTTTTTCAGGTGGGGCTACCTTAGGAAACAGTTTTAACCAAAGCTCCTTCTGCAAGGTATCGAGTAAATTTTCCGGGGTAGTTCCAGCCTCGAGTAGATCGCAATCATTCAACCCATCTCTTGATGTCACAGAGAGGCCTTTAGCTGATCCAAACCTTGCCTGCCCATTCACCAACCTTGCATAGGCGATATTCAAACCGAGTTCGGTCAGCTTGGGCACACACAGGCAACACTGTTTGCTGTCCAGCTCAAAGTGACGGTGGTTACTAACGACCCAATCATCCTTGACTGCAAGTGTCACCACCCAGCCAAGAAGATCGGCAGCACTATCGCTTACAGATTTCATTATTGCACCACTTTTCCCCGCATGTTGTTGCACGGTAAGTTCTGCATCCACTGCACGATGTAGCAAGCTAATTGTATTTTCTATTTCATCCTTGCTGGGACGACAGAGGTAAAGCACCACCTCATCAAGTGTTACATCACCACCCATTTCTCTACTAATGGCTTTCTGCAGTCCGACAAGGTGGGGCTTTTCCAACAGACCACGAACCTCTCCTCTTATCTTTCTTCTATATTTTTCTATGCTTTTGTTTTTCTCGTCATCGCTCAGGTGGCTGCCAAGTGACTGTGAATCAGTCGGCGTTTTGGGTGAGTTTATCTCCAATCTTTCAAAGATAAAACCCGCCACCTCTGCGCCACTATGGTTGTTGATATCGAGATAACCATCCCCCTTATAGAGCCCCGCAATTTCCCCGGATGCCACATCAACATCGTCCATACGAAACAGCATGATATCCTCATCATCTCTTTCGCTAATCAGGTTGGAAATTGCCCGCCACTCCATCTTGCACCAATCCTTAGCGCTGTACTCCTTGCATAGAAAGATAACAATTAAATCGCATTCATCCTTGTAAAGCCCAGGAAGATGAACATAGAGATTAGGCTTGGCAAACTCAGCTTCATGAAATTGGTCATAGAGTACACACTCCCTGCCAAAGGCTTCCTCTAATGATTCTGCTGCTTGACCTACCAGCTCCCTGTGTTCTCCGGGAAAGCTCAACCCTACTTTGAATCTTCTCTGTCCCTCTATCACTGTTAATTTTCCTTATATTGTCTGCACGAGCCAGCATTAACCTTACCAATGAAACGCAGCCTCTGTCAGCAGCATCAGAACTTCTCAATAATTCCGTGCACCTCTCGAGCACGGGGTCGGAGAGCACACGCCTCTGGGAACAACCCGTCGGCACTGGATTGTTGAGAAGTTACGTCATGGAGAGTAAAAATAGACGCCTACTGAGCCAATAACCAGCACCACAGGTAGATGAAAAGCCAGCAGGGTATTGGAGGTTGTCACAGCAAA